>NUMR01000127.1 GCA_002578045.1 Bacillus cereus
TGACATAGGTACCAGATTACTTTATGAGGCTCTTTATTATTTCCAACAAATTCATGACAACTCTTCTCGTTCCCTGCTTCCTTTCTAAAATACTGTACAATCCCACCCCTTGCAAATATATTCGGTGTGCATGCATTAACAATGCAAGATTGGGGATTTGTTCTCTTATTAAGTATCATTCCACTTGTTGTGAATAAAATCATTACATTAGTTAAGAAAAACTAAAAAGCAATGAGGACTATTCCTCATTGCCTTTTCATTTATCCCGCTATTTTAGGGAAGTAAGACTTCACCTCAAAATTCGGCTGGAGCAAAGAAGTTAAGTGGGAATCGGGCTGCCCGTAAATGCCCGATTGGTGTGGGCTAATAATCAGGGGGGAGATGAACAAACCCCCCGCTGATTAAAGTTTCACTTTATCCTTGTAATTCTTTTTTGATGTTCTCTGTTAATGCAGCCATGCGCTTGCGGCTTTCTTCACGCTCACGTTTATTTTGCTCTTCAATTTGTTGTGTTTCTTGCATACCTCTTGAAATAATGTTCCAAGTTTCCTCAAGTGTTTCCATCTTAATACTTGAAGAACCTGATAATCTTGCCACTTCCACACTTTGCGTTGCGATATTTTGTGCATTTTTCTTAAGTAACTCATTTGTACGGCGATCAAGTTCAGCCATAGAGTCTGCAACAAGCTTTTGACGTTTCGCATTTACTGCCTGAATGATACCATTTTTAAAGATAGGAATCGTTGTAATAAATGCTGTATTGATTTTACCGATTAATTTATTATTACCACGTTGAATCATACGAATTTGTGGTGCTGTAAGTAGCGCAACCATACGTGCTTTTTCTAAATCATCAATACGTTGTTCTAAAATTTCAACAGAGTTTTTAAGCGATTCCAATTCAATACCTGCTAATTGGTCATTATTACGCACGCGTTCTTCATACATTGGAACTAATTCTGTATTTAAACGCTCTAATAACATTTCTCCTGCTACTACGTACTTTTCTAAGCCTAAATAATATTTTAAGTTTTGCTCATATAAACCATCTAACGTACCAATTGATTTTTTCATTTCATCTTGGTACTTCGTAATTTCCACATAAACTTTATCAATTTCGCGCCCCATCGTTTGATATTTACTAAAGATTTGTTCAATCATTTTATCCGCTTTCTTGAACATGCGTGAGAAGAAACCACTTTTCTCTTCTGCAAAGTCTTTACTATCAAATCTGTCCATAATTTTACCAAGTTGTTTTAATAATTCTCCAGAATCTTCTACTTTTGATAATGACATTGTATGTAAAATTTGATCAGCGAAACGCGATATTTCCATAGAAGGTTCTTTTCCAAGTTCAATTAATTCTATTTGGTCTTTAATATCTACTGCGTTATAAATACGTTGCACATCTGCATCCTGCCTAAGTTGTAAGCGAACATCTTGTGCAGTTTGCTCATTCAATTCTGTTTTCGAATCTAGTACGACTGGGTTATTCATATGGTATTCTCCCTTTCCTTATAAAAATGGACGAAATAGTCCTTTTATTGTTTGTGATAAATTTTTATAGGCTGACGAACCATGAAACTCAAGGTCGAAATTAACTTCTTCAAGCCAATGTGAATCAAATGCTCCTTCTTCAATATACGGTTCAATATCATTTCTCCCCGTTGGATTGAAATGGAATACATCTACTCCAATTTTATTTAAAAATAATAATAAAACAGCATCAGAACGAGTTAATTCTCCGCTCTTCTCATTATTAAATATAACAATTTTCGGTACATCTTGTGAATAGTCAAATTTCTCAAGTTGTTCTAAAATATTCGGTGGTATTTGAGAGAGCTGTGCGAAAACATACAGTGCTACATCTTGTTTCGTTTCTTTCGCAATTGGTTTACACATTTCACTTTCACACGTATGGATGATCGCCTCTGCAATCCCATGTTGTAAACCTTCTGGTAAACGCTTATGTGACCACCAATGGCTATTCATAATTAAATCAGGGTGTAATTTCCCAGCTCGATCTAATGCATCTCGATAATGATATTGGAAATTTGCTTTTTGCTCTTTTGTGAACGGGAATGTATTAATTAATAAACTGTTATCAAATGATGTAACAGCCTTTAATCGCTGAAAATATTCCTTATCATTCTTTGACACACCTGATATTTTTGCAAATAAAGAAGGGATATAAATATGTTTATTTTCAACAAAAAATGTTGGGCGTACAAATGCCTTCTCTTTCGTAATTAAAAAGAGTTCATCATATGTTGTTTTTAATGTACGTGCTACAGGTGTATACGAACGGAATTGCCACGGTTTGTATAATAGTGAATTATCGTGGTGAAGTACTTGTTCAATTTCTTTCGAAGCTTGATACGCTACTGTTGCAACCCGCTCCCGTCGACGATCTGGAAATGGCTCAAGAGAAATGCGACTTGGATGAGACACAACAAAAGTTCTTCCCTCTTCATCAATATTCTCAAAATCATCTTTTCCTTCTGGGTGATAATAAAGCACATCACAACCGAGCATAATAAGAAAATATAAGAAATATATACGACTCTCCGTCGCATCACCATACCAAACGATACGCGGCATTTGTTTCTTATAATTAATTGTAGAGAACCACTTCGCTACGTAATTTTCACTTAGCTTAATGATATCAATTAAGAAACGACGAAACCCTTCTGTTTTTAATGATTGATTATGTTGTTTCTCGTATAATTTCAACAGAGAAATAAACGTCGTATGTATATAATGTTGTAAATCAGGGTTGTCTACTTTCGGTAAAAGTTGTTTCCCAGATAAATGTGCCACTAGCCTATTTACTGTCAGACCATTCGGTGCTTCTTGATGTAATCCAAATACTTCTTGAATATGACGAAGCTTTTCCGAATCAATCACTTTATTGAGATTTTGCTCATGTAAAGCTTCAATTCCTTTCGCTTCACTATAATCAAATAGCTCATTGAAATATTCATCTACATCATTAGGAACACCAAGAATACGACATGCTATATAACTAAATTTCATCTCATTCTCTGTTAATTCATATTGTGGGCGTTTTTCTAAAAGTGTTTCAAATTGTTTTAAATCTGATTCATCTTTTAATGCACGTGGTTGAAGTGTAAAACGTGAAAACACAACAGTTCACCTCCAAAAACATTTACGTTTTTTATAAGTCCTTCTTCTATTATAAACTATTTTTAGTTATAAAAAATGGGCGCTCGCAAAACGAGCAAACCCATTTCAATTATTTATGATTATCTTTAGTAGCTGCAACTTCTTCTCTAGCTTGTCCAGAATTCTTCATGTAGTGAATGATAAACGTTACTCCAAATGCTACAACTAAAATAATAAAGAATAATGTGTGATTAATTTCAATTTTAATTAGAGATAATAGCATTTTCACTGCAATAATTAAAATTAAAATATATGCTGTTGTTTCAAGTTCTGGAATACGCTCTAACAATTTTAAGAACACGCCAGCAATACCGCGCATCATTAAAATACCGAGCATTCCGCCTAATAGTAAAATCCAAACTTCATTCGATACACCAAACGCAGCAAGTACGCTATCTACAGAGAACGCGATATCCATTAATTCAACCATCGCAACCGTTCCCCAGAAGACACCGAACATTCTAAAGAGAATACTTTTTTGATTCATACTATGTTCTTCTTCTCCTTCTCCACTGCCACCTTTGCGCTTATCAATAAAGTATTTCACTGACAACCATGCAAGGTAAAGTGCACCAAGAAGTTTTACCCACCATAATTTAATTAAGAACATTCCAATTCCAATTGCAATAAAGCGGAACACATAAGCTCCAATAAGTCCATAGAATAATGCTTTTTTACGTTTCTCTTCCGGAAGGTGTTTTACCATTACCGCTAACACAAGTGCGTTATCGGCAGATAGCAACCCTTCAAGTACAACAAGTGTACCTATTAATCCCCAAGATACTGGATCTTGTAACACTTTAATCCACATGTCCAAGTCGAAAAACTGAGCATACGTATCAAGGATTCCTTGCAAAATACTCATCTTACCTTTATCCCCTATTCTTTGCTAGATTTATAGAAAGGTCAAAAAAAGGAAACGAATGTCGTTTCCTTTCTATGCGTCCAAGCCATACGCTCTTACAAGCGCACCTAAACCGCCTTGGAATCCACTTCCTACTGCATTAAACTTCCACTGTCCATTATGACGGTATAATTCACAAAAGACAACTGCTGTTTCAATGGAGAAATCTTCCCCTAAATCGAAACGAAGAACTTCTTCATTCGTTTCTTCATTTGCTAAACGAACGAAAGCATTTCCTACTTGTCCAAAGTTTTGATTACGGCCTTCTGCATCATAAATTGTAACTGTAATAGCGATTTTATGTACGTCTGCTGGAACTTTATTTAAATCGACAACAAGTTGCTCGTCATCTCCTTCACCTTCACCTGTGCGGTTATCTCCTGTATGTAACACTGATCCACAAGGAGACTGTAAATTGTTATAGAAAATAAAATCAGTTTCCTTCGTACATTTTCCATTTGCATCTAATAAAAAAGCAGATGCATCTAAATCGTAATCAGCTCCACCATCATAAGATTTAATATCCCAGCCAAGACCAATTACCGCTTTTGTTAAACCAGGGCTTGTTTTACCTAAATCGATTTTCTGTCCTTTTTGTAACTGAATAACCATTTATGTTCACCTCTATATCTTGATATTTAAAAATATATCCATCAGTAAACATGCATTTCGCCGCTGGATATATAAGTCTATTACTCTACATCCAAACCAAAGTTATTACATAGAGACGCCAATCCACCTTGGAATCCACTTCCGATTGCATTAAACTTCCATTCACCTGCATGGCGATATAATTCGCCTACTACTACTGCTGTTTCAATAGAGAAATCTTCTCCTAAATCGTAACGAATTAATTCTGCATTCTTTTCTTCATCTACAATACGTACGAACGAGTTAGAAACTTGTCCAAAATTTTGGCTACGGCTTTCTCCATCATAAATTGTAATCGTGAAGCAAATACGTTCAATATGTGATGGAACATTTTTTAAATCAACTTTAATTGCTTCATCATCGCCTTCACCTTCACCAGTTCGGTTATCTCCTAAATGCTCTACAGCACCATTCGCGCCTTTTGGGTTATTATAGAACACGAAATCTTCAGCTCCTGAAACTTTGCCGTTGGCACCTACTAAAAAGATACTAACATCTAAATCGAAATCATTTTGTCCATCATAACGATTCGTATCCCAACCAAGTCCTACAAGAACTTTGGAAAGACCTGGGTTTGTTTTTGTTAAATCTACCTTTTGTCCTTTTTTTAATGAAATAGCTGCCATACACTATTCCTCCTTGGTTTATTTTATTGATAACGTGATACAATCTCACTTAAGTTTTTATCTTGTGTTCCTTCTCCAACTGCTGAAAACTTCCATTCACTTCCGTGACGATACATTTCTCCTGCAATTAAAGTCGTTTTGCCACCATAATTATCTGATAAGTTATAACGTGCTAATTCTTCACCTGTTTGTGGATTTTGAATACGAATATATGCATTACGAATCATCCCAAAATCTTGACGACGATTTACACAGTCATAAATATTTACAACAAATACTAAACGATTAATACGGCTCGGAACTTTATGTAATTCTACGAAAACGGTTTCGTCGTCACCAGCGCCCTCACCTGTTAAATTATCTCCTGAATGAATAATACTACCGCAAGTAGAAAGTTTGTTTCCGAAGTAAACTAAATCATTTTTATTTAAAAAACGATCCTCTTCTAACATAACAACAGATGCATCACAATCTACATTTGGTTTACTTCCAAATAATGAAGACAGAAACCCACCTGATTGCCCAATTGGATCCCATCCTAAGCCAACCTGTAGTTTTGTTATTCTTGGTTGTCCTTTCGTTAAATCAATCTTTTGTCCTTTTTCTAAAATAATAGGCATAAAGTTTCTTCCTTTCTACAAAGTATTTCCCAAATCAGAAAATATTGTATTCTTCTCTTATATTGTAGCATTATTTATCTAGTGAGAAAATGAATAAATTCTCAGTTATATGAAAACGTTCATATAACTTACTTATCATGATGTAAGAAGTGGTGAATTGCTCTAATCATTCCTGCATGATTACGATTTTACGCGAGTTTAATTTCGCAATTACTATACATCTTAGGATTTAAATATTTTCGTACCTCTGCCTTTACTTCTTCTAAAAATCGATTGCCTCTATTAGGAATCATTCCACCAATATCAAATGCGATATATTTTTTCACACTGTCACTTTCTCTAACATTATGAATTTCATTCTTCTGCATTGAAATGATGATGTTTTCCTTTAATAAGAGTTTACGAGATTTACAGACCCAGTTTTTACGTAGACACTGTTGTATTCTTTATTATCTGAAACAATTTCATAATACGACCCTTGTGGTGTATTAATTGTTCTCTTAATGGCTACCATAACATTCCGAGATGTAGTTCCAGTCTGACCTTCGGCCAAACTTTTGAATATAGGGGAACCTGTTGTTAACGTTCCTAGTCGATATTTATTTAAATCTTTACTTCCATTCATTGCATCAATTCTATACATAAGCGAAGCAATTTGCTGTCCCCAGTTTTCGTCACTTGCATACATGACGTTCATTCCTTGTGCCTTATCCCCTAAGTTTCCACCATTATATGTATTTCCACTTGGAGTTAAGTAATGCGTATCTATATATGCCGCACAAAAATCAATACTTTCTTCCCATGTCTTGAATCCAGTCGCACCATTATATGGATCTGAATCTACCGCTCTAAAGCCAAATAAATTTTTCTTATCTTGCGCGATACGACTTGTTCCCCATCCAGATTCTAAAATTGCATGTGACACTAAGTAGCCGACATTCATCTTATATTTCTCTGCTGCACTTACAAAATATTTTCCTAATCCAATAAGTGGACTATTTGCATTCGATTTACGTAAGAAATTATCAATTTCATCTCCTGTATAAGTAGATGTTGCACGAAGTGGCATATATTCAAAGTATTGATAACTATCTTGTCCTCCAATTTGCTTCTTATCGAAGGCCTCGTAACGCTCTCCTTCTTTTAAATGTTTCGGGGCATTACCAATTTGATACGTTGCATATTTACCATTTTCAGGATTGTATACATAATGATATAGCTTGCCATTTTTAGTTGCATAATACGACGTTTTCTCACCAGTCATTGTCGGATGTAGTGTAACATCGTTTATATTCACATAACCCGTCATCCCATCAATTTGGACATGAATACGATCACCAACAGCTTTTACAAATTTCAGTTCAGCTCCACCCTTTACATATGTGAGCTTTTTACCTGTCGTAATATCATAAATATTAATAACTCCATTTGCACGAACGAAACCTTGCTTCATATTTACAACTTTACCGTCACTTTTAATATAAGCATCTTCTTTCATGTTCTGCATAATTTGTGTTGCCTCTGCTTCATTTGGTTTTTGAACCTTTTGTGATGAGGTAACAATTTCATAAAAAGACGAACCCTGTTTAACTTTTAAAAATTGTAATGAAACATAACCCTCACCATCGTTAAAACGGATTTTTGCCCAACCATTTTCTTTCCCTATAATTGTAACAGTCTCTCCATTTTTCAAATGACCAACAGCCGCCGTACCTGTTGATGGGCCTTTACGCACATTTAATAAAGAGGCATTTACAACAGCTCGTTCTTCTATTACTTGTTCAGGGTTTATTGGACTTGTTGAACCTTTACCGATTGTTATAAATTCTAGCGATACATAACCTTCTTTTCCTTGATAATTAATTTTCGCCCAGCCGTTCGCTTTTCCTAAAATCGTTACCTTTTCTCCATTTTTTAAGTTTCCGAGGATCGAGCTACTTGTATTCGCTGCACTTCTTACTCGTAGACTTGTCGCATTGATTGTTCCTACTTCTTGCGTTCCATTTGTAATGTTTTCCGCTGGCTTTTCTTCTTGTTTCCCTGCTTCTAGCTTCACAAATTCTAGCGATACATAACCTTCTTTTCCTTGATAATTAATTTTCGCCCAGCCGTTCGCTTTTCCTAAAATCGTTACTTTTTCTCCATTTTTTAAGTTTCCGAGGATCGAACTACTTGTATTCGCTGCACTTCTCACTCGTAGACTCGTCGCATTGATTGTTCCTACTTCTTGCGTTCCATTTGTAATGTTTTCCGCTGGCTTTTCTTTTTGTTTCCCTGCTTCTAATTTCACAAATTCTAGCGATAC
>NUMR01000128.1 GCA_002578045.1 Bacillus cereus
GACCACTCCTTTTTATTTTTAAATTACTTTTGTCTTAAAGCTCCGCGTCTACGTTCATAACGTGGGCCATGAATTCCCATTAAACCTTCAATGTCGCGAGTGCTTAACTTCTCTTTTCGTTTTTTCTTAGTTTTCTTTTTTGCTTGATTCGATTGCTTTTTCCATTCACGTAGCTGATCCTTTAACACCTTCATTTCCCCATCTCCCTTTTCAAAATAAAAAGGACACCTATTCTTAAAACAGCCTTAACCGCTGCTTTAATGAATTGGTGTCCTCTAGTTTTCTAGCCGGACTATATTCTGTTTGCTTTACTTTAAGATACCAGCTTGTATAAGTATGTTTCTCCATGCTTTATTAGTTCGGGGATTATCAACTAATTTTGCACGACGGGCAAGGCGTTTCTTTAATTTCTTTTTCTTATGATTACTCATGTTACTCACTCTCCTTCTATGTTTAATCCGTTGTCTTCTATATGAATTAATACGTTGATATTTTTTTACCGCTCGTACTATTTCTCTTATATGATCAAAAAGTGTTTTAACAAAATCGGTAATGTAATCCCACAATTTCTTTATCATGTTGTTGAACTGTTCCATTTCTGGACTATCCATGATTTCTTGAAACATTTCTCTTTGCTTGTCCTTATTTGGTTCATTTATAGCTGCTTCCATTCTCATTTTTAGCTCTTGCATTCTCTTAACCTCACTCTCTATTCAAAAGATTATTTTAATTAAAAACATAAATTCTTAATATTTATATATTTTTCATATGTTATAATTAATTTATTATAATAATAGGAGTTGATTTTATGAACAAAATTGATAGCTTTTTTGAATCATCACTAAGTACATGCAAAACGTTACAATTAAGCCTAATCCCCAACTTTCCTGGTATTGAAGAAACTGAAAACCACAAGTTAGTTTCTTATAATCTAAAGGAAACTGTTTCTGGTTATCTATTGGAATTAAACTTAGAAAACCTAGAAACGAATGAGCAATATACTTTTACGTACAATGATATTCAAAAAATTGAAGGACATGGTAACTCTACATACCACAAATATTATATTTACTGTCTAAACAGACGACTATATAATGACAAACATAGTGATAAACTTCTAGATGGTAGAAGTCTATCTGTTTCATACGAAGATAATTCTTATGTTGATACATATAGAATCATGATTTCGAAATAAACATACTATCGCTTTCCATCTAAAGACCTTATGTGTATTTTCAAAATATATATTAGGTCTTTTTCTATTAATACAAAATGAAATTTTTGTATTAATCCTCTTTTACTTCAACACTCCAACCACA
>NUMR01000129.1 GCA_002578045.1 Bacillus cereus
TTAGATTGACAAACTGTCATGTAATAAAAAATAGCTGCTCATGAAGAATTAATATCATATTTTAAAGATGAGACTTAGATCAAATAATGGATGAAAAAGCTCATATTTAAAAATATGAGTTTTTTGTTTAAATTGAATTTGGGCTATATATAAGCTTCCTATAAATGACATATCGCATATGAATGTTAAAGATAATAATGAAAAGAAGGTGATTTGTTAATATGTATAACCAACAACATTATCCATATAATCAAGTGACGCATTATAATCCACAAAACTACGGGTACGTGCCTGAAAATGAATGTAGAGATATTGAACAAGAAGATTATAGACCAGATGATGCGGAAGATGCGCCACCGTCACCGCCACCGTCACAAGCTCCGTCGTTACCGTCTACATTTGCCTCTCCAGCACAAGCAGGCAATATGAAATCTTGGATGTGTAACTGTCTAGGAAGATGGGGATATGTAAGATTGCATCGCCCCGGTCCTTTCGGAAGAGACTTATGGTTTTTCCCGACAGAAGTTAGAAGAAATGGGGTCTCAGGGTACACATGGCAAGGTGGTCGACGTCGTAAAGTAAGTTATCGTTATCAACAAATTAGTAATTTCATGTGTTTCGCACAATAGGAAGCGAGCGAGTAGAATAATTTTACTCGCTCGCTTTTTTATTTTTCAACATTAGAAGTAAGGTTTTAATTGAAAATTTACAATTTTTATGTTTTTGTTGGAGTATAATGTAAATAATGGGTTGGTTTTCAAAAATAAATGAGGGTGAGGGAATGCAATGTCAATGATACATAAGATTGGTCGAAAAATCGAAAATGGTATTAATTTATCGTCTGCTCAGTTTAAAGAAGATGCTTATGAAATTTATAAAGAATCACGAAAAATGCAACCTATAGTATTTGTAAATAAAGTCGAGGTCGGTAAAGAATGGCTCATTACAAGATACGAAGATGCTCTGCTACTTTTAAAAGATAATCGCTTAAAAAAAGATCCTGCCAATGTGTTTTCCAAAGATACAATGAACAGGTTTCTGTCTGTTGACAATATTGCTCACTTAACAACACATATGTTAAATTCAGATCCACCTAACCATAATCGGTTACGATCTTTAGTACAAAAAGCTTTTACACCGAAGATGATTACGCAATTAGAAGGAAGAATTCAGGAAATTGCGAATGATTTATTAAATGAAGTCCAGCAAAAGGGTACGCTAAACCTTGTAGATGATTATTCATTTCCATTACCAATCATTGTAATAAGCGAGATGCTTGGAATTCCAAAAGAGGATCAAGCGAAATTTAGAATTTGGTCTCACGCTGTCATTGCTTCCCCAGAAACGCCAGAAGAAATAAGAGAAACTGAAAAGCAACTATTTGAGTTTATTACATATCTTCAATATTTGGTTGATGTAAAACGCCAAGATCCTAAAGACGATTTGATTAGTGCTTTAATACTTGCGGAAAGTGAAGGACATAAACTTAATGCTTCGGAACTATATTCAATGATTATGTTACTTATCGTAGCTGGACACGAGACAACTGTGAATTTAATTACAAATACGGTATTAGCACTTCTCGAAAATCCGGATCAACTGCAGTTATTGAAAGATAATCCGAACTTTATTGACTCCGCTATTGAAGAGGGATTACGCTATTATTCTCCAGTTGAGGTTACAACTGCAAGGTGGGCGGCTGAGCCGTTTCAGATTCACGACCAAATGATACAAAAAGATGACATGATTATTATTGCATTAGCTTCCGCAAACCGTGATGAAACAGTATTTGAAAAGCCAGAAGTATTTGATATTACTCGAGAGAATAACCGCCACATAGCTTTTGGACATGGTAGCCATTTCTGTTTAGGTGCTCCACTTGCTAGGTTAGAAGCAAAAATTGCTATTTCTACTTTATTTAACCGTATGCCTGAACTACAAATAAAAGGTGATCGTGAAAAAATTAAATGGCAAGGCAATTATTTAATGCGTTCTTTAGAGGAATTACCATTAACATTCTAGAATATTTATTTTCAGACATGCATACATAGAAAACGATTTACATAAAGTATGTATGGATTATTTAAATTCGAAACGAAAGGGTGAAAACATCCCAATGATCAACTAATGCTATTTGTAAGAGATCTTCGTTACTAAACGAAATATTCTTCTGAATAGGATTAGTATGTACATTTATAGAAAAGGGATGTATTTCGCACTGCGAATATATAGACTTTTTTATGATTTGTGCTGCCTCCTGTTCAGAACGTGAAATAGGAGGCTTTTTTATGACGACAAATGTAGAAACGAAACAAAATCATGGGGTATCACAAGTATTAAAAAATCGATTTGTGCAAGGAATTCTTGCATCAGCATTATTTTTACAAATTGGAATATGGGTTCGAAATTTTGCGGTTTTATTGTATGTTATGGAAATGACGAAAGGTGATGCTTTCGCTATTTCCATGATATCAGTTGCTGAATTTGCTCCGATTTTTATTTTTTCCTTTATTGGTGGAACTTTTGCTGATAGGTGGAAGCCGAAGAGGACAATGATAGGGTGTGAAACGTTAAGTTCCATTTCAGTGTTTGTCGTATTAATTACACTTATATTGGGAACGTGGAAAATAGTGTTTTTTGTGACGCTCATTTCTGCAATTCTATCACAGTTTTCCCAACCATCTGGAATGAAATTGTTTAAACAGCATTTATCGACAGAACAAATACAATTAGCTATGTCTATGTATCAAACGATATTTGCAATATTTATGGTGCTAGGGCCTATTCTTGGAACATTTATCTTTCATAGTTTTGGAATCTATATTTCAATCATCATAACTGGTATCGCATTTTTGCTTGCAGCAGTTGTTTTGTTATTTCTTCCGAAAGATCTTGAAGACGAAGCAAAAAAGAAAGATATTACTCTATTACAGGAAATGATTGACGGCATTAAATATGTAAAAAAGAAAAAAGCATTAACTTTGCTAGGTCTATGTTTTATGGCAGCTGGACTCGGTATAGGGCTTATTCAACCGCTTGGAATATTTATTGTGACTGAACAATTAGGTTTATCAAAAGAAAGTTTGCAATGGTTATTAATGGTAAATGGTGCAGGGATGATTGTCGGAGGAGCTTTAGCGATGGTTTTTGCGAAAAACGTTGCTCCGCAAAAAATGTTAATTGTAGGTATGTTAGGTCAGGCAATTGGGATTGGAATAATTGGTTATTCCACAAATTTGTGGGTGACACTTACTGCACAGCTTTTTAGTGGTTTAGCTCTACCCTGTATTCAAATAGGGATTAATACACTCATTATACAAAATAGCGATACAGATTTTATTGGTAGAGTAAATGGTATTTTAAGTCCGCTATTTACAGGATCTATGGTTGTTACTATGAGTATAGCGGGTTCACTAAAGGAAATGTTTTCACTAAGCGCAATGTATGAAATGACAGCCTTATTGTTTATTATAGGTTTATTATTTATTTTCCCAATATATAATTTAAAACCGATTGTTACGACTAGTAAGGATAAAAAAGGTGTAATCCAGCAAGAACATTAAGTCTAACATGAAGATATTCAGTAGAAATTATAATAAAAATGCATCACAAAGAGTATCATACCTCAAGAAGTTGTTTATTCTAAAAGAAAAAGGAGGTGTGATACTATGGCACAAGATGTATTATGTGAAGTGAATAACTGCAAATTTTGGAGTAACGGTAACAGATGTAGTGCTGAAGCAATTTATGTGGTAAGTCACAAAGGAAAGCAAGCATCTACAACTGAAGAAACGGATTGCAAAACTTTTAGTCCAGAAGCGTAAACTTTTGAGAAGGGCAACCAATTGGCGGTTGTCCTTTTATTAATTATAGTATTGATAATAAATCTCATTTTCATTCATTATTTTTAATTTTTCTTGTTATTTTTTATATTTTCTTCATAAGTGATGTAATCCAATATAATTCATGTTCAATACGTGGGCTACTAAATTCAATGACTTCAGTAATAAATGGTAAGGTAATATCCAAAGGTTGAATAGCAGTAAGTTGTTTATGTAGTACTGTAGTTAAAAATTCTTTTTTAGCCTCGTAATTTTTTCATTAGGTTTATCCCGCTATTTGNNTCGGCGAATGCGAGGAAGTTGGGTGGGAGATAACTGCCCGATTGGTGTGGGTTAAAGGTTCACTTTATTTTTAATTATTTCTTGACCTGAAACGCTTTTCATAAATTATAAATAAGGAGTACTTCACGAGATTTGTATGAAAACGATCCCTTATATCTGAATAGAACTCGTGTATTTATAGAAAGTGGTGAAGAAATAATGAAATTAATCGCAATTGATTTAGATGGAACTCTCCTTTCTGGGAATAAAATGATTAGTAAAGAGAATGCAGAAGCGATTCGAAAATGTCAGGAAGCTGGCCATGTTGTATCAATTTGCACAGGGCGTTCTATTGTCGATATTGAACGATTATTGTTAGAAGTTAATTTAGAATGTCCGATTATTGCGGAAAATGGCGCACTTCTTTATAAGGATAAGAAAATGATGAAGAGATATCCAATTCAAAATATGCAGGCACTTGAGATTGTAGAATATCTTGAAGAGAATGGTTTGTATTATCAACTTTATACAGATAAAGGCGTATACGTTCCCGATTACGGAGTGGAGAGTGTCCGTCGTGAACTTGAGAATGTGAAGAAGTCGCAAGTAAATGTTGATTTAAAAGAGTTAGAAACGATTGCAGCATTATATCTCGAGCATACAGCATTTCATAGTGCTGAAAGTTGTAAACCAATTGTAGAAACAGAAATACATGTGCATAAACTTTTACCATTTTCTTATGATATAGAGAAATTAAAAAAATTAAAAGAAGCGTTTCTGCATAATAATGATTTAGCGATTACATCTTCGTATTGGCATAATTTGGAGATTAATCATCGAGATGCTCAAAAAGGGAATGGCTTATATACTTTAGCAGAGCATCTTAATATTTCATTTAAAAATACTGTAGCAATTGGTGATGGGCTAAATGATGTTTCCATGATGGAAAAAGCAAATATGTCAATTGCGATGGGGAATGCGGTTGAGGAGATAAAGGATATTTGTCAGTATGAAACATTATCAAATGAAGAACACGGTGTTGCGCATGCTTTATATACGTATGTAATGGTATAAAAAGTAAAAAAGAATCTACTATGTCATATTAAAATAGATTCTAACCCAACAGGATTTGATAATCCTTCATGTTAATGAAATGTTGTACATTTTATTAACGAAAATACACCACTAATTTTTAGGAAGGCACTGAAAAATTGATTACTTTATAAATACTGCTTATTATGAAAGAATCAGCTACAAAAGTAAAAAATCCTGATGGGTTTATTATGAGGTTACTAGTAATTGTTGTAATTCATATACATCGAAAAGGCGGAGTCTATTTGAAGACTTCGCCTTTGTTTGTATAGCGCACGAACAGTTTCAAATTCTTTTAGCGTTCGGAATCCTTCGATAGCTGTGTTCTAAGACCTAGAAAACATTTGAGTTTTAATTAAATTGTATAGATTTCAGCCTATACAATTTAATTATCTACTCATAAAGTATAACAGGTATCACAAACATTTTGGAAAAAAAACAAGATAAGAGTTTTTGAATTGTTTTAACTATAAATTATATTGTATACAAAATTGGTCTATTTTAAATAAATTGTATGACATTAAATACTCTTAGTACGTTTTTTTCTAATTTTCAGTCTGTTCCCTTATGACAGCTCATCCTTTTAAGGAAGTAGGTGTAAAAATGAAGAAATTTAATAAAAATAAATGTGATTGTATACCTTTTCAATGTTTCATCCCATTACCTGAAGCTGGCCCTACCGGCCCTACTGGACCCACTGGCCAAACAGGAGAACCTGGCCCTACCGGTCCCACTGGTCAAACAGGAGAACTTGGCCCTACCGGTCCAACAGGACCTTCAGGAGGACCACCCGGACCCACTGGTCAAACAGGAGAACCTGGTCCGATTGGACCCACTGGTCCACAAGGAATTCAAGGAATCCAGGGAGAACCTGGTCCGATTGGACCAACGGGACCGCAAGGGGTTCAAGGAATTCAAGGAGAAGCGGGCCCGATTGGACCAACGGGGCCACAAGGGGTTCAAGGAATCCAAGGAGAAGCGGGCCCGATTGGACCAACGGGGCCACAAGGGGTTCAAGGAATCCAAGGAGAACCTGGCCCGATTGGACCGACCGGCCCAGAAGGACCACAAGGAATTCAAGGAGAACCTGGTCCGGTTGGACCAACGGGGCCACAAGGGGTTCAAGGAATCCAAGGAGAACCTGGCCCGATTGGACCAACGGGGCCACAAGGGGTTCAAGGAATCCAAGGAGAAGCGGGACCGATTGGACCAACGGGAGCAACGGGGCCACAAGGAATTCAGGGAATCCAAGGAGAAGTTGGCCCGATTGGAGCAACGGGACCAACGGGAGCACAAGGAATTCAAGGAATCCAAGGAGAAGCGGGACCGATTGGACCCACTGGTCCACAAGGGGTTCAAGGAATCCAAGGAGAA
>NUMR01000012.1 GCA_002578045.1 Bacillus cereus
ACACTTAAAAAGTTACTGCTGATATGTAGGATTCGTTGTATCCGAATTTACGCCCTCGGAGTGTTATATCAAACAAAAGTAGCTTTGGCAAAATTGGACACGTAGAACAGGGAAATAAACATGATTTATAGATTTTTATAAGTTTATGGCAACGGAATTATGAATACATATATCTATATGGTCAGGCATGGTCAATCACCTAAAATAGAAGGTAACGAAAGAACACGTGGATTAACTGAAAAGGGAAAAACGGATACTCAAAGAGTGACTGACTTATTAAAAACGGAGGGGATTGATATTTTTATTTCAAGTCCTTATAATCGGGCTATGTTAACGATAGAAGAGTCAGCTAATTTTCATGAAAAAGAAATATTAGTATATGAAAATCTCAAAGAGTGTATATTTTCAGGTGAGAATCAGGTTATATCAGATAAAGAGGTGTATCCACTTGTAAAGAAGATGTTCTCTAATCCGGATTTTGCACTAACGGAAGGAGAGTCATATGCGTCTTGCCAGAGAAGAGTAGTAAAAGTATTAAAAGAAATATTA
The DNA here is from genome assembly GCA_002578045.1 of Bacillus cereus. GTDB lineage: Bacteria > Bacillota > Bacilli > Bacillales > Bacillaceae_G > Bacillus_A > Bacillus_A cereus_AK. Next base: position 550 of record NUMR01000012.1, read on the forward strand.
ATGGATTTTCAAGGGAATAAAATTGTAATTGGTACACATGGGCTTGTAATGACATTGATGATGAATTATTTTGATAATCAATATGGGTTTGCATTTTTAATAAATACATCAAAGCCTGATGTATATAAGCTGGAATTTAAAGGAGAACAATTAATGAACGTAGAGAGATTATGGAAAGCAGAATAAAATGGTTGCACGGGGTGTGTTGTAAAAGTTAATTTTACAACACACTCTGTTTTATTTGAAAAGAAAGCATCTTTATCAACTATTTTTAGAATGTTAAATCAATAAGTAATTATTCAGTTTCTGAATAATATATTGGAAAATGGGTTTTAGGAAACAAATTTAAATGTGACAAAACTCCAAACGCTGGATTTATATTCAATTGGAGAAAAAGATGTAGAATTTTGTCTTACTGTTCCCATTTACTTTTCATTTCGTTACATATAGGCTTTGTGGTGTAAGGAGGAATATCGCCCTTGCGTTAAATGTATAAGGAGGTCATTGTGATGAAAAAGATGAAAAAATTTGCAGGAGTAGCTTTAGCAGGTACAATTGGATTAAGTGGATTACTTTTTTTAGAATCAAGTGTAAGCGCTGCAGAAACACAGCAAGTGAAAGAGGACAAGTTCAATGCAATTGATGTAACGATGAATCAAAGTGAGTTTTATTTATTGAGTGGTAAAAGTATTGATGTTCTTTCTGGAGATAAAGAGGCAATTCAGTTAAAAAAATACACAATTAGTTTTAGTAAACCTGGGAAGTATGTCATTAGGGTAAATGGTTGTATTTATGATGATATATATACTTTTATTGTGAATGAATAGTATATATTCTTACCATTTTTTCAAGTATATATTGTGAAATGAAAAAAAGAAACACCACCATCACCCTATTTGCGATAAGAATCGTGAATAGGGTGAATTATTTGTAGTAAGCCGTATTTTAAATATGTTCACTAATGTTCTTTGAATATATAAGGACGTATACAAAAGTTGATAGTAAGAGGATTTATAAAATCATACTTAATACGAAACTTGGGGAAATGAAAGGAAATTCTGTTCCAGAGCCAGTATGTGTGAAGTTTTTTTAATATAGTATTCGCCATAAATAAAATGTTGCGTAAGACTCCCAATTTATCCAATTGCGGGCAAACTCTTTTATTTCTTGTTTAGTCGGTTTATTTTCGGATCCTGTTATACATTTAATTGCATTATGCAAACCAACATCGTCAATTGGAAAAGCTGAAGGAAATCGTAAACAACGCATTAAAACATAGTTGGCAGTCCATGGGCCTATACCATGTATAGCAGTTAATTGTTTTTCAGCAAGCTTTAGACTTTGTGTTTGTAGTAAAGCTTCTTTTGATAGTTGTCCTTCTGTAACAAGCCTTGCAATACCAATTAAATATTCACATTTTCTAGTCGTCATTTTTAATTTTTTGAGATCCTCTACATGTAGATTTGCAATCGTTTCAGGAGAGGGGAATATCCAATGTTTTCTACCGTTCCACTCTACATAATTTCCAAATTGCTCAACTAATCTTCTTTTTAGAGTATAGGCATATGTGAGGTTAATTTGTTGACCGATAATGCCCCAGGAAAGTGCTTCAAATAAATCTGGAATTCCCAAAGTACGAAGACCGTAAAATTCTTTAATGGGTTTTTGAAGGAGTGGATCGTGTTTAGCTAATTTGTAGAAGGGAGCTAAATCAGTAGTTAAATCAAACCACTCTTTTACATAGTTAGCTACGGCATCGTGTACCCATTTTTCAGAGATATATGATTCTACTAAAAAACGTATTTGAATATTGCTATAAGCATTCAAGCTAATTTCAACTAAAGGACTTACATTTTGAACAGGAATGACTTTATAGATTTTATTGTCTTCAATGTGAAACATACATTCATTATTAGAACGTGAAAGATAGCGTAAGTTTTCTTGAAAACTAAATTCTTTCGGAACAGTTAAAGTTAATGTTTCATAGCAATGTTTTGTCATATGAATTCCTCCCATAGCGTTTCTAACTTGAATAATTCTTTCTCATTGCTAATCTCCCTCGAAAACCAGTTAATTGCCCATCTTTTCCTATAACGCGATGACAAGGAATTGTAATAAGAAGGGGGTTGGCAGCGATAGCAGAAGCAACAGCACGCACAGCTGTAGGTTTTTGAATTCTTTCTGCAATTTTTGAATAAGAATATGTCTTCCTGTAAAGAATTTCACGTACCGTATTCCGAACAGATAATTGAAAGTCAGTTCCGTAAGCATCGATAGGGAATGTAAAAGTTTCTCGCTTGTTTGTTTTCTAAATACTAGATAACTTCTTTCATATATGTTTGCAAGTAATCTGGATTGCGGGTTAATCTATGTTGTGGCAGTTTTTTTCTAGCCCATATATTTAGTTCTTCAAAGTTTTCGTCTTGTGATCCAATAAAACATAGTCCATTTTCAGTTGCAGCAATATGGAAGCACCAATTTTTATGTGTAATTAGCGCCCAATATATAGATTTATTTTTGTAGGAATTCATTATTGGCTCCTCTTTTCATTTCGTTCTCTTTTCGATATTCAGTAGGCGTAAATCCGGTTTTCTTTTTAAATAAAGTCGCGAAATACGCTGGGTTTTCTATCCCGACAGCAGTACTAATTGCCTTAACGGATTGATTTGTATGTGAAAGGTATTCTGCCGCTTTAAAAATCCTAAATTGCTGTATATATTCGATTGGACTTATTCCTGTCAATCTTTTGAATGTGCGCTGTAAATGATACGGACTGCCGTGGCACATTTCCGCAAGTATGTCGAGAGTTAATACCTCTTCATAATGCTTTTCGATATAGTCTTTCATTTGTTCTACCCACTCTTCGTTAGGTAAAGTAATTCCATTTGGTTTACAACGTTTGCACGGACGAAAATTTTCATACAATGCTTGCTCTACATTTAGAAAAATTCGTACATTGTTTTTATTTGGTATTCTTGATTTGCATGATGGTCGGCAAAAGATACCGGTTGATTGTACAGCATAAAAGAATTTGTCATCATATGCGGTATCATTCTGAATGATTGCTTGCCAATACTCATTTGTTACTGTGAACTCTTCATTATGCATAGAATATCACCTCTGGCATTAGTATAACCTGAATAAAGTACATATGTACGTATTTACGAATGTAAGAGCAAGATTACAAAGGTGAAAATGGAATAGTTTTTCACTTTTGTGTTAGCATGAAATTTGGAGTTGAACACCAAGAGAGGGACAATAAGTAAAGTTAATTTCGTGGAATATAAATGGTTTGCGAGCAGTTATCGCAAAGGGTGTTTTTTTAGAGTATCTACAAAAATCTAATGCGGATATATTTTGTTTACAAGAAATAAAATTGCAAAGTGGGCAAATGGATGTAAATTTAGAGGGATATTATACATATTGGAATTACGCTGTGAAAAAAGGGTATTCGGGAACGGCTATTTTTACGAAAAAAGAACCGCTTTTTGTTACATACGGATTAGGAATTGAAGAGTATGATTAAGAAGGAGCGTACTCGTGGTGGTCATATCGCACGGGAGCAAGAACGAAAATTATTGGATGGCGTTTAGACTATTTCGTTGTCTCTGAAAGAATGAAATACCGAATAAAGGATGCGAAAATTAACAGTGAAGTGATGAGATCAGACTATTGTCCAGTTGAATTACATATAAATTTCTAAAAAAGTATCTTCCTGAAGAAAGGAGGATACTTTTTTTGATTCAGTTTGTTAAAATGTTTCAAATCATTCTTGAAATAATTTCATATTAAATATATACTTAGTAACGATAATCATTATCAATGAAAATGATTATCAAATGATGAGGGTGTAAAAGAATTATAGTTTAGGGGAAGTGAACGAGAATGAGTTTCGGATAGTATTATTAATCTAATGAAATATATATATAGGACAAGTTTCATATAGTTAAATTTTATTGAGAATACAGTTTGAACATTCGAGAGGAGATATATAAAGATGAACAAGAAATTATTTACATTAGGGATGGTTACAGTTTTAAGTGTAGGTTTAGCGGCATGTAATAGTGCAGATAAAACTTTAGGAGAGCAAAAACAGCAGACGAAAGCTACGGAAACGAAAAAAGATGAAAAACGAAAAATTACATATTTAGGTAAAGAATATACGGTGCCAGCAAAAGTAGATAAAATTGCGACAGCTAGTTTAGAGTCAATGGAAGATGCTGCAGTACTTGGTATTAAACCAGTAGGGGCAATTACTGTAGGGGGTAAATTACCAAAGTATCTTGAAAAAGATTTAGAGGGTGCGAAATCTATTGGTGAGAAAATGGAACCAAATTTCGAAACATTACTTCAATTAAAACCAGATGTTATTACATCAAGTACGAAATTCCCAGCAGAAACAGCTGAAAAATTTACGAAAGTAGCTCCAACGTTCCCAGTATCACATGTTTCAACAAATTGGGAAGATAACTTGAAATTAATGGGAGAGCTAACTGGTAAAAAAGATAAAGCAGAAAAAATTATTAAAGATTACAATGTGGATGCTGAAAAAGCAAAAGCGAAACTTGGAGAAAAGTTAAAAGACAAAAAAGTTCTTGTAATTAGACTAAGAGCAAACGACTTATTCCTATACCCAGAAGGGGTATACTTTAATCCTGTAATTTATAAAGATCTTGGATTAACTGCTCCAGAACAACTGAAAACTGTAAAAGCACAAGAAAAAATTTCTTTAGAAAAACTAGCTGAAATTAATCCGGATTATGTTTTCTTACAATATGAAGCAAGTGAAAATAATAAACCGAAAGTGTTAGAAGACATTGAAAATAATCCGATTTGGAAAAATATGAATGCTGCGAAAGAAAAGAAAGTATTTGTAAACGTTGTAGATCCAATGGCACAAGGTGGTACTGCTTGGAGTAAAACAGCATTCTTAAAAGAAGCAGTGAAAAATTTATCAAAATAATACAATAAGTAAGGTGCGTTGAATGATATGCAGAAAACAAATGCGGTACCAGTAACCATTTTATGTATAGCACCCATATTGATTGTATTTTCAGTTATACTTTCTATCCTATATGGTGCAAAAAACATTGATGTTGAAACAGTGTGGAATGCATTATTTCATTTCAATTCAAGTGATGTAAATCATAATATTATTATTACTTCACGTTTACCAAGGGTAGTTACAGCTCTTTTCGTTGGAGCATTTCTAGCCATATCAGGAGCACTTATGCAGGGGATGACAAGAAACTATCTTGCATCCCCTTCTATTATGGGTGTGACGGATGGTGCAGCCTTTGTTATTACACTTTGTATGATTTTTCTTCCGGGAATGTCATTAATCGGTATGGTTTTATGTTCAATGATTGGTTCTGCATTAGGAGCTGGTATAGTGTTTGGTTTTGGTTCGCTCCTTCAAAATGGCTTATCACCAGTTAGGTTAGCGATTATAGGAACCGTTATTGGAACATTTTTAAGTAGTGTATCGGCTGCGATGGCTTCTTACTTCCAAATCTCTCAAAATGTTAGTTTTTGGTTTAATGCTAAGTTAGATCAAGTGGACCCAAATGTAATAAAGTTAACGATCCCCTTTGGGATGATAGGAATTATTTTAGCACTTGTAATATCAAAATCTATTACAATTCTCTCTTTGGGAGAAGAGGTTTCTGTTAATCTAGGGCAGCGTACAAAATTAGTTAAAGCGATGGCGATTTTATCAGTTATCTTTTTAACAGGAACGGCAGTTGCTTTAGTTGGGAAAGTTGGTTTTGTAGGGTTAATGATTCCACACATTACTCGCTTTTTAATTGGGGTAGATTATAAGTGGATTGTGCCATGTGCGGGCGTTATTGGAGGAGTTTTCTTAGCGTTATGTGATGTTTTAAGTAGATTTGTTAATTACCCATTTGAAACGCCAATTGGAGTTGTTACATCTTTAATTGGAATTCCTTTCTTCCTTTATTTAATTCGTACGAGAGGGGGAGAGAGACATGCCTAAAAATTCAAGTCAACGCTTTGGAATGATGATGGGGATTATTATATTTTTAATTTTTGGTGCTATTTATATTAGTTTAACGAACGGTACGTTTGATATTACAATTACAGATGTATTTAAAACACTTTTTAGAATTGATCCAGTACCGGAACATGATTTAGTTATTTTTGATTTTCGCCTTCCGCGAATTATAATTGCTGGATTAGTAGGAGTAGGCCTAGGTGTTGCTGGTGCAGTTATTCAAGGAATTACGAGAAATGGCTTAGCAGATCCAGGTATTTTAGGAGTGAATGCCGGGGCAGGAACAGCAATCGTAATTTTTATGTTTTTCTTTCAAGGACAAATAAAGAGTACAGACTGGATTTCTATAATGATGATGCCAATGTTTGGTTTAGTCGGTGGATTAGGAGCAGCCATTATAATTTATTTGTTTTCTTGGAAAAATGGTAAGTTAGATTCACAGCGTCTTTTATTAACGGGGATTGCAATTGGATCGGGGTTTGGAGCTTTTTCTATGTATTTATCACTCAAAATGAAGTCAACTGATTTTGAAATGGCTGCTGTTTGGGTATCTGGAAGCATATATAGTGCGAACTGGAAGTATATTGTTGCTATGTTACCATGGCTTATTATATTAATACCACTTATACAAAAGAAAGCTTATTTATTAGATTTATTCCAGTTGGAAGAAACGAGTATTACAAGTTTAGGTGTTTCAGTAGAAAGAGAAAAATCTATTTTACTATTAAGTAGTATCGGACTTGTGAGCGCATGTGTTGCCGTTTCGGGAAGTATTGGCTTCATTGGTTTAATGGCACCACATATAGCAAAGAGACTGGTAGGTATTCAGCATAAGCACGTAATACCTACGTGCGGAGTAATTGGAATGTTTCTTGTAATTGCTTCAGATTTTATTGCAAAAACAGTTTTCACCCCTGTAGAGTTACCTGTTGGAATTGTTATTTCTATTGTCGGTGTACCGTATTTCTTATATTTACTGTATAAGGCGAAAGTGTAAGAGGAGGAATAGAAGTGAGTATTTTAAGTGTAAAAAATTTAGAAACGAGCTATGAAAAGCTTACAGTGTTTCGTGATTTAAATGTAGAAATACAAGAAGGAAAAGTAACGACAATTATAGGTCCAAATGGCTGCGGGAAATCTACATTATTAAAAACAATGGGAAGAATTTTAAAGCAAAAAAGCGGTAAAGTGTATTTACAAGGACAGGATTTAAACACGATTCCAACGAAAGAAATTGCCAAGCAGTTAGCTTTACTCCCGCAAACCCCGATTGCACCAGGAGAACTTAAAGTAGAAGAATTAATTTCTTATGGACGGTATCCACATCGGAATAACGTAAATAAGTTAACCTCAAAAGATAAAGAGATGATTGATTGGGCATTAGATATAACAAAAACATCTGCTTTTCGAACGAGACAAATTGTAAATTTATCGGGTGGTCAAAGACAAAAGGTATGGCTAGCAATGGCTTTAGCGCAAGAGACAGAAGTATTGTTATTAGATGAGCCAACTACATACCTTGATATGTCTCACCAATTAGATGTATTGCAAATTGTGGAGAAGTTAAATAAAGAACATAATTGTACGGTTGTTATGGTACTACATGATATTAACCATGCAGCGAGATTTTCAGATGAAATTATCGCAATGAAGGATGGAGAAATTATTACAACTGGTAGCCCAGAAGAAATCATTACAAATGAAGTATTAAAAGAAGTATTTCATATTGATGCGCGTGTCATGATTGACCCGTATAACGGGGCCCCTGTTTGTTTCGGTTACAATAGCGTTGTATCTAAAGAAGAAAAAGTAGAAATATATGTAACGAGTTAAAAAGGGGGACATGCAATGAATATTACTATTGAAAAACAACAGATTATTACATCTAATACAGAACAGTGGAAAATGTATTCAAAAATAGAAGGTAAGGAATATCGAATTCATATTTCAAAGCCGAGGCAACCAGCACCAGATTCAGGATATCCTGTCATATACGTATTAGATGGAAATGCCTTTTTTCAAACATTCCATGAAGCGATTAAAATACAATCGGTTAGAGCAGAAAAAACAGGTGTTTCACCAGCTATTATAGTAGGTATTGGTTATCCAATTGAAGGAGCATTTTCAGGAGAAGAAAGATGCTACGATTTTACACCTGTCGTGATTTCAAAAGATGCGCCTTTAAAACCGGAGGGTAAACCGTGGCCTAAAACAGGAGGCGCGCATAACTTTTTTTCTTTTATTGAAGAAGAATTGAAACCACAAATTGAAAATAATTTTGAGATTGATAGAGGGAAGCAAACGTTATTTGGGCATTCTTTAGGTGGACTATTTGCTTTACATATACTATTTACAAACCTAAATGCCTTTCAAAATTATTTTATTAGTAGTCCATCTATTTGGTGGAATAATCAATCTGTTCTTGAAAAAGAAGAGAACCTCATAAATGAATTAAACAATACTAAGTTTGAAACGGGGGTATTCCTTACAGTTGGTTCATTAGAACGAGAGCATATGGTTGTCGGTGCAAATGAATTATCAGATCGCCTCCTCCAAGTAAACCACGATAAATTTAAATTTGAGTTTTATGAGGTTGAGGGAGAGAATCATGCATCTGTTGTGCCAACTTCTTTAAGTAAAGGAGTGAGGTTTATTAGTCATGTGTAGCAGGCGTATATGAAATGTATCCATCAACGAAAAAGCTAGTGAAAAAACGGTTGATTTGAGTAAAGCCACATTCCTCTATGATAGCTAGTAGATTAGTTTCGGAAATAGGAAATATTTCTGTTTCGAACGAATTCTCAAATCGCTCCTAATCTTTTAACTGGATTTGATTTTGGAGTCGCTTGTTTTACAACGATAGATCCAATCTCTTTTTTATCCCGCTATTTGTGGGCAGTAAGGCTCCCACCTCAAAATTCGACGAATGCGAGGAAGTCAGGTGGGAGATAACTGCCCATAAAAGCCCGATTGGTGAGGNNATCAGTGGGGGATGGACAACCCCCCACTGATTAAAGTTTCACTTTATCTGAACAATCTCCTCATGTTGCGCCCCTTAGTATGTTGACAAAGGAATTAGCTGGGGAACTTTGTATTTCTATATACACCGTACAGAATCATTTAAAATCTATTTTTTGAAAAAGTTGGGGTGCGTAGTAGAAATGAACTTGTGTGGGAAGTTTGTTCGAAGTTTTGTTTTGATATAGATAAATCAAAATAGAACAAGTCTCCAAAAATCACATTAAATACGGTGAATGAGTTGTAGAATAGGACTAAAAAAGGTTATGGATGAAACATTCCATAACCTTTTTATAAGTAGAATTGTCCTTTTTGAAAGTTTTGTTTCAACTTTTCGTCTAAAGAGACGAAAAGTTGTCACAAATTCGTCACAAACAGCATAAACATAAAGTAGACGAAGGGAAATAGTTTCAAGGAGGTAAAACGTATGAAAACTATTCTTGCTATCGCTGGGCTTATTTGGGTTTTATCACATAGCATTCCGATTTATGAAGGAGAACAAATTCGTAGTGCATTAAATAAACAATTTAATGAATACCATATTATTGATCGGCAAGATAACATAGTTACAGTTCGTGTAAATGATTGTTTTCATACGGTAACCGTAGAGGGTACCTCCGTAGTGAATGATGCAAAAGTATGTGACAAACAATAGATTGATATATATTAAGAAGGAAGAGTCTCAATTTTAATTAGATAATTGGGGCTTTTATTTTTGTACTTAAATAAAACGCCTAAGAGGCTTGTTGAAAAGAGGATCATGATTGAACATTTAATCATTAGTTAACAATGAGTATACAATGATAATATACTCATATGGGGTATCAATACATAGAAGTTAGTGCTATAATTGGTTTACTTAGAAGGATGTTAATTTCGATTAGATGAAAAGATACTTTGAGAAGGTGATAATATGGATCATAAAGAGCATGAAGCGGTAACACATAGATCAGAAAAAGAAAAAGAACAAATTATAAATAGATTAAAGAGAATTGAAGGACAAGTTCGTGGTATTCAAAATATGATTGAGAACGATCGTTACTGTGTGGATATTTTAGTACAAATCTCAGCGATTAATGCAGCGATGAAAAAAGTAGGAATGGGTGTCTTAAAAAATCATACGAGTCATTGTGTTTCAGGTGCTATTAAGAATGGGAATGGTGACGAAGCAATTGAGGAATTAATGACAGTATTTGAACGTTTTTCAAAAGCGTAAAAACCAAGCTAGTATAAGACTAGCTTGGTTTTTTATTTGTACATACAGGGGATATAATAGAAGCTTCATACATAGAGAAAAATAAAGATTTTAGAAAAAATTAAAAATCATGATATAAAACCGTTGATTACCTTAGGGGGGTATGGTAAGATGTAATTGTGATGAACAAATAATGAATAAACAATAGGAGGGTTTTAAATGGAACAGTTAACATTAAAAGTTGAAGGTATGTCTTGTGGCCATTGTGTAAATTCTATTGAAGGCAGTGTGAAAGAACTAAACGGTGTTGAACAAGTGAAAGTTCAATTAGCAGAAGGAACGGTTGAAGTGACTATCGATTCATCAGTTGTAACGTTAAAAGATATCGTTGCTGTCATTGAAGATCAAGGATATGATGTTCAATAATTATTTTTAAATATGGAAATAAATCGTACTTTATATGAGTGCGATTTATTTTGCTAATCATTATACCTCATAAGGGTATATAGGGGTGAGAGACATGAATGAACAAAAGGAGACCAACCTTCAAATATCAGGAATGACATGTGCGGCATGTGCAAATAGAATTGAAAAAGGTCTAAAGAAAGTAGAAGGTGTTTATGATGCAAATGTAAATTTTGCGCTTGAAAAAACAAAAATAATGTACAATCCAGAGAAAACGAATCCACAAGCATTTAAAGAGAAAGTTGAATCGTTAGGGTATGGTATTGTAAGTGATAAAGCTGAATTTACTGTTTCAGGAATGACATGTGCAGCATGTGCGAATAGAGTCGAGAAGCGTTTAAATAAGATAGAAGGTGTGAATAAAGCTACAGTAAATTTCGCTTTGGAATCGGCTACTGTAGAGTTTAATCCTGTTGAAATTCGTATAAATGAAATGAAGGACACGATTACAAAGTTAGGATATAAATTAGAAGTGAAATTAGATGAACAAAATTCAGCGGTAGATCATCGATTACAAGAAATCGAACGACAAAAGAAAAAGTTTATTATTTCGTTTATTTTATCATTCCCGCTCTTGTGGGCAATGGTGAGCCATTTCTCATTTACATCGTTTATTTATTTACCAGATATGCTTATGAACCCTTGGGTGCAATTAGCACTTGCAACTCCTGTTCAGTTTATCATTGGCGGACAGTTTTATATTGGGGCTTATAAAGCGTTACGTAATAAAAGTGCCAACATGGATGTTCTCGTGGCACTTGGAACGTCAGCAGCTTATTTCTATAGTGTGTATTTAAGTATTCAATCGATCGGTTCCTCGGAACATATGACGGATTTATATTTTGAAACGAGCGCGGTACTTATTACATTAATTATTTTAGGGAAATTATTCGAGGCAAAAGCAAAAGGACGTTCATCAGAAGCTATTAAAAAATTGATGGGTTTACAAGCGAAAACAGCTACGGTTGTGCGAGATGGAATAGAGATGAAGATATTAATGGAAGAAGTGGTAACTGGTGATATCGTTTATGTAAAGCCTGGTGAAAAAATACCGGTGGATGGAGAAATTGTAGAAGGAAAATCAGCGATAGATGAATCGATGTTAACGGGTGAAAGTATTCCAGTTGATAAAACAATTAGAGATGTAGTAATCGGCTCTACAATGAATAAAAATGGATTTTTAAAAGTTAAAGCCACTAAGGTAGGTAGAGACACTGCATTAGCTCAAATTATTAAAGTAGTAGAAGAGGCTCAAGGTTCAAAAGCTCCTATTCAAAGGGTAGCAGATCAAATTTCCGGTATTTTCGTACCGGTTGTAGTTGGAATTGCGATTATCACATTTGTCGTGTGGATGGTATTTGTTGCACCTGGTGATTTTGGAGGAGCACTGGAGAAAATGATAGCAGTACTTGTTATTGCATGTCCATGTGCGTTAGGTCTCGCAACACCTACATCTATTATGGCGGGATCAGGCAGGTCGGCTGAATATGGTATTTTATTTAAAGGTGGAGAGCATTTAGAAGCGACACACCGATTAGATACGGTTATTCTAGACAAAACAGGTACTGTGACAAACGGGAAACCAGTGTTAACAAATGTAATTGTAGCAGATGGATTCCATGAAAAAGAAATACTAAGTTTAATAGGGGCAGCAGAAAAAAATTCTGAGCATCCACTTGCAGAAGCAATTGTAGAAGGAATTAAAGAAAAGGGAATTGATATCCCAAGTTCGGATACGTTTGAAGCAATTCCTGGATTCGGTATCGAATCAGTTGTAGAAGGTAAACAAGTATTAATTGGTACACGCCGATTAATGAAGAGATTCAATATTGATATTGAAGAAATTTCTAAAGCGATGGAAGAGCTAGAACGAGAAGGGAAAACAGCAATGCTTATTGCGATTGATAAAGAATATGCTGGTATAGTGGCCGTTGCAGATACAGTAAAAGATACTTCAAAAGCAGCAATTGCAAGACTTAAGAAAATGGGTCTTGATGTTGTTATGATTACAGGAGATAATACACAAACTGCACAGGCAATTGGTAAGCAAGTTAGTATTGACGATGTAATTGCAGAAGTATTACCCGAAGGAAAAGCAGAAGAAGTGAAAAAACTTCAAGCGAGCGGTAAGAAAGTAGCAATGGTTGGAGATGGAATAAATGATGCTCCTGCTCTTGCTACGGCAGATATTGGTATGGCAATTGGAACAGGAACAGATGTAGCGATGGAAGCAGCGGATATTACGTTAATACGCGGTGATTTAAATAGTATTGCTGACGCGATCTTTATGAGTAAAATGACGATAAGAAATATTAAACAAAATTTATTCTGGGCAGTAGCTTATAACGCTCTAGGAATTCCAATTGCGGCGTTTGGTCTCTTAGCACCTTGGGTAGCTGGAGCCGCGATGGCATTTAGTTCCGTATCAGTCGTATTAAATGCATTACGATTACAAAGAGTTAAATTAAAATCTTAAAACGTTTAATTAAGTAATTGAATATGATTTTTTACAAAAAACAATACTTTGAATCAGTATTGTTTTTTGTGCGTATAGAAAATAAAAAGATATAATAAAGCAGTAGTAATGAACTGCAGGTAGTAGAAAAGTTAAGAGTTAGTTTGATAAGGAGATCTATATATGTTAAAGGATATGATAATTAGAACATTCCAGAAAAAGGATTTAGAACAAGTGTTACAATTGTTCTATGAAACGGTTCATACGGTTAATGCAAAAGACTATAATACATTACAGTTACAGTTACAGGCATGGGCATCAGAGCGACTAGGTGGAGAAAGATGGCTACAGTCATTAAAGAAGAATATTTGTTATGTAGCAGATTATAATGGTGCGATAGTTGGATTTGGTAATTATAATGATGAGCATTACGTAGATTGATTGTTTACACATAAAGATTATTAAGGGAAAGGAATAGCTTTTTGCATACTATAGAACTTAGAAAAAGAAGCAGTGAAGTTACAGCATAGGGGTATATATAGGCGAGTATTACAGCAAAACTTTTCTTTGAAAGGAAAGTTTTTATTTGCATAAAGGAACAAAAGAAACACCATAATGGTCAGATTTTTATCCCGCTATTTGCGGGCAGTAAGACTCCCACCCCAAAATTCGGCGAATGCGAGGAAGTTAGGCGGGAGATAACTGCCCGTANNACAAAACCCCCATTGATTAAAGTTTCACTTTATGTAATGAAAAAATAGCCTTCTCATATACGAGAAGGCTATTTTTTCATTATTTTACAGCTTCTTTTAGTTCTTTACCAGCTTTGAAAGCAGGTACTTTAGAAGCTGCGATTTGCATTTCTTCACCAGTTTGTGGGTTACGACCTGTACGAGCAGCTCTTTCACGAACCTCAAATGTACCGAATCCGATAAGTTGTACTTTTTCACCAGCAGCTAAAGTGTTAGTGATTGATTCTACTACAGTTTGTACAACTACAGTAGCTTCTTTTTGAGAAATTTCAGCAGTTTGTGCTACGTTTTTAATCAATTCTGTTTTATTCATGTTTTTCACCTCATATGTAAATAATGCTATTTAAGTTGTTATTATAACGTATAAAACCTCTGAGAACAAGTGTACGTAGAGATATTCATGAAAAAAATGAATATCTTATCATTTTAAGACTACAATTTTGTTATTGTATGTAAGAAGATACAGATTCTTTCTTTAATTTAGTTTGTTCTTTGCTGGAAGAGAGTTTCTTATTATAAGATATGAAATAAGGTAATGCTACAAATAACATGCCTCTTACTACATTTCCACAGAAAACAAAAATGAAGTTTGGGAAATAATCATCCCAAGTTAAATGACCAGCAAAAATCGTGGAAGGGATGACAAACATATTGGCAACAACGTGTTGAAATCCAATCGTAACAAAGGTCATAACAGGGAACTAAATACCGATAATTTTTTTATAGAAAGGTGTTTTACAATTGTTAAATTCAGAATATTTTGATATATTTTAAATGTGCATAAGATTTCTTTCATAACGCTTTTACATAAATTTCAAAAATGAATTTGAAAGGGGATGTAAATGAGTTGAATAAAAATCTCAAGAAAGACTTACAAATACGCCACATTACAATGATCTCAATTGGTGGCGTAATTGGCGCTGGTTTGTTTGTCGGAAGTGGTGCGGTTGTTCATTCGGCAGGACCAGGTTCTATCGTTTCATATGCATTAGCAGGACTTTTAGTCGTTTTCGTAATGAGAATGCTAGGAGAAATGGCAGCTATTAACCCGACAAGTGGCTCTTTTGCAACATATGCACGAGAAGCGATTGGGCCATGGGCAGGCTATACAATTGGCTGGTTATATTGGTTTTTCTGGGTAATTGTTATTGCAATAGAAGCTACAGCAGGTGCTGGTATTATTCAATATTGGATTCCGCAAATCCCGCTTTGGTTATTGAGCTTAATATTAACGATATTATTAACATTGACGAATGTTTTTTCGGTGAAATCATTTGGAGAGTTCGAATATTGGTTTTCTTTTATTAAAGTAATAAGTATTGTTTTGTTTCTTTGTCTTGGACTTGCAGTTATTTTAGGATTTGTGCCAGGAACGGAAGCACCAGGCACTTCAAATTTAATTGGACAAGGTGGGTTTATGCCAAATGGTATAAGTTCCGTGCTCCTTGGAATTACAGTTGTTATATTTTCATTTATGGGATCTGAAATTGTTGCAGTAGCGGCTGGTGAGTCTGCCGAGCCTGTAAAAGCAGTAAAAACAGCAACAAATAGTGTGATTTGGCGTATCCTTGTATTCTTCATTGGGTCTATCGCAGTAGTTGTTACGCTCCTTCCGTGGAATTCAGCAAACATACTAAAAAGTCCGTTCGTAGCGGTACTTGAACATATAGGTATACCTGCGGCAGCGCAAATTATGAATTTTATCGTTTTAACAGCTGTGCTTTCATGTTTGAATTCGGGTTTATATACAAATTCCAGAATGCTTTTTTCTATGGCGGAAAGAGGAGATGCTCCAAAGACATTTTTAAAGTTGAACAGTAGTAATGTTCCGGTTCGAGCGGTTTTATTTGGCACATTCTTCGCTTATGTTGGAGTTGTTTTTAGTTACATATCTCCAGATAAAGTCTTTTTATTTTTAGTGAATGCATCTGGTGGGATTGCATTACTAGTTTATCTCGTTATTGCAGTTTCGCATTTAAAGATGCGTAAAAAAATGGGGAAAGTAGAACAACAAAATTTGAAAGTGAAAATGTGGCTTTTCCCGTATGTAACGTATGTTACAATTGCTGCTATTATAGTAGTTTTAGTTGCAATGCTTGCAATTGAATCTTTACGTTCACAAGCACTTTTAACGATGCTTGTTACTGTTCTTATTATAGTTTCTTATTTTATTTTTAATAGAAATAAAAATAGTACCGTTGTGAACCATAAAAATAGAAATGAAGAATCCGTTCGATTTTAATTTTTTGTTTTCGAAAAAGTTATATCCAATCATTGCTAGAAAATTTTCATATATGAATATGAAAACAAGTAATCACCATTGTCACAGTAAATATAAACTTTTTTCTTGACTTTTTATACGAAGAGGAGCAAAATGGTAAAAAAGGAAGGGGGGATGATGATGGAAGAGTACGTATTAGATCTTTATAATCTGTTATATACGACAGAATGGCAAGATATTGTTTCATTTCTAGGGATATTATTTTGCATGAAAATTGTAATCGTATATGTGGAAGAGCAAGGTATGTCCTATTCCTTCTCATCCCCGTTCGATTTGCAACGCGAGCCGTTGCTAAACTATACCAATATAAATTACGAACGAATTCCTTTTGTTATATTCTTTATGATTCGATTTATAACAGCGATTGTAAAGAAAAAAGAAAGTGATGATGAAGAGTGCCACTCAACTTGTAATATAGCGAACGCTTTTTAAGCTAAATACAAGGAGGAGATTTATATGTGGTTTCGATTTCTTATGATTGGTTTCTTTTCATTAACAGCAATTTCATTAATGGGATATCAAGTATCTGAAATTTTTCACGCATATAGCGATATGTTTTTTAATAAAAACTAATTGCATTGCTATTTGAATAACAAAGCGATAAATCCTTCTTAAGAGATGTAATTAAGAGGGATTTTTTTTGTCTCGTCTTACTGTGTCAAACTATTGTCACATTTACACTGTGAATAATATGTTAAAATAGTGAGGTTACGTATACATATTTGAAGGAAGAGGGAGTGACCATTTTGGTGGATCAATCGACAAATCAGAAAAGCTATGCTCCTATTGTGATAACGCTTTCTGTAATTGTAAATGCGATTATTTTATTTTTATTCTTTGGACCTGTTGGCTATAAAGGAGAAGTACATTTTGATGTAACTATCTTACCAATGTTAAATGCAATTTTTAATAGTTTTACGTTTGTATTCTTATTAGCAGCTTTATTTTCAATCATGAAAAAGAATGTAAAAATGCATCGTGGTTTTATCCTGGCAGCATTTACAATGACTTTATTATTTTGTGTTTCATATTTATCGTATCATTACTTGGCGCCAGCAACACATTTTGGTGGAGAAGGATTCATTAAATATGTGTATTTCATCATTTTAATTACACATATTATCCTGGCAGCAATTATTGTACCACTTGCAATGTTCGCACTTGTATTTGGTTTTACGAATCAATTAACACGCCATCGTAAAATTGTACGTTGGACGATGCCAATTTGGTTATATGTAAGTTTATCTGGTGTAATTGTTTACTTAATGATCTCACCTTATTATCAATAAAAATCTCAGCCTTAAAGGCTGGGATTTTTTTTGTTAAGCAAATATTTTTGTGAAATGAAAAAAAATGTGGTATACAAAAGTATAGTTGCTTTTCACATAGAAGGGATGGTAAAGGAATATGCAAAATTTTGTATTTCGTAATCCAACGAAACTAATTTTCGGTAAAGGGCAGTTAGAACAGTTAAAAACTGAAATTCCACAGTTTGGTCAGAAGGTTCTTCTCGTATATGGAGGGGGCAGCATTAAAAGAAACGGAATTTATAATAATGTGATTTCAATTTTAAAGGAAATAAATGCAGAAGTATTTGAATTGACAGGCGTTGAACCGAATCCTCGTGTATCAACTGTAAAGAAAGGGATTCAAATTTGTAAAGATAATAGCATCGAATTTATTTTAGCAGTTGGTGGAGGAAGTGTAATTGACTGTACGAAAGCAATTGCTGCTGGTAGTAAGTATGATGGAGATGTATGGGACATTGTAACGAAAAGAGCATTTGCTAGCAAAGCACTACCGTTTGGTACGATACTTACTCTTGCAGCAACAGGCTCTGAAATGAATGCAGGATCTGTAATTACAAACTGGGAAACGAATGAAAAATACGGCTGGGGTAGCCCGGTTACTTTCCCGCAGTTTTCGATTTTGGATCCAGTCCATACTGTATCTGTACCGAAAGATCAAACGATTTACGGTATGGTAGATATTATGTCACATGTATTAGAGCAATATTTCCATCATGGAACAAATACAGAACTACAAGATCGTTATTGTGAATCAGTTTTAAGAACAGTAATTGAAACAGCTCCTAAGCTTTTAAGTGATCTACAAAATTATGAGCATAGGGAAACAATTTTATATTGCGGTACGATGGCGTTAAATGGCATTTTAGCGATGGGAGTAAAAGGGGACTGGGCAACTCATAATATTGAGCATGCAGTTTCTGCAGTTCATGACATACCGCATGGAGGTGGCCTTGCGATACTATTCCCGAACTGGATGAAGTATGTTGTAGATGAAAATGTAAGTCGTTTTAAACAGTTCGCTATTCGTGTGTTTGATGTAGAAATAGACGACAAAACAGATAAAGAGGTGGCGTTAGAAGGAGTTGAGGCGTTACGTCAATTTTGGACTTCAATTGAAGCGCCAGTAACATTGACGGATTACGGCATTGGGGAAAACGAGATTGATTTAATGGCTGATAAAGCAATGGCTTATGGTGAATTCGGTAACTTTAAAAAATTAAATAAAGATGATGTTCTAAATATATATAAAGCTTCTTTATAAGGGAATCGCGAGAAGAAACCTATTTGAGTGTAGTGTCAAATAGGTTTTTTTGTTATTTGTAATCGGTTTTTTTTTGATTGTTATTGATTATTTTTGAATGTTTATGGTTGGTTTTTACAATCGTTTTCATTATAATGTAATCAAAGAAGAGGTGAAGAAAATGTTAACTCCTGAACGTCATCAAATGATATTGCAACTTGTAAAAGAACAGAAAGTTGTTAAATTACAGCAATTAGTTGAAAGAACAAAAAGTTCTGAATCGACAATTCGTCGTGATTTAGCACAATTGGAAAAACAAAGGTTAATAAAAAGAGTTCATGGTGGTGCCTCTGTTTTAACAGGAAAAGGACAGGAGCCGACGATGATTGAAAAATCATCCAAAAACATTCAAATAAAACAACAAATTGCCAAGTATGCTACTAGCATTGTGGAACAAGGTGATTGCATTTATTTAGATGCAGGAAGTACAACATTTGAAATGATACCATTTTTAATAAATAAAGATGTTACTGTCGTTACGAATGGACTTATGCATATTGAAGCGTTAGTTGAAAATCATATTCGTGCGTATTTACTAGGAGGGATGATGAAGGGGAGGACGAAAGCTTTAATCGGTGCGATGGCGCAGGAAAGTATGCAGAAATACCGCTTTGATAAATGTTTCTTAGGAGCGAATGGTGTACATGAACAGTTAGGGTATACAACACCAGATCCAGAGGAGGCGCTTTTGAAACAAATGGCATTAACATTAGCAAACGAAGGATATTTCTTAATGGATGAAAGTAAGTTTTCGGAAGTTGCGTTTGCGAAAATTGCAGGTGTTGAAGATGCAAGTATTATTACAAACCAAATAGAAATGGATTTAGAAAAATATAAAAGACAAACAAATGTAATTGAGGCTGATAAACAATGATCTACACAGTTACTTTAAACCCATCTATTGATTATGTAGTGCAAGTTAATTCTTTCAATTTAGGAACAGTAAATCGAGCAGAGAAAGATATGAAGTTTCCTGGAGGAAAAGGAATTAATGTTTCTCGTGTTCTTCATCGTTTAGATGTCGAAAATGTAGCGCTTGGATTTACTGGTGGATTTACTGGTCAATTTATTAAAGATGTATTACATGATGAAGGTGTAACAACAAACTTTGTGCAAGTAGACGGAGATTCACGAATTAATGTGAAAATAAAAGGGCAAGAAGAAACAGAGTTAAATGGACAAGGCCCTGTTGTAACAAATGAGCAATTTGGGCAGTTAATGAAAAAAATTGAAAGTATGCAGCCAGGGGATTGTGTTGTATTAGCTGGAAGTGTACCAGCGTCTATTCCAACTACCTTTTATGAATCAATCGCAGCGTTTGGGTCAGAAAAAGGCATTCGCGTAGTGGTAGATGCAAGTGGAAGTGCGTTACAGCATGTAATTAAAAATAAGCCATTTTTAATAAAACCAAATCATCATGAACTTGGCGAATTGTTTGGGGTGGAGTTTTCAACAGTAGAAGATATTTTACCGTATGGAAGAAAATTAATCGAACAAGGTGTAGAGCAGGTTATCGTATCAATGGCAGGAGAGGGAGCTTTATTATTTACGGCAAAAGGCATATATGAAGCAACCGTTCCAAAAGGTGTTGTAATTAATTCGGTTGGGGCTGGAGATTCGCTTGTTGCAGGGTTTGTAGGTAAATATGAACAGACAAAAGATATTGAAAAGGCATTTCAATATGGTGTTGCAACAGGGAGTGCAACAGCATTTTCAGCAGATTTATGTACAAAGGAAAAAGTAGAAGACTTATTGTTGAAAGTAATTGTATCTAAGCGATAGGGGGGAAGCAACATATGAAAATTACAGAACTATTAAAAAGGGATACAGTCATTATGAATTTGACAGCTTCAAATAAAGTAGGTTAATAACTGGGGAATAATATTTTTTGGTAAAAGATGTAATGTAATATGGGTTTTTTTGTAACAAAAAAGTAATACTGTAATTTTTTTTGGGAAAAATTTTTATGCTTGTATGTGGAAAATATATAAAAATTACTGGGGCTTCTATTGGAA
Organism: Bacillus cereus; assembly: GCA_002578045.1. Classification (GTDB taxonomy): domain Bacteria; phylum Bacillota; class Bacilli; order Bacillales; family Bacillaceae_G; genus Bacillus_A; species Bacillus_A cereus_AK. Next base: position 21,357 of record NUMR01000012.1, read on the forward strand.
ATGCACTTTATTAATATGGAAATTTATGTTACAACTCATTAATCGTATATTACGAATGCTTTGTAATTGTGTGATTTCTAAAAAACTAAAAAATCTGTTGCTATAATGAAAATACGAAAACAAAGCAAATGGAGGCTATTCATGAAAAAATTATTAGGTATAGCAACAGCGGCAGTTTTTGGTCTTGGGATTTTTGTAGGTTCTGCTAAAGCGGAAACGATTGTAACAACAGACGTATTAAATGTTAGAGAAAACCCAACTGTAGAGTCAAAGCTTGTAGGTAAAATGTTAAGTGGAAATAAATTAGATGTTATAAATACAGAAAACGGATGGACAAAAATTAAATTAAATGGTAAAGAAGCGTTTGTAAGTGCTGAATTTACAAGAAGTACGTATTATGTAACGGCGAACGTATTAAATGTTCGTGCTGGAGCGAATACTGACTCTGAAATTCTTGGCAAACTTAATAAAGATGATGTAATTGAAACGACAAATCAAGTTCAAAATGAATGGTTACAATTCGACTATAATGGAAAAGCCGGATATGTTCACGTGCCATTTTTAACAGGAACGGCACCTGTGATTGAAAAGAAAGAAGTTGTAACTCAAGAAGAATCGGCTAGAGTAAATACGTCGGTTAAAAATAATACGGCAGTTAAGAGCAAAGAATCTGTTAAGAGTGTAGAATCAAGTGCACCTGCTGGCGGTCGTGAAATAACAGTAGAAGCAACAGCATATACAGCGAATCCAAGTGAGAATGGTTCGTATGGTGGTCGTGTATTAACTGCAATGGGGCATGATTTAACAGCAAATCCAAATATGAAAGTAATCGCTGTTGATCCGAAAGTAATTCCACTTGGATCAAAAGTATGGGTAGAAGGATATGGAGAAGCGATTGCGGGAGACACTGGTGGTGCGATTAAAGGAAACCGTATTGATGTTTTAGTTGGTTCAGATAGCAATGCTAATAGCTGGGGGCGCAAATCTGTAAAAGTGAAAGTTATACAATAGTTTATCTGTATGAATATAAAAAGCGGTTGCTTGAAAATATGTAAGCAACCGCTTTTTATGGTTTATTAAAAGGGATAAATGGTTTTACCTGTAATAATTTTATATGCACTGCAAAATTGAGTTTGCATATACTCTGTATTTTTATTTTCTGGATGTAACGTTGTTTCTTGAAGAGTAGAGTGAAAAGAACGTAATAAACAGTTTAGAGCAAAGTATAATTCTTCTTGTGAACAATTTTGTTCTTTTGTAGCAGTAGCTAAAATGAGGTCTTTTGTTAAAGATGAAAAATTAATAGTAGATTGTTTCATAGTCAACTCATCCTCTCTAAGCTATTTTTTATCATATATATGCAGAATTGGACAAATTATGTTCTTTTTTATCCCGCTATTTGCGGGTAGTAAGACTCCCACCTCAAANNCTTATAATCAGTGGGGGATGGACAAAACCCCCACTGATTAAAGTTTTACTTTATTTATAATTTCATGCACCGTATTGAAAGAACTTGCAATCATGCCGTTAAAATTGGTAAGATTGGGTATAATCAATAGATGGAGTACATTACATAAAGAGAGTTGAATGATATGGGAGAAGTGCAATGTGAAAAAGTCGCTGTCATCATCGGGCCCACTGCTGTCGGGAAGACGAAGTTAAGTATTAATCTTGCAAAAGCGTTGAACGGTGAAATTATTAGTGGTGATTCCATGCAGGTATATCGCACGATGGATATTGGAACTGCAAAGGTGACAAAAGAAGAGATGGACGGAATTCCACATTATATGGTCGATATAAAAAATCCGGAAGATTCATTTTCTGTCGCAGAATTTCAAGAACGTGTTCGTAAGCATATTCGAGAGATTACAGAGCGTGGTAAATTACCAATTATAGTTGGTGGAACCGGTCTTTATATACAATCTGTTTTATTCGATTATCAGTTTACAGATGATGCTGGTGATGCTACATACCGAGAAAAAATGGAAAAGTTAGCTTTAGAACGTGGTATGGAATATGTACATGAAAAATTGCAAGAAGTAGATCCGGAAAGTGCGGAGCGTATTCATGCAAATAATGTGCGACGTGTCATTCGGGCGTTAGAAATTTTCCACACGACGGGCGAAAAAATGAGTGATCAAATTGAAAAACAAGAAAACGAGTTACTCTATGATGTGTCATTAATTGGCTTGACAATGGATAGAGCAATGCTATACGATCGCATTAACTTACGAGTTGATTTGATGATGGAACAAGGCCTATTAGAGGAAGTAGAAGGGCTATATAATAGAGGAGTACGAGATTGTCAATCTATTCAAGCGATTGGGTATAAAGAGATATATGATTATTTTGAGAATCGTGTCTCTTTAGAAGAAGCGGTATCACAATTAAAGACGAATTCACGCCGTTATGCAAAGCGTCAATTAACATGGTTTCGTAATAAGATGGATGTTACATGGTTTGATGTTACAGATGGTGAAAAAACGTCAGAAATTTTACGATACATAGAAGGAAAGCTACAACTAAAGTCGAATAATAGTAAGTAGAGAAAAAGAGGAGGATTCGACATGAAGCAATCAATCAATATTCAAGATCAGTTTTTAAATCAACTCCGTAAAGAGAACACATTTGTTACGCTGTACTTATTAAATGGTTTCCAGCTTCGTGGATTAATTAAAGGATTTGATAATTTTACAGTCCTACTGGAAACAGAAGGTAAGCAACAGCTTATTTATAAACATGCAATTTCTACATTTGTGCCACAAAAAAATGTTTCAATTGAATTAGAGTAGCAATGAATTATTGTACATAACAAAAAAAGAGCGAGTTTTCTCGCTCTTTTTTTATTTGTTTATGACAAATAATGCTGAAATTTAAGCGATTCTAAATACAGTAAGTCGGATGTTAGTGTTGCCTGTTTCAGGAATTGTAATTTCGCTAAGGGTAGATTTGACAGAAATATTTGCGCCAGCTGCTAACGTTTCGATTGTAGTAAATGAAAGTGAGTCGCTTATTAGATTTGAAGAGAAGTTGTCAGTTGCGACTGCTCCATTTATTGAAATTCCTACTCCAAGTGGAGTACATCCTGGTGTAGTTGTAGAAATGGATACGCTAATTACATAAATACCAGCGTTGATAACTGTAACTGTGTCTGTTCCGTTGAAAATGATGTTGTTTACATTAATTGCAGTATTAAAAATAAAGTTATTAAACTGAATGACTGTCTGTTGAATGTTGTTTGTTACAACAATTGTTGCTACAGGGAAGCTAGATCCAGTAGGTCCAGTAGGTCCTGTAACGCCAATGCCAGTAGCGCCGGTAGCCCCAGTAGGCCCTTGAGTACCCATGATGCCCCGAAGTCCTTGAGGTCCGGTAGAGCCAGTAGGTCCTTGAGCGCCTGTGATGCCCCGAGGCCCTTGAGGTCCGGTAGAGCCAGTAGGTCCTTGAGGTCCGGTAGCCCCAGTAGGTCCTTGAGCACCGGTAGAGCCCCGAGCGCCGGTGATGCCCCGAGGTCCTTGAGCACCTGTGATGCCTCGAGGCCCTTGAGGTCCGGTAGCCCCAGTAGGTCCTTGAGCGCCTGTGATGCCTCGAGCCCCAGTAGGTCCTTGAGCACCGGTGACGCCCCGAGGCCCTTGAGGTCCGGTAGAGCCAGTAGATCCTTGAGCGCCTGTGATGC
>NUMR01000130.1 GCA_002578045.1 Bacillus cereus
TGAGGGCTCATAATCAGTGGTGGATGGACAAAACCCCCATTGATTACAGTTTCACTTTAACTATCGTAGTTTTGAAAAGAAAATATTAAATGAAAAAGAGTCTCTAATGGTTTAGAGGCTCTTTCTCGTTAAATGATATTATTTAGAAGTATATATTGCTAATACGAAATAGCCTTGGCTTGGATCAGAATCATAAGCTTCTTGGCTTTTTGTAAGAAAGTCGTGGATTTTCATAGTCATTGCTCCTTCGTTATGAAGAATTTATAAATGGATATAGTTGATTTGAAATGTAAGAAAGCTTTTTAATGAATATAATTTAAAAAGAACAGAATACTAAAGAAGAATGAAAGAAGAAAGGTAGGAGTATTCCATGCAAAATTTAACAGAACTTGAAGTAGAAAACTTACGTCATTTAATTGGTGGACACGCAACAATTATTAACAAGTTAGAACAGTATGCACAAGAATGTACAGATCCTGAGTTGAAACAAATGTTACAAAAGGATGCACAAGATGCACGAAATACGAAGCAACAATTAATGAATTTTTTAGGATAGGAGGAAGAGAGCAATGAATGAAAAAGATATAGTAAATGATTATTTAGCAGGATTAAATGCAAGTTTAACAAGTTATGCAAATTATATTTCTCAGTCTGATAATGAACAGTTACATCAAACGTTAATTCAAATTCGTAATCAAGATGAGATGCGTCAACGTAATATGTATGAATACGCAAAGCAAAAGAATTATTATAAGCCAGCAGCACCTGCTAATCCGATGATTGTGCAGCAATTAAAAAGTCAATTAAGTGCAGAATAGTAAGATGGAAAAAACGAGCGAATGGATTCGTTCGTTTTTTTGCTCTGTATATGTCAATAAATATTTTCCGAGTTGTAACGAATATAAATAAAATTGAATGTAACAATTCATAAAAAGGACAAAAGATTGTTTGGTATTTCACAAATTATCCGTAGTTTCTATCGTGGTAATCTTTATCATTAAAAGTGTAAAGAATAAAAGAAATAGATTACATAATCAATTAGCAGAGATTGTCATGAAAAGAAATACAAGAAAAATCGCGTAATCGGGACAGGTATATCATTAGATTCTTCTCGTTTTAAGAATAATTTTATCCCGCTATTTGTGGGCAGTAAGACTCCCACCTCAAAATTCGGCAAATGCGAGGAAGTNNCCCGATTGGTGAGGACTCATAATCAGTGGGGGGATGGATAAAACCCTCACTGATTACAGTTTCACTTTATTCTGGTAATATGACTGTACCGCAATCTTAATGTAAAAATCTCCTTTTATAATAGAGAAAAGCAGACTGAAGAAGCCAGAGGCCACTGAAAAAGTTCACTTCATAAGAAAATGGAATGCACCACCTACTATATACAGGTGATGGATTCCTTGTTTTTTAACATATTGATAAAATGTGTGTTATTTTTTTAAGACAATCACTTTTTCAGTGCCTTCAAGAAGCCACAGTCTGCTTTTTTACATTCTATGATTTTGTTTTACTGGAACTGTCACAGTTTCTTTTGTCAACAATAGTTGAACACCGAAGTATAATATACTCGCAAGCGTCATTCCAGAAACGGCATCTACGAATGCATGCTGTTTTGTAAATAATGTTGATAAAATGATAAGTGTACCGAAGAAAGTAAGAATGTAATATTCAAAAGCATGCTGTTCCCTACGTTTAAAGGCAGTTAACATAATCACAAATGTAGTAAGAACGTGAATGCTAGGGAAACAGTTTACCGGCTGATCAATACTATAAATATAGCGGACTAGTTCTGAAAATACGTCTGTTCCAACGACGGTTGGACGTGGTACAGTTGTCTGCCAAAAATAATAAATCGAAAAACAAGCAAGTTTTCCAAGAATTACACTACTTAAAGTGACATAATATTGCTTTCGATTAGCAAAGCAGTAATAAATAAGTGCGCCGTATAAGTACGGAAACCAGAGTAAATACGGGATAATAAATGCTTTTACAAATGGAATCCAATTATCTACTACAGTTGTGACATTTACTGCGTGAACAGTTGATTTATTTAATACATCGTAAAGGGGACTTACGAGTATGAGTAGAAATATATAACTTAACGGAAGAAAAGATGAAAGTTTAAATTTCTTCATGACAATCTCCTATGTTTTAGTAGTGTAAGTAAATTCAATTGATTATAATATAGAAATGCAAATTGGGCTATCGATTTTACTTACATTTTCTTGAATGAACCTTACATTTTCGTCACTTGACTGAAAAGAATCGGAGGGTGCTAAATGAAGCGTGTATCGTATTTCTTAGTTTTAATCACGCTATTTGTGGGCAGTAAGACTCTCACCTCAAAATTCGACGAATGCGAGGAAGTTAGGTGGGAGATAACTGCCCGTAAAAGCCCCACTGATTAAAGTTTCACTTTATATTGTTATGCCTAATGAACGCTAGGTGTGCAAAGGATAAAGAAGGAGAGAAATTAGAATATAACGGGAGAGCACTCGTAATTGGAGTTGTTGGAGAAAAGCCGAAAGATACGTTTAGAAATATACGGTTTGAAAATATAAAATTAGAGGAGACGCAGGATAAATCAACAAAAGTTGATGGATTTCTCGTCATGAAAGAATATTTTCAAGAAGCATTAAAGGAACAATATAAGGACTTATTTTTATCGTTAAAGAAGCTGGTGTTTTTTATCGGATTAAAGGATAGACCATATTTGATTTTTATTAAAAAGGATTTAGATTATGACAATGCCCCGAAGGATGAGGCAATGATGTATACACAAGGGTTTGAAAATATGGGAAGCAGTGAGTGACAATATTGGGATATGGGATTATATCGTGATACTGTTTCCGCTGAGAACATTTATAATATGTATATCATAGTATTTCAAACCATTTCAGATTATTTAAGTAGATGCCTGTAAAAGAGGCTTCTTATTTTTTAAATAAACGTTTGTTTAAGATGTATGTTTGGTAGGAAAGAAGTAATGCAGTTTAAAGATAAATAAAGAAAAATAGGAAATTAATCAAACGTTTGTTTAAGATGTATGTTCGGTACATGATGAGAAAAGAATCTAAAAAAATTTAAATATTTATTTTTTCTTAACAAATGGCGGAAAAATAAGAAAAATTCGTAGGATTATTAAAATTTATCACGAAATAAGTAAAAGTTTAGCGAATAATCGTTTGAAATAATAAAATGTTTTCTATATGATAAAGGTAAAGGTCAGTAAAAAAGTAGGTGAATTTATGACAGTAACATTTTATTCATATCCAAAGTGTGGCACATGTCAAAAAGCAAAGAAATGGTTTGAGGCAAACGATGTAGCATATGAGATGATTCATATTGTTGAAAATCCACCGTCAAAAGAAGATTTACGTAATTTACATGAAAAAAGTGAATTACCATTAAAAAAATTCTTTAATACAAGTGGAATGCGTTACCGCGAACTTGGTCTGAAAGATAAGTTAAAAGATGCAAGTGAAGACGAAATGTATGAACTTTTAGCATCTAATGGCATGTTGATTAAACGTCCAATTGTAACAGGTGGAACGAATGTAACACTTGGTTTTAACGAAGAGCAGTTTGAAAGTGTGTGGAAAAAGTACCAATAAGGTATTTTTACATAATTAATACATTCACTGGAGGTACAGTCATGAGCATCCCAAATAATTTACGTTACTCTGAAGAACACGAATGGGTAAAAACTGAAGGTAATGAGGTTGTTATCGGTATTACTCATTTTGCACAAAGTGAGCTAGGCGATATCGTATTCGTTGAACTTCCTGAAGTAGGTGCAACAATCGCAGCTGATGAGCCATTCGGAAGCGTAGAATCTGTTAAAACAGTTTCTGAATTATACGCACCTGTAAGCGGTAAAGTTGTAGCAGTGAACGAAGAATTAAGTGACCAACCAGAACTTGTTAACGAATCTCCATACGAAGGTGCATGGATGGTGAAAGTTGAACTTTCTGATGCAAGCCAAGTTGAGAAGTTATTAACTGCGGAAAAATATGCAGAGATGACAAACCAAGACTAATTATAGTCGAATGAGGGATAGCCTTTGTGCTGTCCTTTTTTATTTTGCGTTACAAAATTGATTTCAAATCACATATAAATGAATCAACTATTATGGGAATGGTTGCTTTTCGGTAAGGTTTCATGTCTCCTCACAATCTAAATGAGCAACTTTCGCTTTTCATTGTCCAGTTCCAGCGGCTAAAACAATCGTCATTTCACCCCTTCACTTGAGGTGGAAAGCGCCTCTAGTTCAGGAGTTGTAATGCCCTATTGTTCTGAGCGAGCCGCTTTCACTTTTCTTTTGCAAAAATAAACAGGAAACAACATGAAAATAACGAATATACTATATACTAAGTTAAAGGTTGTATAGTATATGGTGATCGGGTGATGACATATGATTTATGTAGAAAAAGTCATTATTGTAGAAGGTAAATCAGACAGAAGAAAGATTGAATCTATTATTCGTGAACCTGTGGAAATTGTTTGTACAAATGGTACAATTGGTTTGTGGAAAATGGATGAGCTCATTGATCAGTTTTTTGATAAGGAAGTGTATGTACTAGTGGATGCTGATGATGCTGGAGAAAAGTTAAGGAAACAATTTCGAAAAGAATTTCCGCAAGCAGAGCATATTTATATTGATCGCTCGTACCGAGAAGTGGCAACTGCGCCTTCTTCACACTTAGCAAATGTATTATGGGGAGCTGACATTGACGTTTATACAGAATATTTACGGTAAGGAATGATAGAAGTGATTGACTGGACAGGAGCCGAAGCTACAGCCCTAATAGAAAACGAAGAAAAAACAGTGTTATATGTATATACCCCAATGTGCGGAACATGCCAATTAGCAAAAAGGATGTTAACAGTCGTTGAGATGACAATTGAAGATTTGAAAATTGGGATGCTAGATTTAAATTATGCTCCGCATTTAGCGAAAGAGTATGGAATCGAAAGTGTACCTTGTTTACTTATTTTTGAAAATGGGACACTGATGAAGAAAATATATGCATTTTATTCGGTTGAATATTTATATATGGAATTAAAGTAGGCGGCAAAAATTTTGCCGCCTCGACATATTTCTTGGGAAATATGTCGAGAGGCAGGATGAATACAATATTTGTCGAGTGAAAGTAACAGGATTGCTCTTTAGTAAGAGGGAATGATATGTAATAGAAAGTAATATGAAGGATGTGATTTAGGGTGAAATTATTTTCTTTGCTACAATCATTTGTAAATTACGCTAATGGTCAATATCATTTAGAACCGCTTTTAAGACAAGGAGAAAAAACTGTTAATTTCCGCTTTGGAGATGAAAGTTGTTCATTACAAATTTCAAGGGATTACATAGAATTATTGCAAGAGGAAAGAGGAACAGAACAAATCGTTTGTGTAGATGAAGAAGATGTAGAACAGCTAGTGAACGGAAATGTACGATTGCAAATGTTAATGAACGATGGACGTGTACAATATTCAGGAACGTATCAAACGATGCTATTAGTTGAATCGATGTTTCATATATGTAAACCGATGTCAGTAGGTGCTTAAAATTCTGAAGTTTCATTTTCTGCGAAAATTTCTGTTGACACGAGGAGTGTATATTGATAAAATTCAAGTCATAAAATATAGACAATTTCATAAATTTTAAATCAGACGAAAATTAAATCTGATTTCTCTTATCAAGAGAGGTGGAGGGACTGTGCCCTGTGAAGCCCGGCAACCGTCAACTTATGTTGAAATGGTGCCAATTCCTGCAAAGCAAATGCTTTGAGAGATGAGAGAGAGGGATAATGTTGTTATTATACGCATAAAAACCTTTCTGTTCATCTAAAGCAGAAAGGTTTTTTATTGTTCGAATGAGGAGGACATTCAAATGATAAGAGGAGCTATAACGATGGACGACACGCATTAAAAATAAAAAATTGCGGAGAGTCTATCCAAAACTTTTATGAAATCTAGCTTCAGCGGCTAGAACAGTTGGTCGTTTCATTCCTTTCTATGAGGCAAAAAGCGTCTATATGTCAGGGATTCCAACGCCCTCTTGTTCTAAGCGAGCCGCTTGCGCTTAAAAAAAAAGGGGTGATACACCATGATTCTATTAGAGAATGTAAAGAAAATATATAAATCAAAAAGCGGTGATGTCACTGCTGTAGATAATGCTAATTTAAAGATAGAAAAAGGTGAAATCTTTGGTGTTATCGGGTATAGTGGAGCCGGAAAGAGTTCGTTAATCCGATTGTTTAATCAGTTAGAGAAACCAACTTCCGGCCAGATTACAATTGCGAATCGTGTGATTTCAGCGATTACAGGAAATGAGCTTCGCAAGGCACGTCAAGAAATCGGAATGATTTTTCAGCACTTTAACTTACTTTGGTCACGAACTGTACGTGAAAATATTGCTTTTCCGCTTGAAATTGCAGGTGTGGATAAGGAAGAGAGAAGAAAACGTGTCGATGAGTTAATCCATCTCGTTGGATTAGAAGGAAGAGGCGATGCGTATCCATCTCAGTTAAGTGGTGGACAAAAACAACGCGTCGGGATTGCAAGAGCGTTAGCGAACAATCCACAAGTACTTTTATGTGACGAAGCAACGTCAGCTCTTGATCCAGAAACGACGGATCAAATTTTAGATTTACTACTAGATATTAATAAGCGTCTCGGTTTAACAATTGTACTAATTACACATGAGATGCACGTGATTCGAAAGATTTGTAATCGTGTTGCGGTAATGGAGAAAGGAAAGATTGTAGAAACGGGTCCAGTACTTGACGTATTCCGTAATCCGCAGCAGGATATTACAAAACGCTTTGTACAACAGTTAACGGATTCTGAAGATACAAATGAAACGATTGAAAGTTTAATTGAGAAGTATCCAGATGGAAAAGTAATTCGTTTGCAGTTTATCGGTGAAGCTGTAGAAAGACCAGTACTTCAAAGATTAATGCAACGCAGTGATATAGAAGTTAGCATTTTACAAGGAAATATCGCACAAACGAATAACGGTTCTTACGGTAGCTTAGTCGTTCATTTAAATGGTGAGGAAACAGCGATTCAGCAAGCGATAGAAGGAATCCATCAAGATCAAGTAGAGCTGGAGGTGATTGCACATGGATAAGTTACTCGCAAATGTTGATTGGAATCAAATGTTAGAAGCGACTGGTGAAACGTTATATATGACGGCAATCGCAGCTCTTGCCACATTTGTTTTAGGGCTTATTTTAGGACTATTACTCTTTATGACAGCAAAGGATAATTTATGGGAAAACAAAGCGGTTAACACGGCAATTGGAGCATTCGTAAACATTTTTCGTTCCATACCGTTCATTATTTTAATCATTTTATTAATCCCATTCACAAAGATCCTTCTTGGAACAATTCTCGGAGCGAGTGCAGCGCTACCAGCTTTAATTATTGGAGCGGCACCATTTTATGCAAGAATGGTTGAAATCGCACTTCGTGAAATTGATAAAGGTGTAATTGAAGCTTCAAAAGCAATGGGAGCAAAAACAAGTACAATTATTTTAAAAGTGTTAATTCCAGAATCGTTACCAGCATTAGTATCTGGTATTACGGTTACGACAATTGCTTTAGTAGGCTATACAGCAATGGCGGGAGTTGTTGGAGCTGGTGGCCTTGGGACACTTGCTTACTTAGAAGGATTCCAGCGCGGGAATAACGATGTAACAATTGTTGCGACAATTTGTGTATTACTCGTTGTATTTTTCATTCAGTGGATGGGTGATAGTGTAACGACTCGAATAGATAAAAGATAATAAAAACAGGAGGGTATTTCAAATGAAAAAATTATTACTTACAGCACTTATTTCAACTTCAATTTTTGGATTAGCTGCTTGTGGTGGAAAAGATAAGGATGAAAAGAAACTTGTTGTTGGTGCTTCTAACGTACCGCATGCTGTTATTTTAGAAAAGGCTAAACCTTTATTAGAGAAAAAAGGAATTGATTTAGAAATTAAAAAATTCCAAGACTACGTGTTGCCGAATAAATCTTTAGCGGATAAGGAATTAGATGCAAACTACTTCCAGCACATTCCGTATTTAGAAAAAGAAATGAAAGATAAAAAATATGATTTTGAAGTAGCAGGAAAAATTCATTTAGAACCAATCGGTGTATATTCTCAAAAATATAAGAGCTTAAAAGAGCTCCCAGATGGTGCGACAATTATTATGAGTAATTCTGTTGCTGACCATGGACGTGGTTTAGCAATTTTACAAAAAGAAGGCATTATAAAAATTAAAGACGGAGTAGATCCAGTTAAAGCAACTATAAAAGATATTGCAGATAATCCGAAACACTTAAAATTCAAAACAGATATTGAGCCTGGTTTATTACCACAAGTGTATAACAATAAAGAAGGTGACGCTGTTCTAATTAATTCAAACTATGCAATTGATGCGAAATTAAATCCAGAAAAAGACGCAATTGCAATTGAAGGAAATGACTCTCCATACGCAAATGTAGTAGTGGTTCGTAAAGGCGATAAAGATAAAAAAGAAATTAAAGCTCTTGTAGAAGTGCTGCATTCTAAAGAAATTCAAGATTTTATTAATAAAGAATATAAAGGGGCTGTGGTTCCTGTAAGTGAATAAGCACGGGAAAAGGATTGGAAATTTACCAGTCCTTTTTTCTTTATATAAATAAGAAGAAAGGTGTATCAGATAAGGATGCGAAGGAAATACTTATGTACATTTGTGAAAAAATTGTTACTTTTTTTCGTCGTTTGCGATATCATTTTATTTGATATAAAATTAGAATGAGAATAAAATGAGAATATGAACGTTTTAGGAATTTTTAAAATGTATATAGAGGATTAATGGAGGTATTGAGATGGCTGGTTCTACATTAACGGTTAAAGACTTACACGTATCAATTGACGGCAAAGAAATTTTAAAGGGTGTAAACCTTGAAGTAAAAGGTGGAGAAATCCACGCAATTATGGGACCTAACGGAACAGGTAAATCAACTTTATCTTCTGCAATTATGGGTCACCCAAAATACGAGGTAACAGAAGGTAGCATCATCATCGACGGTGAAGATGTGTTAGAAATGGAAGTAGACGAGCGCGCACAAGCAGGTCTATTTCTAGCAATGCAATATCCAAGTGAAATTAGCGGAGTAACAAACGCTGACTTCTTACGTTCTGCAATTAACGCACGTCGTGAAGAAGGCGAAGAAATTTCTCTTATGAAATTTATTCGTACATTAGATAAAAACATGGAATTCTTAGAAATGGATCCAGAAATGGCACAACGTTACTTAAATGAAGGTTTCTCTGGCGGTGAGAAAAAACGTAACGAAATTCTTCAATTAATGATGATTGAGCCAAGAATCGCAATCTTAGACGAAATCGACTCTGGTCTGGATATCGATGCGTTAAAAGTTGTATCTAAAGGTATTAACGAAATGCGCGGTGAAGAGTTCGGTTGCCTCATGATTACGCATTATCAACGTTTATTAAACTACATCACTCCAGACTTCGTTCACGTTATGATGAACGGTCGTATCGTTAAATCTGGTGGCCCTGAGCTTGCACAACGTCTAGAGGCTGAAGGTTATGACTGGATTAAAAAAGAACTAGGTATTGAAGACGAAACAGCAGAGCAAGAAGCGTAAGAGAGGAGCATAAATATGACAATCGGTACATTACCTTTCAATCAAGAAACAATCCGTCAGCGCGCAAGCGAAGTAAACGAAGCTACTTGGTTGACTGAGTTCCGCTTACAAGCTCTTGTACAAGCAACTGAACTTCCAATGCCAACGCCCGATAAAACGAAAATTGATAAGTGGGACTTTATCGGAAAAGGCGACGCTGTTAAGCAAGAGCCTGTAAGTTCTTTAACTGAACTTCCAGAGGCAGTAAAAAACTTAATTGATGAAAATAATAGCGTATTAGTACAACGCATTGGTACTACTGCATTCGTTTCTTTAGCAGACGAAGCAAAAGAAAAAGGTGTTATCTTTACAGATATCATAACAGCTGCAACTGAGCATGCTGAACTAGTACAAAAGTATTTAATGAAAGACGGAGTGAAAGTAGACGAGCACCGTTTAACTGCACTTCATGCTGCATTAATTAACGGCGGTGCATTCGTATATGTTCCAAAAAACGTTGTTCTTGAAACACCACTTCAAGCTGTATTCTTAGTAGACGGTGAAGAAGCTAACGTATATAACCACGTATTATTCGTAGCTGATGCGAACAGTACTGCAACTTATGTAGAAAACTACGTTGCAAATGAAAATGCTAAAGGTGTTGCAAATATAGTAGCAGAAGTAATCGTGGAACAAGGCGCACAAGTGAAATTTGGTGCGGTTGATCTATTAGCACAAGACGTAACAACTTACGTTAACCGCCGCGGTGTTGTGGGACGTGACGGCCGCATTGATTGGGCTCTAGGCCTTATGAATGATGGAAATACAATTTCAGAGAACGTTACGAACTTAATGGGAGACGGTTCATTTGCTGATACGAAAACAGTAACAATTGGCCGTGGTAACCAAACACAAAACTTTACAACTAAAGTTGTTCACTTCGGTAAACACTCTGAAGGTTTCATCTTAAAACACGGTGTACAAAAAGATAGTGCAACATCTATTTTTAACGGAATTGGTAAGATTGAACATGGTGCATCTAAATCAAATGCACAACAATCTTCTCGTGTTCTTATGTTAAACGAAAAAGCTCGTGGTGATGCAAACCCAATTCTTTTAATCGACGAAGATGATGTAATGGCAGGTCACGCAGCTTCAGTAGGTCGCGTAGATCCAATCCAACTATACTACTTGATGAGCCGTGGTATTCCAAAACGTGAAGCAGAACGTTTAGTCATCCATGGATTTTTAGCACCTGTAGTAAATGAGCTTCCAATTGAAGGAGTAAAAGCACAGCTTGTTGAGGTAATTGAAAGGAAAGTTCGCTAATGAATATTCATGAAATACGCAAACAGTTTCCAATTCTTGATCAAAAAGTGAACGGCAAACAACTTGTTTATTTCGATAGTGCAGCAACTTCTCAAAAGCCAATTCAAGTCATTGAAACGTTAGAACGTTACTATAAAGAATACAATTCTAACGTGCATCGCGGTGTTCATACGCTCGGTACGAAAGCTACCGATGCGTATGAAGGTGCACGTGAGAAGGTTCGAAAATTTATCAATGCAAAATCAATGGAAGAGATTATTTTCACACGTGGAACGACAACTGCATTAAATACAGTAGCAGCAAGCTATGGACTTGAAAATGTAAAAGAAGGTGATGAAATCGTCATTTCTTACATGGAGCACCATAGTAACATCATTCCGTGGCAACAAGTTGCAAAGAAAACTGGCGCAACTTTAAAATACCTTCCGCTTCAACCAGACGGGACAATCTCAATCGAAGATGCTCGTCAAACAATTACACCTAATACAAAAATCGTTTCAATCATGTATGTATCAAACGTACTTGGAACAATTAACCCTGTAAAAGAAATCGGAGCAATCGCACACGGAAACGGCGCAATTATGGTCGTTGATGGTGCACAAAGTACACCTCATATGAAGGTGGATGTACAAGATCTAAACTGTGATTTCTACGCATTATCTGCTCATAAGATGTGCGGACCTACAGGTATCGGCGTATTATATGGTAAGAAAGAATTGCTGAACAATATGGAGCCAATTGAATTTGGCGGTGAAATGATTGATTTCGTAGGTTTACAAGAATCTACTTGGAAAGAGCTTCCGTGGAAGTTCGAAGCAGGTACACCGATTATCGGTAATGCAATCGGACTTGGTGCAGCAATTGATTTCCTAGAAGAAATCGGTCTTGATAATATTGAAAAGCATGAGCATGAATTAGCGCAATATGCTTTAGAAAGACTATCAGAAGTGGATGGCGTTACAATTTATGGTCCAAAGCATCGCGCTGGTCTTGTTACATTTAATATCGAAGACGTACATCCTCACGATGTAGCAACAGTATTAGATGTAGAAGGTATCGCAGTTCGCGCAGGACATCACTGTGCACAACCGCTTATGAAGTGGCTAAAAGCTTCTTCAACAGCACGTGCGAGCTTCTATTTATATAATACAAAAGAAGAAATTGATACATTTGTTGAATCGCTAATCAAGACAAAGGAGTATTTCACAAATGTCATTTAATAATTTAGATACGTTATATCGTCAAGTTATTATGGATCATTACAAAAATCCTCGTAACCATGGCGTGTTAGAAGATAGTGTTACCGTTAACTTAAACAATCCAACTTGCGGTGATCGTATTCAACTTACGATGAAAGTAGAGGAAGGTATTGTGAAAGAGGCGAAGTTTGAAGGAGAAGGGTGTTCCATCTCAATGTCTTCAGCTTCAATGATGACACAAGCAGTAAAAGGAAAGAAAATTGAAGAAGCACTTCAGCTTTCGAAAATTTTCTCTGATATGATGCTAGGAAAAGAGTATGATGACAGCATCGATTTAGGAGATATTGAAGCATTACAAGGCGTATGTAAGTTCCCTGCACGTATTAAATGTGCAACATTAGCGTGGAAAGCTTTAGAAAAAGGCTTAAACGAAGATAAGTAATGTAAGAGGGTCCTAAACATGAGGTTATATAAGGAGGGACATACCAACATGGCGAAGCAACTGCCAGATATCGGCGATTACAAATATGGTTTCAAGGATAAAGACGTTTCGATTTTCCGTGCTGGACGCGGTTTAACAAAAGAGATCGTTGAAGAAATTTCACGTATGAAAGAAGAACCACAGTGGATGTTAGACTTCCGTTTAAAATCGCTGGATAAGTTCTATGAAATGCCAATGCCACAATGGGGTGGCGACTTAAACGACTTAAATTTCGATGAAATTACGTACTACGTAAAACCATCAGAGAAATCTGAGAAGTCTTGGGATGAAGTACCTGATGAAATTAAAGCGACATTTGATAAATTAGGTATTCCAGAAGCTGAGCAAAAATATTTAGCTGGTGTATCTGCACAGTACGAATCTGAAGTTGTATACCACAACATGAAAGAAGACCTAGAAGCTCTAGGAATCGTATTTAAAGATACAGATAGCGCATTAAAAGAGAACGAAGATATTTTCCGTGAGCATTTCGGAAAAGTAATCCCACCAACAGACAACAAATTCGCAGCATTAAACTCTGCAGTTTGGTCTGGTGGATCATTCATCTACGTTCCAAAAGGTGTTAAAGTTGATACACCACTTCAAGCGTATTTCCGTATTAACTCTGAAAATATGGGACAATTTGAGCGTACGCTTATTATTGTAGACGAAGGCGCACACGTACACTACGTAGAAGGTTGTACAGCACCTGTTTACACAACTAACTCACTTCACAGTGCGGTAGTAGAAATCATTATTAAGAAAGATGCATATTGCCGTTACACTACAATCCAAAACTGGGCAAACAACGTATACAACCTAGTTACAAAACGTGCGGTTTGTGAAGAAAACGCAACGATGGAATGGATTGACGGTAACATCGGATCTAAATTAACGATGAAATACCCAGCAGTTATCTTAAAAGGCGAAGGCGCTCGTGGTTTAACATTATCTATCGCGATTGCTGGTAAAGGCCAACACCAAGATGCTGGTGCGAAAATGATTCACTTAGCACCAAACACGTCTTCAACAATCGTTTCTAAATCGATTGCGAAGCATGGTGGTAAAGTAACTTACCGTGGTATCGTACACTTCGGACCAAAAGCGAAAAACTCTCGCTCTAACATCGAGTGTGACACGTTAATTATGGATAACCAATCTACATCTGATACAATTCCTTATAACGAAATCAAAAACGATTACGTTTCACTTGAGCACGAAGCGAAAGTATCTAAAGTATCAGAAGAACAATTATTCTACCTAATGAGCCGTGGTATTTCTGAGCAAGAAGCTACAGAAATGATCGTAATGGGCTTCATCGAGCCATTCACTCGTGAACTTCCAATGGAATACGCAGTTGAAATGAACCGCCTAATCAAGTTTGAGATGGAAGGTAGTATCGGTTAATTAGAAACGGGGAACCGACTGTTCAGTATTTAAAAGTGGAAGCGTCCTTCAATGCAGGGCGCTTTTTTTGTATTGTGTAAGTTAGGATCGGTTTGGGAGGGGATACCTAGGTGGGGGTAAGGCTGAATATATCGACGTTTCGACAAGGAATATCGATATATTGACAAAATAATACAAAAGAAATACCTCATATACCCCCTCAACATTCAAATATGAGAGAGGCACCTATACGTAAAGTGGTCGACTAGAAATAAGGCAAAGATACTGACAAATCCGATTCTCTTTCTCTTCTTCTCCCTACCAATTAGAATCATTTCTACGGCACTTACAATAATCAATAGACTAGAAAAAGTAGAATCTTTTGCTTTTTCTCACAATGCGAGTACAATGTAAAATAGCAAGAAAAGACGAAAAGTATTTACAGGATTATTGCGTACGTATAGAGTAAATGGCAGTAAGGGACTGAGAGGAGGTTTTTTCTCTGAATATAAATAAAGAAACGATCATCCACCTTTATCATACAAACGATATACATAGTCATTTTGAAAATTGGCCGCAAATTTCTTGGTTTGTTCTAGGGGAGAAAAAGCGAAGACAGGAAGCGGGAGAGAGCGTTTTGACGGTTGATATCGGCGATCATGTGGATCGTTTTCATAGTATTTCGGAAGCGACAAATGGGCTTGGGAATACGCAGCTTTTAAATGAGGCGTTATATGATTATGTAACGATTGGAAATAATGAAGGAATTACGTTAGCGAAGGAGCATTTGAATCGTTTATATGATGATGCTGGATTTGAGGTGCTCGTAGCAAATTTATTTGAAAAAGAGGGTGTACGTCCGGCGTGGGCGAAACCTTATAAATTGCATACAACGACGGATGGGGTTACAATCGCTTTTATCGGATTAACAGTAGCGTATCCAGAGTTTTATCATATGTTAGACTGGCACATTGAAGATCCAATTGTACATTTAGAATCTATTTTAGAAGAAGTGAAAGATGAGGCGCATATTACTGTTGTCCTTTCTCATCTTGGGAAAAGTATGGATGAGTATATGGCAGAGCATTATGATATAGATGTTATTTTAGGGGCGCATACGCATCATTTATTTGAGCGTGGTGTTCTTGTGAATAACACTTTACTTTGCTGTTGTGAAAAGTGGGGACATTACGTTGGTCACGTGCGACTTACTGTGGATAAAGAGACGAAGCAACTTTTGAAAAAGGATGGTAGAGCGATTAAGACAGAACGTTTAGGTGCTTATAGCGAACCGTTATCCACAATTGAAATGTTAAAAGAGAAAAGTAAACATATCATGGCGGAGCCGGTTGTTCACTTAAAAGATCCATTATCAGTTGATTGGTTTCATGAGACGACGTTTTCGCACATGTTAGCAGCTGCGCTGAAAGAATGGTGTGGTGCAGAGATTGGAATGGTGAATGCTGGTGTACTTCTTGAAGGATTAGAAGAAGGTGTTGTCACGAGAGGAGATATTCACAGAATTTGTCCACATCCCATTAATCCATGTTTATTGAAAGTACCAGGGAAAACGTTAAGAGAAGTTATTTTGAAAGCACGTCGCCCGAATATGGAGAATCTTGAGGTGAAAGGATTCGGGTTTCGAGGAAAAGTGATGGGGAAAATGATTTACGCTGGTGTAGAAGTAATTCCAGATACGATTCCTGGGAATAAAATGTTACTAGAAGATGTATTGATTAACGGAGAATCACTGGAATTAGATCGTATATATATGGTAGGAACGATTGATATGTTTACATTCGGATACTTATACCCAGAGCTATCCACACTTTCTGACAAACAATATTATATGCCAGAACTACTTAGAGATGTGTTAACAGACATGTTGATAACTCACACATCTTCCGTCAAACTATAGGCTAGTTACCTTGTAACACTCATTTTTCTCTTTTCATAAAGATAAGAAAGAGAGGAGTGTGAACTATGGTTCATGTCGAGCCAATTATAATTGATAATTATACGTTTATTGCGGTTAGCGTCAAACTTCCAAAAACAAATTTGTTAGCTGTAATGAGCGATAAAGGATATATTATGTGCGGTGCATTAGATGTAGGTCTTTTAAATGAGAAATTAGGAGATCGAGGAATTATTGCTGGCCGTGCGGTTGGTGTAAGAACAATTGAACAACTTCTTGAAGCGCCGCTAGAATCGGTAACGACTGGAGCTGAAGTGTTAGGCATTCCGGTAGGAACGATTGGAAAAGATGCATTATTAAAAATGAGATAAGCATATATCGTCCCTCCTTCTTGCATAGAAATAATATAAGAAGGAGGGTTTTTAATGAGTATATTTCGTTCGAGAAATTCGCGGTTTCGAAGGAGACCCATTTCCTTTCGGTACATACTGCTTATGTCGTTTATTCTTTTTGTGATATTACTCATGCAAGGCTTATGGATTGTGAATAACAGCATTCAGCCAACATTAATGAAATATGGGGAAGTAGAGACGCATAAAATGGCGACAGCGGTTATGACGAAGGCGGTAAAAGATAGAATGAATGAGGGGTTCGATGTCGATGCATTAATGAAAGTACAAAATGATAAAAATGGGAAAGTATCCACAATTAATCTAAATACAAAGCAAGTAAATGAAATCGTAACATCAACGACTACATATATAGAAAAATATTTACAGCAAGTAGAACAAGGGAATTTGAAAGAATTAGGTATCTCTGAAAAAAACGGGGCGACTATGACAGTTCCTTTTGGTCGTGTAACGGATAATGTGCTTCTTGGAAATATAGGACCAGATATTCCAATTGATTTCACCACAATTGGGCATGTGAGTACGGATGTTAAACAAAAAATTGAACCGCATGGAATTAATACGACAGCGATTCAAATTGTGATGGAAATGGAAGTAACGTTACAAGTGATTATTCCATTTCATACGAAAGAAATAACGGTGAAGAAAGATGTCCCGATTGCAACGCGTATCGTTCAAGGAGAAGTGCCTACTTACTATGGAAGCGGGAGTGTTGTTGTACCCGATAAGAAGAAAACAGATAGTTAGCTTTATATAAAAAATAACCGTAGCAATGCGCTACGGTTATCGTTTTGTATTCGCTCGTTCTTTTCGTTCCCAAAGGCTTAAATGCATGTATGGATCGAAAGCCCATTCTGTATAACCATTGTCTTTATACACGCCGAAATGTAAGTGGGGTGGGAATTTTCCGGCTGTGCCAGGAGGCCCGTAGCCGGTACTACCAACAAATCCGATTACTTTTCCAGGCTCGACAATTTGTCCGAGCTGTATTTTTTTTGAGAATCCACCTAAATGAGCGTAATAATGGTAATTGTTATGAAGGTCGCGAATGCCAATACGCCATCCACCAAGGCGATTCCAGCCTTTTGTTTCAATAATGCCATAGCAAGTGGATCTTACTGGTACGCCATAGCCTGCAAAAATATCAGTTCCTTCATGAATCCTTCTGCCGCCAAAGCTTCTTCCAGCACCGAAAGTACTACGATAGCTATGGTCACTTCGAATTGGGAGAGGGAATGCATTGCCTTCTAAATTAATACGTCCATAATGTTTATAAATTTTGGCGTATTCAGTAATTAAATCAACTGTTTTCGCACGTCTATAATATTCCCAAAGCATAATTTTAATACGGTCTTCTGACGTTCCTTGTTTCTTTAAAATAGTTGCTGCGGTATGAAGAAGATCACGGTCGTTATTTGCATTTGCAAATCCATCGTTGTCACCATCTAAACCTATTCCACCAAATAGAGAAATCGTATGAGGGAGAGTATCGTTACTATTAACAGGTCCAGCCCATATTTCTGGTTTGAAATAAAGGGAAATGATGGCATCAGGTTTTTTCGGAATATCTTTTCTTACGCTCCGTATATTTCTTTCATATTGATCCATTGCAGCTAAGTAATACCATGGGATGCCTGAAGATTGCTCGGTTTCTTTATATAGTGCCATGCGCTTTTCGTATATGCTTTGCTGATTGTCTTCACCGAAAGCGATGTTTTGGTGGAGAAGAAAACAAATCGAAAGCAAAAGAGAAATTTTTCGAAGCATGAAATAGACTCCTTTCACAACATAACTCTTTTTAGTGTGGGATATACGGAGTATTTCATTATAGGGAACGATTGGAAAAAATCTTAGAATCTTCATTTGAGCAAATCGCTTTCATACGTTAGAATAGATATGTTACATTGAAAGAAGCGAACACGGTAAACTATTTCATATTGTGCGGAGTTGATAACCATGACAAAACAAACAGAATATAAGCGCAAGCCCGAATGGTTGAAAATTAAGTTAAACACGAATGAAAACTATACAGGCTTAAAGAAAATGATGCGTTCTAAGCAGCTTCATACCGTTTGTGAAGAGGCAAAATGTCCGAATATTCACGAATGCTGGGCTGTAAGAAAAACTGCAACATTCATGATTTTAGGTGCAGTATGTACACGTGCATGTCGTTTCTGTGCGGTTAAAACAGGCTTACCAACAGAGCTTGATTTACAAGAGCCAGAACGCGTAGCAGATTCTGTAGTACAAATGAGCTTAAAACACGTTGTTATAACAGCGGTTGCACGTGATGATTTAAAAGACGGCGGAGCAGCTATTTTTGCTGAAACAGTACGCGCTGTACGTCGTAAAAACCCATTCACCTCTATTGAAGTATTACCATCTGATATGGCAGGGGTAGAAGAAAACTTAAAAATGTTAATGGATGCAAAACCAGATATTTTAAACCATAACATTGAAACAGTACGTCGATTATCTGACCGAGTTCGCGCTAGAGCAAAGTATGATCGTTCATTAGAGTTTTTACGTCGTGCGAAAGAAATGCAGCCTGATATTCCAACTAAATCGAGTATTATGGTTGGCTTAGGTGAAACAAACGAAGATTTAATTGAAGCAATGGACGACTTACGTGCGAACAATGTGGATATTTTAACTCTTGGTCAGTACTTACAACCCTCTAAGAAACACTTACCAGTTATTAAATATTACACACCAGCTGAATTTGCAGAGCTAAAAGAAATTGCACTTAGCAAAGGATTTAGCCACTGTGAAGCTGGCCCACTTGTGCGTTCTTCTTACCATGCGGACGAGCAAGTACGTTCTGCAAAAGAAAAAAAAGCAGAAGCAAAATAATGAAACAAAAAGAGAGCTAACCATTAGCTCTCTTTTTGTTTGTACTCTAAAACGGTATTTGGACATGTTGATAAAATTTTTTTTAATTCTTCTGTGGATAACTCAATTGTAAATTCAGGTACACCAGGTGTAATTAAAATTTTTTTGTAAGTATAAATGGAATTGTCCACAATAATGGTCACATCTTGTGAATAACCGAAAGGAGCTACACATCCTGGTGTGCAACCAGTTTTCTCTCGAAGCTCATCTGGAGAGCAGAGTGATAAGCGTTCTCCTGTTATTTCTTTCATTTCTCCTCGGTTAAGTCGGGTTCCCTCTAACGTAAAAAATACGAAATAATCTCCAGATTTTGATTTTAAAAATAAACTTTTACTTGGAGTACCTTGTAAACCAAGTCTTTCACGCACGATACGATCTGTCTCATAATCGAATACTGGCTCGTGTTCAAATTTTTCATAAGAAACATTTGTTTTATGTAGTAAAGAAAGTACATCTTCATACATATGGAATGATACCCCTCTCTATGTTTTCCTGCCATTTCGCCACATTTTCTCGCATTGTCAACTGAATGTACTGGAAAGGGATATTACTTGGATGATGCGTCCCATAATCTTTTTATGATAGGTTGTTCATTGATTGTAATTTCGTAAATATCAGGATTCGTTAAGCAGTGCCATTCATTAAAGCCAATCATATAATCAAAGTGCTTTAAAATAAGGGTAAGTAAGTTTCCATGCGTAACGAGTAGCGTTGTAGTATGATCTAATTTTAAAGCGTCTTGGATAAGTGATATGGCACGATCCATTGCTTGTTTTGTTGACTCTCCGCCTGAATAAGCTATATCTATATTTGTGAAAGTGTATTCTAGTTTCTGCATCCAATCATTCATTGGGGCATCGCTTAATACCCGCTCTGCTAATCTTTCATCTTCTTGGATAGATAAGTTAGCTTGGAGCGCATAGGGCCGAATGGAATCGATAGCTCGGACAAATGGGCTTGAAATAATATGATCTATTTGTAGATGATTGTCTAAGAGAAATGTAGCAAGGGTGTTTGCTTGATTTTTTCCAGCAGCCGTTAATTCGGCATCACGTTTTTGTCCAGTTGCTGAACAATGTCGTATTACAATAATTTTTTTCATAATTCATCCCCATTTTTCAAGTTGACAGTATATACTTCGATAAATGTGGAAATAATTCCTTTTTTATTAGAAAGGGCATAGTGATCTAAGTATGTGGATAATGAAATTTTAAGGTGCCAGTATGAAAAAATGATATATATTGTATTCAATATTTGTTTTTTGATGCAATTGTCCACAACATATGCAGAAGTAAGGGGGCAAGAGTTAGCATCATTACGAAACTCTGTACAAAAAATAACCCACCAATTGGTGGATCATTTTTTACTCTGGCACACTCATTAATTTCGCTTTCATTTTACGAATAAGAACGACAGCGCCGATTGTGAAGAGAAGGGTAATTCCTTCTGCAGCAAAGATATTAATTGTTTTTGTTTGGTACAGTGCCGCGAAAAAGTCTACCAATGCGTGGAATATTATAGCGTACACAAGGAAGATGTATTTCTTCTGTTTTACAGCGTATAAGACAAGCATTGTAAAGGCAATTTGCAACATGAGTGCCATAATTCTTTCTAGGCTACCAAGGAAGTATAAGTAGGCAGGTTGCTGAATTAACATGTCCTGTAAAAGGCTGAGCTCAGGCCTTTGTTCGACTAGTTGAGCGAAGCTACCATCGTTAATGGAATTAGCAAAGATTAATGCTTGCAATCCAGAAAATCCGCCAATTAAAATGGATTCAATGCCGCCGTGACCAATTCCATAAGCGAAACCATCTTTATATTCTTGATATTTTTTTAATAGGAACAAGAAGGCAACGAAGCGTCCTAATTCCTCAAAAATACCAGCAGTTAGCCCGCCATAAAGTGCGAAGCCAAATGGATTTTCCAAAATTGGAGCGATCGCTGGATTTCCGCGCATAAATAGGTGGAATGGCGTTTCAAGAATTTGAGTAAATCCGATAAAAATAAGAACACCAACTCCGACCACTTTCCAATTAATATGATATTTTTTACGGAAATAAACGAGTACAATAATTGGGACCAGAATCGAGACAATGAGTTGAAAGATGATGCTGGCAATTACAGTATTTGAAACCATACTTTCACCGCTTTCTAATATATGTACATATCTATTATGCATGAAATATAGGAGAGATGAAACTTTTAGAAAGAAAATGAATTTACTTATTGACTCTAACGTTGCGTCATACTTTATCGTATGTACGAAGGGGGAGATACAAATGACAATGAGAGTAAAAGAAGTAGCTGATTTAGTTGGAATTAGTGTGCGCACACTGCATCATTACGATGAAATTGGGTTGTTAACCCCAGACGAGACGACAGAGTCTGGATATCGTCTGTATTCCAATGAAAATTTAGAGACATTGCAGCAAATTTTGTTTTTTAAAGAGCTTGGCTTCCCTTTGAAGAAAATTAAAGAAATTATCATGAGTCCATCATTTGATCGCGAAGAGGCACTACAGCTTCATAAGAAAATGCTTCTTGAAAAGCGTGCCAGATTAGATAAGGTGATTGCGACGATTGATAAAACAATTCAGCATACAAAAGGAGAGATTGAAATGACGAACAAAGAGAGATTTGAAGGATTTGATTTCAGCCATAACCCATATGAAGAAGAAGCACGTGAAAGATGGGGAGACGCAGCTGTAGATAAAGCGAACGAATATGCAAAAGGTGTGTCAAAAGAGAATCAAGAAGAGTTTAATACTATTTATAGAAATTTAGCGACGCTTAGACACGGTGCACCAGATTCTAAAGAGGCGCAGTCCGCTATCAAAGTGTGGTACGATTACTTGCAAAACTTTGGAGAATATTCATTAGATGCCTTTAAAGGATTAGGCCAAATGTACGTTGCGGATGAGCGCTTCAAGAAAAATATCGATAAGTTTGGCGAAGGGTTAGCTCAGTTTATGTGTGATGCGATGGAGGTTTATGCGGATTGTAATAAAAAGTAAAAAAGGGTGGAGGTTTAATCTGGTACCTGTAG
>NUMR01000131.1:0-8028 GCA_002578045.1 Bacillus cereus
GATGATTTCTATTTGCCAGCGAAAGGAGTAAAAGTCATGAATTTGTTCCATCGGAACAATCTCTTCAGGCGTATTTGAGACATATATATTGATACCAGTTAATCGTTTACTCTTTTCTGAAAACGTAATGCCCTTTTTACTTTCCGTATAGGCTTGTTTTTTTCTACGTTCCTGTATCTGTTTTTCTGTTAAACGATAGATAATGACACGCGTGAATAGTTTTTGATTTTTTCCAATGTAAGCTTCTTTTATTTCATATGTTTGGCCGGGTTTTAAATTTTTCATGATATGCTCTAAATCAACTTGGATATACTGTGATTTCTTTTTTATGGTTCCGTTTCGGAAATATTCTGGAAACGGATTTTTTACATATACGGTATGGTTTAATTTTAATCTGGATATATAATAAGCACCTCGTTGATCCATTTGATCTAAGTCTTCCAATGAAAAAATATCCTAAATCATGAATACATAGATCACTTGGCCGCAAGGTATCTAAGCATTCTGTTCCAAAGGTCTTATCATTATTTTTTCCTGGACCTACCTGGAAGTTTAAAAATTGACCACTATGTAAGTCATATTCTAATTGAATCTTGATACCCGCTGTTTGTGCGCAACCACCTGATCCAGGATATACATCCGCTAAATGTTTTGGTACTTGGAAAATCGTCGCATCTAAAATGCGAATTCGTTGAAAATATGTGAGTGCCGCGCTTGAAATGGCTGATGTTTCACAAATTTTGTTTTTCCATAATGCAGAAAAAATATACTTTAAAAATTCAACAGCTTTTCTATCGAAGCGCTTATTGAGTCCTTCTGGACTCATAAGAGTACCAGTGGCTGCGTGTAATTGACTACATAATCGAACGAGGGAATCACTAGCTGTACGTTGACTTACCCAGACACAAATGGTAGCTAATTCGTTTCCAGAAAATTTTCGTTTTCTTTGTACAAAACCTAATTCTTTTGCGAGTTTTTCCAAAAGAGAAGGAGTTAAATGACGATACAGCTCTCCAGAAAATAGTTGTAATTCATCTTGAATCGAAAGATTCATAAAAAACGTCATCCTTTCTAGCTAGCCTTTTAGAAAGAATAACGTTTTTTGACACTTGGGGACAGTGAAAATCCTTAAGTTGATGGGCATGTACACAAACCCCAAGTTGAAAATTCATAGATTGCCCAAATAATAATAAGTTGAGCAAAAAAAAGTAAGGATACATTCAAATACTAACATTCCTTTCAACTACTTAATTTTTATGGTAAAGAAAAGAAGCATTGAAAAAAAATAAACCTAAAGACCGAATAGAATGACTTTACAATCAATTCTATCGATCTTTAGGTATTTTTTCTTTTAATACTTAAAATCCTAAACGATCGAGATACACATAAAACTAACTTTTTAGCAAAGTTAACTAAATCAAAATCCCCAACCCAAGTCCTGTAGATTTTTATAATTAATCAATTAGACCTTCGTTTTTCATTGTGTGCTCTAATGCATCTAAAGCTTTTTCTGAATCAGGGCCCTCTGCCAATATACTTATCGCAGCTCCTTTTGGAATTCCCAAAGACATAACACCCATTATTGATTTTAGGTTTACTTGTTTGCCATTGTATTCTAGATGAACATCAGAATCGAATGGGCTAGCTTGCTTTACAAGTAGAGTTGCTGGTCTAGCATGAATTCCGGACTCCGCTATAATAACAAAGTTTTTTTCTTGCATAAAAACACACCTTTCTAAAACCACTACAATTATTTCTAAGTCATTATTTATAAGGATTTTCCTTTTGTTTCAATTACATTTTTATACCAATGGTAGCTTTTCTTTTTGATACGTCGAAGATCCTTTGCGCTTTCTTCATCCCTATCTACATACACAAAACCATAACGCTTCTGGTAGCCATTCAACCAACTTAGAAGATCGGTAAACGACCAAGCACAATAACCTAGAACGTCCACACCATCAGAAATAGCATCCTGAATGGCTTCGAGATGAGATTTAAGATAATCGATGCGATAATCATCGTTTACAATATCGCCTTCCTCGAGCTTATCAAACTCCCCAAGTCCATTTTCTGTAATGAGTACCGGCAATTGATAGCGGGTAGCAACTCTTCTTAAGCCAATACGCAATCCCTGTGGATCGATATCCCAATCCCAATTGGTTGTTTCCACATGTGGGTTCGAAGTCGTCCTAAACATTCCCGGAATACCTGATTGCGTACCGGATCCTTTTTTACCAGTGGTATTTTTCACACCAATATCGACGCCATCTTCCAATGGATTTTTTTCAACAGTTGTTGTCCGGTAATAATTAACCCCCATGAAGTCAGGCTTCGCCGAAGCTAATAATTCGAAATCTCCTTCTTCTATGGTTGGAGTTAGATTATTTTCCTCAAGATATTTCCATGCCGTAATCGGGTAACGTCCCCATGCATAGATATCCATCCAGAAATAGTTGTTTAAATCCTCACTATTCTCGAAAGCAATGATATTTTCCGGGTTTGAATCTTTTGGATAGTAAGGCTTATAGGCAAAACTAGGACCAATTTTTCCGTTTGGAACTAACTCACGGAATGATTGAATCACCTTTGCATTCGCTAGATTTGCAATATGATTGACCTCATAAAATCTCTTACGATCCCTGACACCTGGAGGATGAAGAGCCGTCTCGTATCCATATGCTACAAAATAGTTCTGTTCATTCAGCGAAATCCAATATTTAACCCGGTCACCGTACCGCTTAAATAAGGTTCGAGAATAGTTATCAAAGTCTTCTATTACTTGGCGTGATTCCCACCCGCCATACTGATCCATTAACGCCTGCGGAATATCCCAGTGATAAAGAGTCACCATCGGCTCAATATTGTAGGCGAGCAATTCATTAATTAAATCATCGTAAAATTGGAGTCCTTTTTCATTTACTTCACCATTTCCTGTCGGAAAAATACGGCTCCAAGCGATCGAAAAACGATAGGTTTTTAAACCCTGTTCCGCCATAAGTCGTACATCTTCTTTGTATCGGTGATAGTGGTCAACGGCGATATCGCCGTTAGAACCTTTAAAAGTAGTTCCCTCTTTTCTAACAAAAACATCCCATACAGAAGGTCCTTTTCCATCTTCCTTCCAAGCGCCTTCTACCTGATATGCGGCAGAGGCAGCTCCCCACAGAAAATCCTGTGGGAAAGCAGATTTGATTCGATGTTCCATAACCGAATTCCTCCTATTTACATCTATTCAAATAGGCTTTTCCCATTTGTTTCAATCACGTTTTTATACCAATAAAAACTTTTCTTCTTTTTACGATTCAAACTACCAGTACCATCATTATTTTTATCTACATAGATAAAACCATAACGTTTTTTCATTTCACCGGTACCGGCACTAACAATATCCATAGGTCCCCACCAAGTATAACCTAAAATTTCACACCCATCCAATATCGCTTCATTTAATTCAATCAAATGCTTCTGAATATAATTGATTCGCTCATCATCAATTATTTCGCCATTTTCACTTATTTCATCATTCGCACCAAAACCATTTTCCACGATAAAAAGTGGAATTTGATAGCGATCATATAATTCATTACAAACATACCTAAATCCTTTGGGATCGATCGTCCAACCCCATGCTGTTTTTTCTAAATAGGGGTTGTCTAGACCGATTATCCCTCCGGTATTACCTAGGATTGGCATACCCACCTTATGAGTGGAACTACGATAATAACTAAAGCCTAAATAATCAACGGTATGTTCCTTGATTAACTCAAGATCTCCCGCTTCGATTTCCGCATGAATATTATGCTCTTCCCAAATACGTTTAGCATAACTTGGATAGTAGCCCCGAACCATCACATCGGAATAGAATAATGATCTTCGGCGTAATTGATATGAGTCAAAAATATCTTCCGGGTCACAGGTGTATGGATAGATTGGACTTAATGAGAGCATGGCACCGATCATTGCATCAGGTATGATTTCGTGACAAAGTTTAACCGCTTTTGCACTAGCTACAAAGACATGGTGCGAAGCTTGGTAAATATCCTGTAATTTTGTCTCTTCATCTTTAATTAAAATTCCGCCCGCTGCTAAAGGAATCGTATGAAAGTGATTTATTTCGTTAAAATGCATCCAATATTTCACTTTGTTTTTATAGCGCTTCAAGATGGTTTCGGCATATTTTTCGAAGAAACCGATTAATTTACGATTTTTCCAACCATCGTATTTCGTGATTAAATTCAATGGTATCTCAAAATGTGACATCGTGATAACAGGTTTAATCCCATGTCTCAATAACTCATCGAATAAATCATCATAAAACTGCAATCCCTGTTCATTCGGCAGTTCATCATCCCCATTAGGGAAGATTCGTGACCAGGCAATGCTGGTTCTTAAACATTTCAAGCCTGCTTCAGCAAGTAAAGCAATATCTTCTTGATATCGATGGTAAAAATCAATTGCTTCATGACTTGCATAGTAATTTCCATCGATCACTTTGCTGTCAAAGTGTCCGCCAACGATGCCATTCCTGATGACATCGCTGATTGCCGGACCCTTACCATGGATATTCCATGCTCCCTCTGCCTGGTTGGCAGAGATCGCACCGCCCCATAAGAAGTTGTTTGAAAATTTACTCACTCTTGAATTTGTCACTTTACAACACTCCTT
Organism: Bacillus cereus; assembly: GCA_002578045.1. Classification (GTDB taxonomy): domain Bacteria; phylum Bacillota; class Bacilli; order Bacillales; family Bacillaceae_G; genus Bacillus_A; species Bacillus_A cereus_AK. Next base: position 4,669 of record NUMR01000131.1, read on the forward strand.
AGATTATAGAACAACAGCTGTTAGTAATACATCTTCTTTCACCGTCGAAGTCTGGTTGGTTTCAATAACATCAGCATACTGATTGGAGTTCGTAATAATGATTGGTGTTGTTGTATCATAACCTGCTTCTTTAATCTTTTCCAAGTCGAATTCGACAAGGAGCTGACCTTGCTCTACTTTATCACCTTGTTTAACATGCTTAGTAAAGTATTGACCTTCTAGTTTCACCGTATTCAGACCAACGTGAATCAACACTTCTGTTTGATCATTTGATGTTAACCCGATGGCATGTCCTGTAGGGAATAACGTTGTTACTACACCTGTTACAGGAGAATAAACTTTTCCTTCGGCAGGAAGAATCGCAACTCCCTTACCCATTGCTTCTGTAGAAAATGCTGGATCGTTTACTTTTTGTAAAGGAACAATTTTTCCTGTAAGCGGAGAAAATACCGTTGAGCGTTTAAGATGAGACGTTCTTTGTCCTTTTTCTTCCTTGACAGGAGACTCAGATCCTTCTTCCTCAAATCCTATAATATATGTTAATGCTGCTGTTACGACAAAAGCTACGCTAATACTGATAATGTAATAGACAAATGTGTCAGTCATAAAAGCTGGTAGAGTGGTTAACGCAGGGAATACATATGCGATTACAGTAGTTTTCATCGCTCCTGCAAAACCACCCCCGATACCTCCCCCGATTACAGCTGCAATCATTGGACGCTTATATTTTACTGATAGTCCATAAACAATTGGTTCCGTAATACCTGCTAATAATGCAGGCATCATAACAGATAAAGCATATGATTTTAACTTTTTATCCTTTGCTTTTAAGAAAACACCAAAAGCTACACCTGCTTGAGCAAACGTTGCGTTTGCAACTGGAGGACGGATAGTATCGAAACCTTTTGTACTTAGGTTCGCTAACATTGCTGGAACAACGCCCCAATGGATACCAAACATAACCAGGAATGTCCAGCCCGCTCCAATAATTGCCCCTGTCACCATACCGCTTTGATTACTTAAGAATTCAATACCATCAGCAATTCCATTACCAGCATAAACGCCAATCGGTCCAATGACCCCAGCAACTAATGGAACCATAATAAATAGGGAAATCATCGGCACTGCAAATGTTTGAATCACTTTCGGAATATAACGGTTTAAAAACTTTTCAAGATAGGAATATAACCAAATGGCTAAAATCGCTGGAATGATTTGTCCATTATACTTAAACAACACAATTGGAATGTCGAAGAAATGAACGATATCACCTATATTTTTAATTAAACCTGTGAAATTCGGTTCTAATAAAGCAGCCATGATTGCAGCAGATACATATAGATTCGTACCAAATGTACGCGCTGCTGAAAAAGCTAGAAACACTGGAAAGAAGAAAAATACTGCATTAGATGCTGCACTTAGTATCAAGTAGGTACTGCCTGTATTGGGCATACCGAAATACGTTGTAAAAATAACAAGCAATGCTTTTAACATCCCAGATCCGGCTAGAAGCGGTACCATTGGAGTAATGATACTTGACATGACATTAAACAGTCTGGCAATCACATTCCCCTCTTTTTCTTTCTTTTTATTATCTGTTTTGGCGCGTTGGATTGCATAACGCTTCGTAATTGCCTCGTATACTTCACCTACATTGTTTCCGATAATCACCTGGTACTGTCCATTACTTTCAATAGCAGAGACAACACCATCCACTTTCTCCAAACCTTTTTTGTTAAATTCTTTACTATCCTTTAAGTTAAAGCGAAGACGTGTCATACAGTGATATAAACTTGCTACGTTTTCCTCACCACCGACATGTTCAATTATGTCATTTGCTAGTTTTGAATAATCAGACATGTTCCTTTTTCCTCCTTTTTTAATAAAAAAAACCTGAAATGAATGACGGATATTTTATATAGCATCATATAGCTATATCATCCGCAATTCATCTCAGGTTATGCCTTTTCAGTAACACCCTGTTAGTAATTAAATTGTTAGTTTTCATTTCGATTGGTCACACGATTAATATGCAAGACCAGGTAGACCATTTCAGCCTTGGTTATCTGTGTTCCATACCCGTTTAAGACATATTTCTCAATTTTTTTCACACACTCGAATGCCTTTGTATATTTGTCTTGAACTTGTTCAAAAAGATAATCATCGTCGTTTTGAATATTATCATTTGTAAGCATTCTTTGAGCAAAGAATTTCAAGTGTGTCACTAACCGTCCGTAATTCCATGAATCTTCATCAAAAACCAATCCAAAATGATATTTAATAATTCCTAGAATATCTTGGGTAAATTTCGCAATCTTGATGGTTTTGTCGATCTCATTGCCTTCAAATTGTGTGTTGGCTATATGCATGGCAATAAAACCAGCTTCATCCTCATTAAATTGAATACCCGTTTTCCCCTCGATGATCTCAATTGCCTTCAGACCAATCTCAAACTCCGTTTTATAGAGTTTCTTTGTCTCCCAGAGCAACACATTCCGGATTTCTTGTCCTTTTTTATACCGTTGATTTGCAAAGTAGATATGATCGGAAAGGGTCAAAAGAATATAATCACTTATGGGTGTACTAAGATTTTCTCGTGCATAGGCAATAATCTCTTCCGCTATCTCTACATATTCAAGAGGAACTTCTTTTAGGAGATTAGCCATTTGCAACGATAAATCCTTGGTTTGCAGAGTAAAAACTTTGCTAATTTTACTTTCATCAATCGGATCCCCAGGTTTAAGCTTAAAAGCAATCCCATTACCAAACACCACAACTTCTTGATGTTTGTCATTTTTTGCCAAAACCACATTATTATTTAATGCCTTCTTTAATTTCACGCCATCACCCCTTTCCCCAATTGATGAAGATAGCATTTCCATCTAATCCTCGGATATACTTAAGGAATATTTGAATTCTTCAAAAACACAAAAATTACCTGAATTGATACACATTCGACAATGGTAATTCCCATCAGCCATTTGTTGTGTATTCAATCCAGGTAATGCCTTATACAGTAACACCCTGTTATATTAAGTTCGATAAGATAAAACGCTTTCTAAATAAAAATAATATATTTTTCTCTTTTGGTCAATGGCTTTTAAAAAATAATTAGAGTTAAATTTTTCATATGTATAATTTTTATATACCACTTTCAGGGGGGATATATCAGTAATGTGATCTGATTTCGATAACTTTGTGAATCATTTCACTTATACTAAACTGCTCCGCTAGTGTAAGTACATTGTTTCACAAATTCCGTTAATTTTAACAATAAGGAATGATTATTTGTGCCCCTCGTATTAGTAAATTTTCATCACAAATTACAATTATCTTCCTATATATCAAGCAATACAGAAA
>NUMR01000131.1:8065-10872 GCA_002578045.1 Bacillus cereus
CTTAAGTTGATGGGCATGTAGTGTTACCCCTTATATAAAGGATAAATCGGCTGTTATATTCAAAACTTAGTTGTTTGTAATATCAAAAGAAAATGTTTCTTTCATTCCCTTTTTTCCGTCAGGAGTGATTTTTATTGCTCTTGTTTTAGGTAAACGTTGAACCCAATTTAATTCTAATAGTCTTTCTAGAAGGGCATTTCCTAATGCTCCCGCAAGGTGGTGACGTCTTTCACTCCAATCTAAACATTTGTGTGTGAATGAACGACGCTTTTTCTTAACCCTTTCAAGATCAATCTGAAAAGTTGTAAAGAATGATTCACCTTTTTCAGTAACAGTAAACCCGTCCTTTTTTTCATAAATAACACCCATTTTAATTAAAGAATCTGTTAATTGTACCCCTAAATTCCCTGCAAGATGATCATAACATGTTCTTGCAAAACGCATTGCTTTATCTTCCGAAGCCTGTTTTAATGATTTAATTTCAATTGGTGGAGCTATTGATAAAAATGACTCCATAACTTGAGCAACTTCCTGATTTCGAATTCCATAATATCTATGTCTCCCCTGTTTTTCAACAGTAACTACATTAGCATCGACCATTTTTGTCAAATGGAAACTAGCCGTCTGTGGTTTAATTCCTGCCATATATGCTAATTCGCTTGCAGGATGGAATCTGCCATCTAATAAGACTGTTAATATCACTGCACGAGAAGCTTCACTCACAAGAGTAGCAATCATTGCTACATTTAGATTTGCGTTCATTTTAATTCCCCCTAGTGTAATCCATATTTCGATGATAATTGAAATGTTTATATTTTACAATGAATAAGGAAGAACATATGAATAGGGAGGAGAAATAAAGATGAAAAAAATGGCTCAGGTTCCAAACACAGAAATTATTAAACCCAAAATTCTATACTACGGAACTCCTGTGATTTTACTAAATTCGCTAAATGAGGATGGAACCGTGAATATCAGCCCAATGTCATCGTCATGGGCATTAGGAGATTGTATTATATTAGGAATTGGACTTGGCGGGAAAGCAATTGAAAACTTAGAACGACATCCTGAATGTGTAATTAATGTCCCGGGCCCCTCATTATGGGAGAATGTCGAACAATTAGCCCCTTATACAGGGAAAGATCCCGTTCCAGATTATAAGAAAAAGAATGGATTTACATATGAAAAAGAAAAATATGATATTAGTAGATTAACACCTACTGAGTCTAAGGCGGTAAAACCTACTCGAATTATGGAGTGTCCAATTCAAATTGAGGCAAGGGTGAAACATATTCGAATTCCTGATCATTCTCCTAATTTTGCAGTTGTTGAGACACAAGCTATACATGTACATGCTCATAAGGAAATCATTATTGAAGAAAATCATATTGACCCAAATAAATGGAGCCCACTTATATATAATTTCCGTCATTATTTTAGTCTTGGTAACCAATTAGGTAAAACCTTTCGATCCGAAATATAAATAAATATATTACCTTTTAAAGTGGACAATTCTTTTCTAATTGAAGTCAAATATTGTAGTAAGAAACCGAATTCTACCTCTTAAGGAATTCGGTTTCTTTATTATTTTTCTTTTACCAAGAAATGGTATTTCGATTTCCTTATAAGTGGAGTAACAAAACAAAAGCCAGAGTTAGACACTATACTATCAAAACTAATTACTGGGGATACTTTGGTCGTAACTAGAATGGATCGTTTAAGTCGAAATACTATTCAACTACTACAGTTAGATGGAAATGAAAGTTATCGGGAAATTGGTAAAGAAATCGGCATAAGAGACACAGTAATTTTGAATTGGTTGAACCAGTATAAGCAGAATGGTGTGGAAGCTTTTCTAAAACAGTATACAAATTACACACAGCGATTTAAACTAGACGTACTAAACTTTATGGTTGAAAACGGTACATCCTTATTTGAAACGACAGCTATCTTTAACATTCCTGCCCCTTCAACAATTAGTGTTTGGAAAAAACAACTCGAAACACAAGGAATTGATTCCCTTCAATCAAAGAAAAAGGGGCGTCCATTCATGAAAAAAGAGTCAAATAAACAATCAAAACAAGTATTAGCTAAAGGATCAATCGAATCACTTGAAGCTCGTATTAAAAAGCTTGAAATGGAAAATGAGTATTTAAAAAAGTTGAATGCCTTAGTTCAAAACAAGGAAAAGTCACGAAACAAGACAAAGCGCAAGTAGTCTATGAATTAAGGCATAAATATTCCGTGAAAGCACTCGTGGAGCTAGCTAATATTCCACGAAGCACATATTATGATTTAGTGAAGAAAATGAATCGTCCGGATCCAGATGCTGATTTGAAAGCTGAAATTAAAGAAATTTATGAGGAAAATGAAGGTCGTTATGGCTACCGTCGTATTCGTGATGAGTTAACGAATCGTGGTCAGAAAGTGAATCACAAGAAGGTTCAGCGTATTATGAAAGAGCTTGGTTTAAAGTGGGTTGTACGTATGAAAAAATATAAGTCTTATAAGGGGAAATTCGGTAAAATTGCACCAAATATTTTAGAACGCAATTTTCATGCAGATGCACCAAATCAAAAGTGGGTAACAGACATCACAGAGTTTAAATTGTTCGGAGAGAAACTTTATTTATCACCTGTATTAAACTTATATAATGGTGAAATTATTACATATACAATTGGTTCTAGACCTACGTATTCACTTGTTTCAGAGATGTTAGAGAAAGCATTAGAACGTTTACCTGAAAATCACCAACTATTGATGAATTCAGATCAAGGGGGGCATTATCAAATGAAACAGTACCGTCA
>NUMR01000132.1 GCA_002578045.1 Bacillus cereus
TGGTGATTTTCAGGTAAACATTAATGTAAGAAAATGGTTTTTCATTATTTGTAGAAATCATATATATTAAGGATGATTCTAGCTCAAAGCTAGAACTATTTTTTTGCGATGAACTTACATAAAAAACCAATTATTTAGGAATATATTAACATATGAAAATCCTTTAAAATTTATATTGCATTTCTATTAGATAACGCTTACAATTTGATTTGTAGGTGGTATCAATTTCAGACTTTCAATACGGTAGGAGAGAAGAGGCTACCTTTTATCCTGCTATTTGCGGGCAGTAAGACTCCCACCTCAAAATTCGGTTGGAGCACAAAGAAGTTAGGCGGGAGTCGGGCTGCCCGTAAAAGCCCGATTAGTTCAACTAATAATCAGTGGAGGATGAACAAAACTCCCACTGATTAAAGTTTCACTTTATAAATTACAATTTAGGTAAACGTTGACTGATTTTAGATAACAATTGAATAGTATTTAGGGATTTTAAATTTTTTTAACAATAATGGTCAGACGTCATTCGTTATACAACTAATAACTCGTGAGAGAAGTGGAGGAATCACACATGAAGCTAGTAATGTTTCTAGTTGGTTTACTTGTAGTATTTGCACTAGGTTTCCTTGTAAGTTCGGATCGTAAGAAAATTAAGTATAAACCAATTGCAGTTATGCTTGTCATTCAATTGGCACTTGCGTATTTCTTACTAAATACAGAGATCGGATTTGTATTAGTAAAAGGGATTGCTGATGGATTTGGCGCTATTTTAAAATTTGCGGAAGCTGGGGTTAATTTCGTATTTGGTGGTCTAGCAAACGATGGACAAGCACCATTCTTCTTAACAGTATTATTACCAATTATTTTCTTAGCAGTATTAATCGGGATTTTACAACATATTAAAATTTTACCGATTATCATTCGTGCAGTCGGTTTCGTATTAAGTAAAATTAACGGTTTAGGAAAACTAGAATCATATAATGCAGTAGCAGCTGCAATTGTTGGTCAAGGGGAAGTATTCATTACAGTAAAAGACCAACTAAGAAAATTACCGAAAAATCGTTTATACACACTATGTGCATCTTCAATGTCAACAGTATCGATGTCAATCGTCGGTTCTTATATGAAAATGATTGATCCAAAATATGTAGTAACAGCACTTGTATTAAACTTATTTAGCGGATTCATTATTGTTCATATTATTAATCCATATGACGTAACAGAAGAAGACGATATTTTAGAATTACAAGAAGATAAGAAACAAACATTCTTTGAAATGTTAGGCGAATATATTATGCTTGGTTTCTCTATCGCTGTAACAGTAGCGGCGATGTTAATCGGTTTCGTCGCATTAATTACAGCAATTAACGGTGTATTTGATTCAATTTTCGGAATCACATTCCAAAGCATTTTAGGGTACATCTTCTCACCATTAGCATTTGTAATGGGTATTCCAACATCAGAGATGCTACAAGCGGGACAAATTATGGCAACGAAATTAGTAACAAACGAATTTGTTGCGATGCTTGATTTAGGAAAAGTAGCTGGCAACTTATCAGCTCGTACAGTAGGTATTTTATCAATCTTCCTTGTATCATTTGCGAACTTCTCATCTATCGGAATTATAGCAGGTGCAACGAAGAGCATCGATGGGAAACAAGCAAACGTTGTATCTTCATTCGGATTAAAACTCGTATACGGTGCAACGTTAGTAAGTGTATTATCAGCGATTATCGTTGGGGTTATGCTTTAATAAATTAAGAAAAGCAATGAGCGCGGGCTCATTGCTTTTTTGTTATTCAGCCGGAGGCGTAAATGTACGTTTTTCTAATTCAGCATCTAGCATAAATAGTGCGTTTGAATCGTTCATAATACGTTTTAATTTTTGAATGATGCTATCAAATGAAGCTTCTTCTTCTACTTGCTCGTCAACGAACCATTTTAAGAATGTAATTGTTGCGTGCTCACGCTCATCCCAAGCGATATCAGATAAGTTATAAATGCGCTTCGTTACTTCACGCTCGTGCTCAAGTGCCACTTCAAAAGCGTTCAGTACAGATTCGTATTCAGTATTAGGATTATCAAAACCAGTAATAATAGCGCGCTCACCGCGGTCATTTATATAGTTGTAAAGCTTCATTGCATGGAAACGTTCTTCTTCAGCTTGGACAAGGAAAAAGTTAGCGAAACCATCATAGCTCTCAGCTGTACAGTAAGCAGCCATTGCCATATAAGCGTGGGCGGAATAGAATTCAAAGTTCATTTGTTCATTTAGTGAGTCGTGCAATTTTTTAGATAACATAAAATCCCCCTTATTATTGTGATAAGAATATTATATCATAATTGATAATATGCTCATTTAGATGTTTCAAACCTTTTCGAAAGCTTTGTGACGTGTGCTTCCATAATCTCTTGTAAATCTAAATCATATTTTTGCGAAAGAATAATAAGGTTAGATAGCACATCACCAAGTTCTTCTTTTAATTCTTGTTTTAGCTCTTCTTGTGTTTTCGTTTGTTCATCAGGGCGATCACGGCCAATTTCGATAGCGCGAACAACTCGTGAAACTTCCCCAACTTCCTCAGTTAAGAAATTTAAGCGAATAAAGGAATTATACTGTGACCAGCTCCGTTTTTCATAAAATTCTTCCACCCATCTTTGAAATGCGACGATATCCATGTCTTCCTCATCCCTTCAATATGTTGTACAATATTCATTGTATCATAACAATATATAGTTTGGGAGTGTAGGAATGAGAAAGCTTTGTGTGTTTGCAGGTTCCAATTTAGGGGAAAGGCCAGAATTTAAAGAGCAGGCAATTCAGTTAGGGAAAATATTTGTTAAAAACGATTATGAGCTCGTCTACGGAGGCTCGTGTGTTGGGTTAATGGGAGAAGTAGCGAATGAAGTTCTTCGTTTAGGTGGACGTGTTACAGGTATTATGCCGCGCGGTCTATTTCGAGGGGAAATTGTGCATACAGGACTAACAGAACTAATTGAAGTAGAAACGATGCATGAACGTAAAGCAAAAATGGCAGAGCTTGCAGATGCCTTCATTGCATTACCAGGCGGATATGGAACGTTTGAAGAGCTATTTGAAGTAGTATGTTGGTCTCAAATTGGCATACATGATAAGCCAGTGGGCTTATTAAATAGTAAAGATTTTTACGGACCTATTTTACAGATGGTTGAACGTGCAGTGGAAGAAGGATTTATGAATCCATCAAATAAAGAATTGATCGTTTCAGCTGAGAAGGCAGATGAATTAATTTATAAAATCCAAAATTACGAGCGTCCTGTTTTGGGGACTAAGTGGAAGCAATTATCATAATACATTTTATAAAGAATTACGGAAACACATGTCGTTTTAATTGAAAATGGCATGTGTTTTTAATTTGGTTACATATGTTGATGTTGAGATGTAATGTTTTGGGAAGAGGAGAAATAGGTGAAGGAGTTTGTATATTTACGTCCTGCTTTTAAAAGTATTTTAGCGGTATCGTGCCGTGTTCTGTTAATCGTTTTAAGGTAGAAAAAAGAGATTATTAATGCATATTCGCTTTGGCTTATGTCGATCATATACATTGGTGTGTCGGTGATAACACTCTTTATGTCTGAATTTATTGTTGGTGAGTATAATCTAGGCGGATCAACAGAGCTTTTGCATGTTTATAGGAATCAGTTGTATTAGCGGTTTGAATTTCATCATTTATTATAGAAGACAGTGACGAGAAAAGCCTCCAATTTATCCCGCTATTTGCGGCCAGTAAGACCCCCACATTAGAATTCGGGGAATGCGAGGAANNGTGGGAGATAACTGCCCGTAAAAGCCCGATTGGTGTAGGCTCATAATCAGTGGGGATGGACAAAATCCCCACTGATTAAAGTTTCACTTTATTTTGGAATGTCCTTATTGTTATTTGTATTTTGTTTTTTATACAGGTACCAACCCCCCCAGCCGCCACTAATTGCTATAACAATGAGGAAAGCGTAGTCTTTAACCTCGACACGTATGTTGAAAATAGTAGCTGTAAGTAAGAGAATCCCAACTGTTATTAACGCGAAAAAAGCCCGAATTAAGTAGTCTTTCAACTGAACCACTCCCGTCATTTAAGTAGTAAACGATGAATTTGGAAAAGTTTTTTGATCTAGTTACGAAAGGGTATTTTCTATATTTTAACATAAATGAGATTATAATGTATTGATGAAAGTAATGGAGGGGAGTGCTAATATTGTCATGATTTGTTGGTAAGTCGATCTTCTTTTTTGAATTGCTGATATAATTCGAGTTGCGATTGCTATAATTGAAAAACCGCTAGTGTAATTTCATGTATCGTCATACGGGATCACCCCATAAAAAAAGCGACTCTAAACAAGCCGCTTCCGCTTTTCCTGTTATCCAGCTCCAGCAGAGCTAGAATGTTTGGTGGCTTCGCTTTTTCCTGAGAGGAAAAGAGTGCCTCTACGTCAAAAACTTCATCCTTCTCACATTCTGAACGAGCTGCTTCTGCTTTTACTTGTTATACAGCTTGTTTCTTTTCTTCTAAATCTTGTCCACCCCAGCACTCCGTATTTTTTAAGTTCGGGATAGAATTTGCACGGAAAACAGGATCTTTTCCTTGTTTCTTTTGCTTCATATAGTCTACTAATGCCACGTAGGCAAATTTGCTAAGGAATGAGATGGCAATTAAGTTTGTAAATACCATTAGTCCCATGAATAAATCAGCTAAATTCCAAACGGTTTGAAGTGCAGCGATTGATCCGAAGAAAATCATTCCGACAACTGCAACGCGATAAATCATTAACCATGTCTTGCTTTTCTTTATGAATGCGATATTTGTTTCACCATAATAGTAGTTTCCTAGAAGTGAACTGAAAGCGAATAGGAAGATGATAATCGCTAAGAAAGTACTTGCCCACGGTCCAATTTGTGAACTTAATGCATTTTGTGTTAATTCAATTCCTTGTAAATTCGATCCTTTATAAATTCCAGAACATAATACGATAAATGCTGTTGATGTACATACCAAGAATGTATCTACAAAAACGCCTAATGCTTGAACAAGTCCTTGTTTTACAGGGTGAGACACGTCTGCTGTTGCCGCTGCGTTAGGAGAACTACCCATACCTGCTTCTGTCGCGAATAAACCGCGCTGAATTCCGTACTTGATTGCTGCTCCAATACCACCAGCGATAGCTTGGTCTAAACCAAATGCTCCGTTAAATATTTCTAGAAAAACGCTTGGTAACATATTGAAGTTTTTAATAACGACAAAAACAGCCACAGCAATATAAACGATTGCCATTGGAGGAACAATCATTTCTGTAATACGTGAAATGCTCTTAATACCGCCAAAAATAATAACTGCAACTAATAAAGCTAATAGAGCTCCTACAGCGTAGCGCTCTAAACCAAATGCATTTTCAAACGCTATTGAGACTGTATTTGCTTGTACTGAATTGAAAATTAATCCGTATGCAACTGTGATGAGAAGTGAAAACCAAATGCCCATCCAGCGCTTGTTTAAACCTTTTTCCATATAGTAAGCGGGGCCACCACGGAAGCCACTACCATCTTTTATTTTATAAATTTGTGCGAGCGTACATTCTACAAAACTAGTAGCTGCTCCGATAATAGCGATAAGCCACATCCAAAATACTGCGCCAGGTCCACCCATTGAAATTGCTAGTGCTACACCAGCTAAGTTTCCGATACCGATGCGCGCTGCTGCACTTAAGCAAAATGCTTGGAATGGGGAGATGCTATCTTTCTTCTTTTCCTTTCGATTGAATCCTTTACTAATTAAACTAACCATTTCACGGAAATGAGTAATTTGTACAAATTTCAATTTAAAAGAGAAATAAAGACCGAAGCCAATTAACATTGCAATAAGAATATACGACCACAAAATCGTATTCGTTACCTCAAGGAATCTGCTAAAGATATCAACCATATAATACACTTCCTTTTTTTATAATAAGAAAATTATATGCAAAAAATATGATAGAATCAAATTTTCTCAAAAAATATGTTACTTAAACTTATTTTGTGTTATGATTAAGTTACATGGTAGTATTTTTAGAATTATTTACATTTTAAAAAACTAAATTTAAAGTGAGAAAGAGGGAATCATTTGAAAGAAGAATCTTTATTGAAAGTAAGTCTTGAGAGTTTGAAAATGAGAAGTAATGTGTTTTTTATCATTACATCTTCAAGCATTTTTCTAGGAGCCACTTATTATTACAATAAAAGATTTCCAAATCACAGGTATCCTGAATGGTTAGAGTTTCTAAAATTGATTGGATGAATAAAAGACAGAAAAACAGAAAATCTAAATAAAAATTTGTTGAGGAGGAGCTAAATATGAATATTAGAGAAAGTGAACTTCCAGGTATTGGTTATAAGTTTCAAATCGTTACGAAAGGTAACGAAAAAATGGTGATCGTTATTCATGATGATGGGCGTAGAGAAATGTATCATTTTGATTCAAATCATGAAGAAAGCATCTCAAGTATTTCACTGCGTGACTCAGAAGCAAGACAAATTGCAGCAATATTAGGTGGAATGGTATATAAACCTAGGGCATTAGAAAATGTTGAGATGGTTTTTGAAGGTTTAGCGATTGAGTGGTTTAAAGTGGAAAACAACGCTCCAGCAATTGGAAAAACAATTGGTGATCTTGAAATAAGAAAAACATATAGCGTAACGATCATTGCGGTTATGAAAAAGAATATGAAAAAGCTATTTAATCCAGGGCCAGAAACCGTAATTGAAGAAGGAGATATGCTTGTAGTTTCAGGTGAGAGAGAAGAAATTAAAAAAATTATTAATGAATTACTTTCGAATAGGGGGACTGACTAGATGGATACTTTAATTTTTGAAGTTGGTACAGCTTTAGTTTTAGTAGCAATTGCGGCAGTAATTGCTGGAAAGTTTAAATTCTCAGTAATTCCTTTTCTAATTGTTCTTGGCATGTTAGTAGGGCCACATGCTCCGGTATTAGGTGTGATCGATTTCAGATTTATAGAAAGTGAAAGTGTAATCTCCTTCCTCGGAAGAATCGGCGTTCTGTTCCTTCTTTTCTATCTAGGACTAGAATTCTCGATGAAAAAACTAATTAAATCTGGACGTTCTATTGCGATTGGCGGGACAATCTATATTTTAATTAACTTTTCACTTGGATTATTATACGGGTTCTTGATGGGATTCCCTTTATTAGAAATCTTAATTATAGCGGGTATTATTACGATTTCTTCTAGTGCAATTGTTGCAAAAGTATTAGTTGATTTAAGAAGAACTGGTAATAATGAAACCGAATTAATTTTAGGAATTATTATGTTTGAAGATATATTCCTTGCTGTATATTTATCAGTAGTTTCCGGCTTAGTACTTGGAGATCATGCTTCCTTCTTAGGTGCTCTCACTTCAATTGGAATTGCTTTAGGATATATGCTTCTATTCTTTATTGTAGCTAGAAAGGCTACGCCGTTATTAAATAAATTGTTGAATATTAGTTCAGATGAAATCTTTATTATAGTAGTATTTGCTTCTTTATTCTTCATTGCTGGTTTTTCAGAAACAATTCACGTTGCAGAAGCGATTGGAGCACTTCTATTAGGATTAGTTTTCTCTGAGACAGAGCATAGTGACCGAATTGAACATCTTGTTGTGCCATTTAGGGACTTTTTCGGAGCTATCTTCTTCTTCAGTTTCGGCTTAAGTATAGACCCGTTCTCATTAGGCGGAGCGATATGGCTAACGTTAGGTGCTGTACTCCTGACGTTAATTGGGAACTTTATTGCAGGGATGATTGCAGGGAGACAAGCTGGATTATCTCATAAAGCATCGACAAATATAGGTTTAACAATTGTTTCGAGGGGAGAATTCTCTATAATCGTGGCCAATATTGGTATAGCTGGTGGATTAATGTCTGTATTGAAGCCATTCTCAGCATTATACGTGCTAATCCTAGCCATTTTAGGACCTCTTCTTACGAAAGAGTCAAAGAATGTATATAAATTCTTAAATAAAATATTTAAGTGGGATACGAAGGCTACAAAAATTTAGAAGAATAAAAGTACAAGAAAATTGCTTCTTGTACTTTTATCCCGCATGAACGAGCAGTAAGACTCCCACCTCAAAATTCGGCTGAAGTAAAGAAGTTAGGTGGGAGCCGGACTGCTCGTAAAAGCGCGATTGGTGTAGGTTAATAATCAGTGTGGGATGGACAAAACCCCACTGATTAAAGTTTCACTTTATTGTCATGTTTCAAAGGGGGAAAGAGTATGTTTAATATTTACAATATTGTGGCATATATATAGAAAAAGAGGGCTTGGAAAGGGGAATAAAAAGAAATGGGACTCCAGTTTCAAAATGTATATCAACAGGTGGAGAATTGGTATGTGTTGGATTCGGAGCTTCCTTGGGATGTCAAAAAGATTAGGGAGGATTTGTTTTCACTTATTGAAGTATGTAAAACACCAGTTATTTTTTGTGATACGTGTGATGCAAACGATGTACTCCTATCATTAGGAGAAGAAGAAGAAGAGTTTCTATTCCCGATAGGTGGTTTTTATCATAAAGAAAAGCAATTAATTTTCGTTTGTATGTGGGAGGAGTATGAGCAAGTGCTCAAAACACTTTTGCATGAATTTCGTCATGCGATGCAGCATAAGAGAGGGCTATTGTATGTGGGAAGTGAATCGTACGAAGAGAGATGGATTGAGAAAGATGCGAGAAAGTTTGCAAAGAGGAAATTAGATGAATATAAAAATAGAAGATTGATGTAAAATATAGTGAGAAATAGAGATGTGTTTTATTACTTACTAAAAATAAGTTATTGACTTTTAATAGGTTTAGTTCTAAACTAATAGTATCAAACGAGCGAGGTGATGGAATGAAAGCAGAAGATAGACTTGGATTACTATTATGGTTTCGTATATCACGTTTTTATAATAAAAGTATTCGTGAGACGAATCAGCATTTGAAAAAATGGAATGTATCTGCCGCTCAGTTCGATGTGCTAGCTCAAGTTGGAGGGTATGATCGTTTAACGCAGCAAGAGCTTGGAAATAAGCTATTTGTTACGAAAGGAAATGTCACTCAGCTTTTAAATAAAATGGAGCAGCTGGAGTGGATTCATCGTGAACAAGAAGGTACTACGAAATATATTTCGTTAACAGAAAAGGGAAGAGATTTGTATGAGGTAATCGTTCCGCCTCAAGAAACGTTCCAAGCGGAGCAGTTTCATAACTTAAATATAGAAGAACAAAATCAATTATTAAAATTACTAAAAAAATTACAGTAAGAAAAAATTTTGAAATAAAGTGAAACTGTAATCATTGGGGGTTTGTCCATCCCCCAATGATTATTAGCTCTCACTAATCGGGATAAATCTTGAATTCGAGATAATATGAGGTGAAGGATATGTTTAGAAAAGTTAATCATAAAAATATGGGTAGAGCAAATCACGGTTGGTTAAATACACACTTTCATTTTTCGTTTGCGGATTATTATAATCCAAATAACATGAACTTCGGAGCATTACGTGTTATTAATGATGATTTAGTAGCGGCACAAACTGGTTTTGATATGCATCCGCACCGTGATATGGAGATTATTTCTTACGTTGTAGATGGTGCTTTAACACATGAAGATAGCATGGGGAATCGCGGAACGATTGAGCGTGGACATGTTCAATATATGAGTGCTGGTACAGGTGTATTTCATAGTGAGCATAATTTAGGAAATGAAACAATGCGTTTATTACAAATTTGGATTTTACCAGACCGCGCTGGTCATAAACCAAATTACGGTGAGTTTAAATTTGATTGGAGCAAGCGCGAAAACGAATGGTTCCATATGGTATCTCCAATGGAAGGTGATGCACCAATTCAAATTCACCAAGATGCGAATTTATATTCTTTATCATTAGAGGCTGGAAAAGAAATTCATTTTCCTGTGAAAGAAGGCCGTCAATTGTACCTTGTACAAATTGAAGGAAGTAGTGTGATAAATGGTGAAACACTTGCTATGCGTGATGCGGCAGAAGCGGTAGAAGAAGATATTCATATTCAAGCGAAGGAGCAATCACACTTTTTAGTAATTGAATTGAAAAAACAGTAAAACGTTTATGAAAAGAGGACATCGAATAGGATGTCCTCTTTTTTTGAGTAGAGTTGTTCGAAAAATTTTCTCAATTTTTAGAAAAAGGTATTAGTCTGGGAAATAAGAATTGTATAAAAGTGTCAAAAATCTTTATGGGAATGGGGAATGTTATAGTGAAAAAGAAAGTCATTTCATCAGCATTAGCGTTAACTGTTATCGCCGGAGGATTTGGAGCAACGACAACGAAAGCGGAAGAACAAAAAGTTCAATATCATCAAGAATTTAAAACACCTGCATTCATAGGTGAAGAATGGAAAGCGCCGGAAGGATTAGATAAAAAAGAGACGGTCTTTCAATATTTAGAGAGTAAGAAAGATATGTTTAAATTAGCAGGAAACATTGAAAAACATTTTAATGTCGTTGGGGAAGAAAAAGACGCTGAATCTGGTACGACACATGTGAAGCTAGTTGAGAAGCATAATAACATTCCTGTGTACGGTTCAGATCAAACTGTTACGTTGGATAAAGAGAATAATGTAAAAGCATTTTTCGGACAAGTTATTCCAAATTTAGATGATAAAAATATTCCCGCATTTGCAAGCATTAGTGCAGAACAAGCAGAAACAATTGCAAAGGAAGATATTGAAAAAGAAGTTGGTAAAGTAAATAATTATGATGGTGTGAAAAAAGATTTATTTGTGTATGAAAAAGATGGAAAGTACTATCTTGCATACTTCGTTAAAGCATCAATTTCTAAACCAGCTCCAGGATATTGGCATTATTTTGTTGATGCAACAAATGGAAATGTGATTGAGAAATATAATGCTGTAGATCATATTATAGGATTTGGTTACGGTGTATTAGGAAATAGACAATCATTTGAAATTGCTCAAAATGAGAAAACAAGAGCATTCCATTTATTTGATGGGAAGCGTGGGCAAGGTGTTCATACATTTAATGCGGAGAATATGGATGAAAACCAGTTTAATATTTTCTCACAATGGTTTGGCTATACAGGTAGCGAAGTAGAAAGTAAAAATAAGTTCTTTGATGACAAAGCGGCGGTTGATGCGCATGTGAATGCAGGAAAAGTATACGATTACTACAAAAAGGCATTTAATCGTAACTCTTTCGATGATAAAGGTGCGAAGCTAATTTCATCTGTTCACGTAGGGGATAAATGGAATAACGCAGCATGGAACGGTGTCCAAATGATGTATGGTGATGGAGATGGTACGAAATTTATTCCATTATCTGCTGGACTAGATGTTATTGGTCATGAGTTAACGCATGCTGTAACTGAGCATACAGCAAACCTTGTTTATAAAAATGAATCAGGTGCGTTAAATGAATCGATATCTGATATTATGGGTGTCATGGTTGAGAAGAAAAGCTGGGATTTAGGTGCTGACATTTATACACCTAGTAAACCTGGTGATGCGCTTCGTTCTCTGAAAGATCCAGCATCTATTCCAAACCCATTAAAACCAGGTGAAGGTTACCCAGATCATTACAATAAACGCTATACTGGAACAGCGGACAATGGTGGCGTTCATGTTAACAGTAGTATTAACAATAAAGCTGCCTATTTAGTATCTGAAGGTGGAGAGCATTACGGTGTGAGAGTAATTGGAGTAGGCCGTGAAGCGACAGAAAAAATTTATTACCGTGCTCTTACTAAATATTTAACTGCAAACTCTGACTTTAAAATGATGCGTCAAGCTGCTCTTCAGTCAGCAGAAGATTTATATGGTAAAAACTCTAAAGCTGTACAAGCTGTAACGAAAGCTTATGATGCGGTAGGGGTAAAATAATAAGAGGAAAAGACCTAACTAGGATAGAAGGCACTGAAAAAGTGATTACTTTAAAAAATAACACACATTTTATCCCGCTATTTGCGGGCAGTAAGACTCCCACCTCAAAATTCGGCTGGAACAAAGAAGTTAGGTGGGAGTCGGGCTGCCCATAAACGCCCGATTGGTGTGGGCTCATAATCAGTGGGGGATGAAGAAAACCCCCACTGATTAAAGTTTCACTTTATTTAATCGCGAATACCTAATGCGATTTTCGCCATACGTGACATGCGTTCCTTTGACCACGGTGGATTCCATATAACGTTTACTTCTATTTCATTTACTTCAGGTACGTTCGTTGATAATACTTTTTTAACATCTGATACGATTTGTCCAGCCATTGGACAACCGATAGAAGTCATTGTCATCGTAATGACAGCATTATTATTTTCATCTGCGGTAACATCATACACTAACCCAAGATTGACAATATCAACACCTAGTTCAGGGTCAATAACAGCTTCTAAGTTTGCATATAATTTCTCTTCAAATGCTTGTTGTGACATGTGTAGCCCCCCTACATATTAATGATATCGATTCTCATTATAACGGAAATGTGTATAATGTGCAGGAAATAAGCTCAAAAAAATATTCCTATTGAAGAGGAATATTTTTTTGAGAAGTTATTCCGTTTTAAAATGAGATACGAGTTGATCTAATTCTTCAACTGTTTGTTTCATTTGTTTCGCAGTTTGCATCATTTCATCCATAACCATAACTTTTTTCTCGGCAGATTGTGCTGTTGAGGCTGTTTCGCTTGAAACTTCGTTAGAAATAAAAGTGATATTATTAAGTGAAGCATTCATTTCTTCAGCGCTTGCAGCCATTTCTTCAGCAGTTGCCGATATGTCTTGCATTTGAGTAGACACTTGATTTACTTGTTCCACGATTGTTGTAAAAGAAGAACCCGCTTCACGAATGACAGTAATACCTTCTGATGCTTCAGATCGACCTTGAGACATCATAGAATTAGCTGTTTCTGTATCATTTTGAATTTGATGAAGCAATTGATTAATATCTGCTGCAGCTGTTTTTGATTGTTCAGCAAGTTTGCGAACTTCATCAGCTACGACAGCAAACCCTTTTCCTTGTTCACCGGCACGAGCAGCTTCAATAGAAGCGTTTAAAGCTAGTAGGTTTGTTTGCTCAGCGATATTAGATATAGATTGTACAGCTGTATCAATATATTTTGTATGAGTGATTAGACGCTCGACTACTTCTGATGTAGCATTCACAGCGTCGTGAATCGTTGTCATTTGTGAAATAGATTTTTGGATAACTGTATTTCCATCATTCGCATGTTCAGAAGTGGCTACAGCTAATTCAGCTACAGAAGACGCAGATTCAGCAATACGTTGAACACTTCCTGCCATATCGTCCATCGCAGTTGAACTTTCTTCCATATTAGAAGTTTGAGATTGAATACTTGTATTCAAGTTGGACATCGAGCTTTGAACTTTTATTGTCGCATCACGTGATGTGTTTGTCTTTTCTAGCATATTTTCAGAAGCGTTTTGTACTTCCACAGATGTTTTTTGAACACGATTGATAATATGTTGCAGGTTTTCTAACATTTTATTAAATGATGATGCAATTGCACCGATTTCATCGTTGCTATTTACTTGTAGACGGGCTGTTAAGTCACCTTCTTGAGAGGCTAATTCTTTTAGCTTAATATCAATTTGCTGAATTGGTTTTACGAGTTTACCAGAGAACCACCATGCAAGGACGACTGCAATGACAATACATATAACAAGTGATAAGAAGACAATATATTCAATTAAGAGTGAAGATTGTTCAATTTTTGCAATAGATTGTTCACGTAACTTAGCTTGTTCTTTACTATAGTTTGTGAAATCATCAATAATTTTATAAACCGTGCCATCTTCTTTAGAAGCAACTTGTAATGCTTCTTCCCATTTTTGTTCCTTCGCAAGAGTAACAACTTTATCATGAATAAATTGTCTCCATGTAGAGCCTAATTGCATTGTATCTTTTACTTGTTGAGAAACATTAGGGTTAGAAAGAAGTTTATTTTTTGAATCCTCAAGACGTTTATTCATCTCATTAAACTTGTCTAATTCGACTTGATCATGTTGCAATAAATAACCTCTTAAAGCAGAGAGTTGTACTTGATAGGCGTCACTGCGATTTTTAAATTCTGTTGCAAGAGGAGAAATTTCTTTTTGTAGTGCTTCAGCTTTATTAGATTGGTCAATAGCAAAGAAGAGAATAAAAGCTAAGGCGATACCAAATAAAGCGCAAATCGTTCCCATCATGAACATTATTTTTTTTTGAATAGTAATAAAATTCATATGATAAAAACCCCCTTTGTAAAATCCTAGTATTAGAATTATTTCATATAAAAATTTAAAAGAAAGCCTTATCCCTATTTGATGTTGGAACAAAGCTTTTTTCTTTTCTTTAGGAATTATAGCAGACAAAGGAGGAGAGAGAAAGATATATTTTAGAGTAAAAAAGAGGGATTAAAAAAAGAAATCCCTCTTTTTTACTATTATGCATTTGTCTTGAAATGAGAAACGAGAACTTCAAGTTCTTGTACGGCAGTTTTCATTTCTGATGATTTTGTAGCAATGGCACTCATTGCATTTACTTGATCACCAGCTGAATGGGCTGTTTGTGATGTTTCAGCAGCAACTTCATTTGAAATAGAAGCGATATTATTTAAAGCTGCGTTCATTTCTTCAGAACTTGCGGCCATTTCTTCAGCAGTTGCAGACATTTCTTGCATTTGTGTAGAGACTTTATTAATGTGATTCATAATTTCTGAGAACGAAGATCCAGCGCTACGAATGACTGTAATTCCTTCAGAAGTTTCTGACTGACCTTGTGTCATCATTTCATTCGCCATTTTTGTATCCTCTTGAATTTGATGAAGTAAATGGTTAATATCAGTTGCTGCTAGCTGAGATTGTTCAGCAAGTTTGCGAACTTCATCGGCAACAACAGCGAACCCTTTTCCATGTTCACCAGCACGAGCTGCTTCAATGGAGGCATTTAAAGCGAGCAAATTCGTTTGTTCAGCGATATGAGAAATAGATTGAAGTGCAGTATCAATGTGATTCGTATGTGTAATGAGTCGCTCGACCACTTGTGATGTAGCGTTAACAGCTTCGTTAATGGTATGCATTTGTGTAATAGATTTCGCAATTACTTTATTCCCATCATCTGCTTTTTCTGAAGTTGTAACAGCTAAACTAGCAACAGAAGAGGCAGATTCTGCAATACGCTGAACACTTGTTGTCATATCATCCATTGCGGTTGAACTTTCTTCGATACTGGAAACTTGTGAACGAATACTATGCTCAAGAGCATTCATAGTCTCTTGGGTCTTTGCCGTATTTTCCATAGAAGCGGTTGTTTCGATAAACACATTTTCGGAAGCTTCTTTTACACTTGTTGATGTTTGCTGAACTTGTTTTATTATATGCTGTAAGTTAGTGAGCATTTGATTAAAGGAATTTGCAATGTCACCAATTTCATCTTTACTTGTTACATGTAATCTAGCAGTTAAATCTCCATCTTGAGAAGCTAACTCTTTTAACTTCGCATCAATTTGTCGAATCGGTTTAACGAGTTTACCAGAGAACCACCATGCTAATAATATAGACGTTAATGTACATGTAATAAGTGAGAAGAAAATAATAGATTGGATAAGAGATGAAGAATATTGAACTTCAGCAATTAATGCGTCACGTTTTTCATTTTCTTCATTTGTATATTTAGTAAAACGACCTAAAAGATCATTTACATAATCTGTTTGAGTTAAAGCAATTTTTGAGGCTTCATCCCATTTTCCTTCACGTGCAAGGGGAAGAACTTCATTGTCTATGACGCTTCGCCATTTTGCCCCCATTAAAATGGCTTCTTTCATTCCTTCTGGTAGCTTTTTGTCACTTGTTACTTTCTCTCTAGTATCAGCTAATTTTTTTCCTTCGCGGTTGAATTTATCCAATCCTTTTTGATCATGAGATAGTAAATATTCTTGTAAACCAGCAACTTGTGCTTGGAACCAATCACCGCGTTCTTTTAAAATAGTGGCTCTTTTCGATACATCGTTTTTCAATGTTTCGACTTCACTTGCTTGGTTCATGGCGAATGAAAGAATAACAATAAGAGCAATGCTAAATAAGGAACAAATGCTTAAGAGTGTGAACAGTAGTTTTTTTCGAATGCTAACATATTTCATCGTTACCCCTACCTTTTAAAACTATTTATTGTAATTTATTAATATCTAGAACGGAATTAATAAAAACATTATTATGAAGTTATTAATCTGTTCAATGAAAATTATAGCAGGTAATGGAAGGAGGCAGACTGATATGAGTAAATGTTCTTAAAATGTATACATTTACCTATTAAAAAATCTTAAATAAAAATAAGAAATACTATTGTAATTTGAAATGACATCATGTATACTTCTAATTAGTTGATAACGATTATTAGTATCAACTAAAACATTACTCTTCGTTATGTTGGTCATACCCCTTTTTGACGGCGTAAGTCAGAGACGAAATGTTGAAATATCTTGTGTCCTATTCTACAGAATTATGGTAATCTCCAACCTCAACTTATATGCGTGAGCATGCAAAAAGGATCCTATCCGTGAAGGGATCCTTTTTTGCATGTTGTCGCAATTAATGTATACAGGCCTGATATTCGTTCCTTAATTCTTTCCGGTGCAGTAGAAGGGAAGACCCACCTTTGATGAGATCCGTGTTCTTCCACAAGCTTTTCAATTTTAATCATCATGCTTAGTTGCTTTTGATTCCATGTTCACTCCTTTTGCGAACGTATAATTATTCGGCGGAAGGTAATCTGGTACCTATGTCA
>NUMR01000133.1 GCA_002578045.1 Bacillus cereus
CTTAGATTGACAAACTGTCTAATACAAAAAAATCGTTTTATATACACAAAAGTTTCACCTTTATCACTATTTTTATGTACAAATTATTTTACAAACAAAAAGTACCTACTTGTATATTAGGAAGGCACTGAAAAAGTGATTACTTAAAAAAATCACACACATTTTATGAATATGTTGAAAAAAACAAGGAATCCATCACCTGTATATAGTAAGTGATGGTTTCCTTTTTCTTATGAAGTGGATTTTTTGAGTGGCCTCGTATATTAGTAGGCATTTTTTGTTTTATTATTAATTATTAAATAAAATATGCTTTTTTTTCAAATTAAATATTTCATCCACTGCCCTTTTATATCCTCCAGCGTCTCGTAAACTTAAACCAATCATTTTACTGGCCTCTTTATATGAAGAATTATTTAGCAATCTATTTACAGCCTCTTTTAATTCCTTTGCTGTTACGCTTTTATTATTTAAAACTACACCGGCATGTAATTCTTCTACTCTTTTCGCTACAAAAGGCTGATCATTAGCAATTGGTAAAACAACAAGTGGTGTATCAAAATATAGTCCCTCACTTACACTATTCATACCTCCATGCGTTATAAACACATTTGCATATTTTAAAATTTCTAGCTGTGGCACATATGGACGAATAATAAAATGAGGTGGTATCGTAGAAAATTTCATCAAATCAATTTCTCTACCTACTGAAATTACAACTATTCCATTAAAATCTTTAAGCGCCTGCAAACATTTTTCATATAGTTCCAATTGCTTATTTAACTCTGTTCCCATTGAAATATATACAACTGTTTTCCCTTCCAACATATATAACGGAAAATCTATTTCTTCATTTCGATTAGTTATAGAAGGTCCTATAAATTTAACATCATCCTTAAAAAAGTCTGAATGTGGTTGAAAAAATTCCGAAGTGAAGACCAAATTCATATCACTTTTATAATAAAAGAGTTGTTCTAATGAATGAATGTTTACTCTATACTGATTACTTATTCTATCCATAATCGCACTACACTCTTTAAATATGGCAGAATTAACATCTATTTCCCCAACCTTTTCTTTTATATTTTCCATCATCTCTTGATTCATTGCAAATGTTGTACAAGATGAAACTGTAGGTATAGTTAACATTTCTGCTAGAATTCTACCTAAAATGAAATGCTGGTCATAAATCATATAATCAAATTTCTCGCTTTTGATACTCTCTAATAAAAAAGGAATTGCTCTTTCTGTAGTACTTAAAAATCTATATATCATTTGTAAAGGATTAAACATATCTTCCATTCTATTTTTTAAATTAATTTCTTCTAAAAATCCCCCATAATTACGAATTTGAATATCTATATTTTGTAACTTGTGTCGATACTCTTCTTCACAGTAATAAAAAACTTCCTCCCCCCTATTTACCAATTCTTTAACCACTCCAATTGTCGGGTTAATATGTCCTTCAGCTGGAAAATTGATAACTATCACTTTTGACATGTAGAATCTCTCCATTTCTATATATTTTAATTAGAGTAGATTTCTAGGTGTCATATTTCAGATTAGAATTTATATTATTTTGACATTTCGTAACTAGAAATGAATTTCATAATTTCTTCAATAGCCTTTTTATAACCGCCAGCATCTCGAAGCGATTCCCCCATTTTACGACTATTTTCTTTAAACGTCACATCAGTCATCACTTTCTGCACAGATTCACGTAACGATTCAGAAGTTAATTCTTTACGATTAAGCCTTATTCCGGCTCCTACTTCAGTTACTCGTTTTGCAACTAAAGGCTGATCTCCTGTCACTGGGATTACAACTAACGGTACTCCATAATATAATGCTTCACTTGAGCTATTCATACCGCCATGCGTAACGAATACATCAGCTTGTTGCAATACTTCTAATTGCGGCACATAATTATACAATTTAAAATTATGTGGAATGTTTTCAAATTGATTTATATTTATCTTTTTACCAACGACTAATATGACCGTCGCATCTACATCTTTAAACGCTTCAAAACATTTTTTGTACAGCTCAGGTTGCTCATTAAAAACTGTTCCCATAGAAATGAAAATAACTTTTTTATTTTGTAAATTTTCAATAGGAAAACTCCCAACTTCTTTACGAGTAGCAATTGATGGACCGACAAATTTATACGATTCATCAAATACATCCGAATGTGGCTGATATTCTTTGGATGTATATACAATAGTAAGATCGCTAGGATGATTCATAATATCATACAGACTATTACATTTCATTCCATATTGCTCTTTCCATCTTTCCATTCCTGCTAGACAAAATTGATATAATGGATCAGTTTCATCTATTTGTCTCGAATCTTGCTCATCATTAAAAGTAATGTACTGATTAAAAGCAAAAGTTGTACAAGAAGAAACGCTTGGTAATTGTAAGACAGTCGCTATTATACGTCCTACTGGAAAATGATTATCATATATCAAGTAATCGTACTTTTCTCCTTTTGTTTCTTCTACAATTTGCGTAACGATGCGTTCTGATGCTTCTATCATATGAGATAGCATCGTCAAAGGGCTTCCCCCTTCATTCACTCGTTCCATAATATTAATTTGAGAGAGAAAATTCTCAAATACTCGGAATTCCGCACCTGTTGCTTCAATCTTCTTTCTATAATCCTCAATACAATATGAAACAACTGTTTCTCCTCGCCGAATTAACTCACTAACAATAGCTAAAGTCGGATTAATATGACCTTCTCCAGGGAAATTTATTACAAGTACATTTGCCATAATATTCTCTCCTTTCCAGCTAATATAACAAAATTAACAATTAATTATGTTAATTAATTTAAATCTATTATAAATGAATTCATTCTACTTCTTCATACTTTTCTCTTTATTTTATTATTGAGAAATATTTTCTATAACGGACGCTATTACGAGTACACAGCCTTATGAATAAATGATTTATTCTCCTTCTATCCTTCATATTCTGTAAAATACAATCTTTACATACGAGCATTTTTACACGTTAGTCCTTTGGGAAGTTTTTGATAATTCACAAAAAACTAGAAAAATAAAATATTCACACTGATTTTTACTATAAATTTATCTATGATTCCAATCTTTTTATCGTTATCCTCATAACACGTCATCTGTTATATAATAAATTTATAGAATTTACAGAAAAAGAAGCTCATGCTTTTAAACAATGTTACGAGACCATTATGCCCATTCCTCGTCTTGAAGAATGTAGAGCCTTATCGATATTTGTATCGGTTATTATCTGTTCAAGGTAGTGTGTGGAATTAGAAAAGTGGTTACGTCACCCATCCTATTTTTAAAAACGATTGCGAGGGATTATGAAATGAATATTGAAAAAAAGAAATCTTTAACAGCAAACGAAATTCAGCAAATGAAAAATTTAGCTCATATTTGCGGACAATACGATCAAATTGATTACTCATCAGATTTACATGTTAACTTTTTAACTGCTCGTAATAAAAAAGAAATAAATGATTTTCTATTTTATGATGATACCCAATTAATCGGTGCATTAAGTACGTATGACTTTGAAAGGCCGACTAAACTGGAGTTAATAGGATTCGTGCATCCAAACTATAGAAAACAACATATAGGCACTACCCTTTTACAAACTGCAATGAACGAAATACAAAAAAGAGAAACAGACGAAGCTCTTCTCATCATTAACGGAGATTCCTCATCTGGGAAAGCATTTGCAAATCAAATGAAATTACCTTATCTATACAGCGAGTATAGTATGACGTGCAAATCAAATGAAACACAAAAAACAATGAAGAATAATATTAAACTTTCCATCGCATCTTCAGAATTACTTCCTGACCTTATAGAAATCTCTAGTAAAGCTTTCGGAGATTCTGTAGCAAATACATCCACATGGTTACAAAACATGATGAAGTCACCTTCTCATCAAGTTTACATGGCTCTTATTAATGAAAAATCAATTGGAACGATTACAGTTACTCACCAAGAGCGATCTACTACACTTTCAGGCTTCGCAGTTCATCCTTCTTATCAAGGTAAAGGATATGGTAAAGATATTCTAAGTTATATGGTACATACACTTATTACAGAAGGAGTTTCAACAATTGAATTAGACGTCGAAACGAAAAATAACAATGCTTTAAAGTTATATACACATTGTGGCTTTGAAATTATAATGAAGCATAATTATTATGACTTGTTAAAGAAACACCAATAGCCCACTTTTCATTTACGAAAAGTAAAGAAAAAAACTGAATCATATCGATTCAGTTTTTTGCAATATATTTACAACAGCAGTTATTTCATTATTTTCTTTATATACACGTGGAATTCTTCTATCTAACATACATGTAACTTCATAATTAATTGTACCTAACATATCCGCTACTTCTTCTACCGCAATCTCTTCCTCACCTTGTTTACCGTAAAATACTACTTCATCTCCAACATGTACTGGCATTGCTTTCGAAACATCTAACATAAGCTGATCCATGCAAACTCGGCCAATAACAGGCACTCGAATTCCCTTAATTAACGCATACCCTTTATTAGATAACTGACGATTATACCCATCAGCATAACCGATCGGCACAGTCGCAATCCATTCTTCGCCAGTAGTTACATACGTATTCCCATAACTTACACCGCGATTCTTCTTCGCATGTTTAATATGAGCTATTTTTGATTTTAACGACAACGCAGGCTGTAAGGAAATAATGGTATGAGCCACTTCTTTTGATGGATACATACCATACATTCCAATACCGACGCGAACCATATTTTGAAATGTATTACTTAGTTCCATTAATCCGGCACTATTTGAACTATGAATATAAGGGATATGAATTCCTAATTCTTTTGCTGTATTTACAGCTTTCTCAAATAAACTTGTTTGCATATTCGTATATGTTTTATCGATTTCATCTGCCGTAGAGTAATGCGTAAACATTCCTACTACCTCTACATACTCCATACGGTTTAATTCTTCTAAAAACGGCTTAACCTCTTCTTCTTGTAAACCGATACGACTCATTCCTGTATCAATTTTCACTTGAATGCGTGCTTTATTTTGAAGACGTCGTGCAATTTCATTTATGCCTTGTAAATCTTCTATTCTATAGACAGTTATCATAACGTCATATTGAATTGCATATTCCGCAGCTGCAACTGATGTATAACCTAATATTAATATTGGCACAATGATTCCAGCTTCTCTTAATTCGATTGCTTCATCAACAAATGCAACTGCAAGTTGGTTCACCCCTGCTTCAATAGCCGACTTCGCAACTTCAACTGCCCCGTGGCCATATCCATTCGCTTTTACAGCAGCCATCATCGCAATATTTTCATCATTCACATGTTTTTTAAATTCTTTTATATTATGTTTTACAGCATTTAAGTCCACTTCAACAATTGTATCTCTTCCATATCTCAAGCTCATTGGTCTAACTCCTAACTCAATAATTGCATTCCACTCTATTTCACATTTCATATGACCTTTTACAATATAATACTTTTCCATATGCTAGTCAAACTACTAGAATGTTCGGAATTTTGAGTATGATATAACATTCTCAAGGAACTATTATATACGGAGATGAGGAGGATTACAATGTTTGTTCAATCTGCGTTGTAGCAACTTAAAATTGCTATCGATACTTCCATTCAAATACTTAGCCAATATACTGAAAGTGAATTGTCCAAATGCAGAAAACGATGACTGGATGACTGAAGGATACAGTTTTATCTGTAAAATATCCCCATCCTATTCAAACGATGAATTAAAGGAGGCTATGGCCACATATTGGGGTATTTCTTACTATCGATTTGAATGGTTTCTTGGAATCATTGCACATGTCTATCATCATCGCGGACAAATTCATATTTTATTATGTGAGCACGTTAAAGATTCTAACATACCTTCATTTCAATACAGGTATGTTAGATGACGTTAAACTTCTCTAAAGCAAATAAAATACCACCTTCACTTGATTTCTTTGTAACGAAATCCGCTTTTTTCTTTAACTCTTCTCCACCATTCCCCATCGCAATTCCTAACCCTACATACTGTAACATTTCGATATCATTCCCACCATCTCCGAAGGCAATTACTTCTGATTTACAAATGTTTAGATGCTCCAATATCTTTTTTATTGCAGTTAGCTTTGATACTTTACTATCTTCCAGTACATTCATAACATAACCATGAAAACGGTCAAATGTAAGCATTGGATATCTTTCAATAAATTTTTGAGCTTCTGTTTCATCTGCATACAAACATACACAATAGATCTCTTCTGACAAGTTTCTAATATTGTCAGGATACTGTTCTAAATTTAGCGTTTCATTTAACGCTCGTATTACACGTTTATCATTCGAGGCAATACCATTCATTGCAAATTCTTCCGTAAAGTAAGAAACACTGTGACCATGTAATTCAGCGAAATTTGAAATTTCATGAACAATTTCACTTGAAAGTACCGATTTATGTATAACTTCATCATCACACCTTATATGTGCGCCATTAGCAGAAATAAACGAATTTATGCCTAGTTCTTTAAATTGTGTGCACAAACTATATGGTCTCCCTGTTGTAACAACTACATGAATTCCTTTATCCATCAATCTTTGTATCGCTTCTTTTGTACTTTCGTGCATCCTTCTATCAATCTCGCTTAAAAGAGTACCGTCCACATCAAAAAATACAACCTTGTACATATCCGCTTACATTCCATCCAAATGATTTGTATCATTTATAAAATAAACGGTTTTCTGTTTATCTGTAAGTTCAATCAAACTAATGCTCGTATCTCCCATTTTAAAATAATAGTCCATGCTAATTGGCATTTGGAAAAATGCACGTAATATACTATTAATTACGCATCCATGCGTAACAATTGCAATTCGGTCATATGTATTCTCTGTCACGATTTTAGAAAAGATTCCTTCTATTCTCATTCGAAATTCAATAAATGATTCTCCGTTTTCAAAACGGTCATGAAGAAACTTTGGCTCAGGATATTTCTTTGCTTCTTCAAAAGACAAGCCAGCTTGTACACCATTATGAAACTCCATTAGTTCCTCCTCTAGTTGGATTGGACAACCAACCGATTCAGCTAACGTTTCAGCAGTTTCACGAGCACGTTTTAATGTACTTGCCCAAATAAAATCTGGTGGAAAATCTTTTTTTACTTTCTGTACAAGTTTTTGTACTTGCTGTCGTCCCTTTTCCGTTAATTCAAAGTCAGCTCGTCCTTCATGCACCTTTAATATATCAGCTTCTGATTCTCCGTGGCGTATTAGTAATATTTGCATGTTTATTTCCCCTTATCTCCTTAAAATCAAGACTAAATTTTAACACATTATTAAAACTTTTCAAAATAATAAAGCGAAACTTTCATCAGTGGAGATTTTGTCCATCCCCCACTGATTATGAGCCCACACCAATCGGGCTTTTACGGGCGGTTATCTCCCACCTAACTTCCTCGCATTCGCCGAATTTTGAGGTGGGAGGCTTACTGCCCACAAATAGCGGGATACAAGCAATCCCCATTCGTAAAAGAGTGAACATTGCTTTTATTATGAACTAATTTCCTTCTAAACTAGCTTTAGACTTTCCTCCTACTCCCCAATGCGAACTCGGGATTTCATTCACTAAAACACGCACCCGTCCAACATCTACATCTAAGTTTTTTGCAACCGCCTCTGTAACATCCAATATTAGATTTTGAATTTGTTCCTGCTTTCTACCTTCTATTATTTGAATTTGTATAATGGGCATTTTTATCTCTCACTTTACTATTTATTCACAAAACATCGCTATGCTCCCTAAATCATCAAATTGTGCAATAATAGAATCTCCTGCTTTAAATGCAATCGCTTCTGATAATGCTCCACTTAATACAATATCACCTTTTTTAAACCCTTCATTTTGTAAACCAAGTTTATTTACCGCCCAAGCAATTGCCTCTGCTGGATGTCCTAACACAGCTGCTCCTGTCCCAGTCGTAGCAATCTTACCATTCTTCGACATGACCATCCCTACATTAGCTAAGTCTATATCTTTAACATCAATCCATTTACTTCCTAACAAAAACTTTGAAGATGAACAATTATCTGCTATGACATCAGGTAATGTAAATTTAAAATCTACATACCTACTATCAATAACCTCTAAAGCTGGTGCAACGTATTTTGTTGCTTTTAATACATCATCGACTGTCACATTTGTCCCCTGTAAATCTTCACCTATTAAAAAGGAAATCTCTGGTTCTACCTTTGGATGAATTAATGTTTCATATCGCAACGGCTCCCATTCGAACGCTAACATGTCATGCAACAAATATCCGTAAATTGCCTCATCAATCCCCATCATTTGTTGTTTTGCCTTACTCGTTAATCCAAGTTTCACACCAACCCTTTTAGAGCCTTCCTTCACTTTTTGTTGAATTAAACATTTTTGCAATCTATAAGCATCATCCACCGTTAAATCTGGATGCTTATCCGTTACTTTCACTACTTCTTTCCTTTCCTTTTCAGCTTGGAGTAAATAGTCAACAATTTCTAAATCTGACCCTTTTACTATAGCCATATTTTACACCCCCGTTTTTATCTTTGCTAATTCTGCCGCTACATCTAAAATCATATCCTCTTGTCCACCAACTACTTTTCTTTTCCCGAGTTCTATTAAAATATCCCGTGCGTCTACACGAAAACGCTTTGCCGCACTTTCAGCATGCAATAAAAAACTAGAATATACTCCAGCATATCCCATTACAAGACTGCCTTTTTGAATTTCTTGCGGTACTGGCAATAAAGGTGCAACAACATCCTCAGCTAAATCCATCATCTTATATAAATCTATATCTAGCTTATATCCCATCCGATCCAAAACAGCGAGCAATACTTCTGTTTGGGCATTTCCAGCTCCTGCTCCAAGACACCGCACACTTCCATCAATACGTGTCGCTCCTTCTTCAATTGCCACCACTGTATTCGCTACTGCAACAGAAAGGTTATTATGACCGTGGAAGCCAATTTCAACATTTAAAGATTGACGTAATGCTCGAATACGTTCACGTACTTCGTGAGGCAATAAAGCACCGGCTGAATCAGTTACATAAATTGCCTCAGCACCATAGTCCTCCATAAGCTTTGCTTGTTCTACTAATTTTTCAACCGGTGCAGAATGTGCCATCATTAAAAAACCACACACTTCCATACCTAACTCACGTGCAAATTGAATATGCTGAGCTGAAACATCCGCTTCTGTCACATGCGTTGCTACACGAACAAGTTTCGCACCAACATTTTTAGCTTGCTTTAATTCATGGATCGTTCCAATGCCGGGAATTAATAAAACAGCTACTTTAGCTTGCTTACACTCATCTACCGCTGCTTCAATCAATTTCATTTCGTTAACTAAAGACTTTCCATACTGTAATGTGGAGCCTCCTAAACCGTCTCCATGACTCACTTCGATATAATGCATACCAGCCTCATCTAATGCCCTAGTTACAGTTCGAATTTGCTCTTCTGTAAATTGGTGTTTCATTACATGACTTCCATCACGTAAACAAACTTCCGTTATTTTCACTGGCATTTCACTATTTCGCCTCATTCATTACACCTCTTTTCTTCTCTGAAATGATCTGCGTTGCACATTCTTCCCCTACTTTTAATGCCGCTGCTGTCATAATATCTAAATTACCAGCATAAGGAGGAAAGTAATCTCCAGCTCCTTCAACTTCTAAAAATACAGTCACACGATTCCCATCAAACATCGGCTCTTGTTTTAAAGAGTAACCTGGAACATACGTCCTAACTACTTCAACCATCTTACGAATTGCTTCACGGATAGAATCCTCATCCATATACTTAACTTCACAATATACTGTATCTCTCATTAAAATAGGGGGCTCTGCAGGATTTAATATAATAAGTGCTTTCCCATAATCTGCCCCGCCAATTTCTTCAATGCCACGCCTTGTTGTAATTGTAAATTCATCAATATTCGCCCTTGTACCTGGACCTGCACTTAAACTTGAAATTGCCGCAACTACCTCTGCATAGGTAACATTTGCTACTTCATTAATAGCATGAACAATCGGGATTGTTGCTTGTCCCCCGCACGTAATCATATTCACGTTTTGCTTATTGGTAAAATTATTATTTTGTATAGCTGGGCAAACAAATGGGCCATATGCAGCAGGCGTTAAGTCAATTACAATCTTCCCAAGTTCTTCTAACACTTTTGCGTGATGACTATGTGCTTTAGCTGAAGTTGCATCAAATACAATATCAGCTATACTCGGCCTATCAATAATTGCTTGTATCCCATTATCAAAAACCTCGTATCCGGCTTCTTTTGCTCGTTTTAAGCCATCTGATTCTGAATCTATTCCAATCATAGAATTCAGCTCAATGACTTCACTTTTTCTTAATTTATACATTAAATCCGTACCAATATTACCTGATCCAATAATAGCCACCTTTACTTTCTCCACATTTATCCCCCTTCTTTAACGCTACAATCTATATGAATGTAACAGAAACCACCCCTAGTGAACCGAAATCAGCTTGAATACTATCTTTACTATGCACTGATACCGCACCAGATAACGCACCTGGTAAAATTAACTCCCCTGCTTTTAATCCAATATTAAATTCATGAAGTTTATTAGCTAACCAAGCAACAGCTTGCGCAGGATGTCCTAATGCTGCCGCGCCGGCTCCCGTAGCAATTAAACTATTATTCTTATAAAGTGTCATCCCTGTTGTACGTAAATCTACTTTATCAATGCTAGAAAATGCATTACCAATTACAACTTTTGCCGAAGATCCATTATCCGCCACTGTATCTGCAAGCCGAATCTTCCAATCGACAATTCGGCTATCAATAATTTCAAGTGTAGGCACGACATATTTTGTCGCCATTAGTACGTCAATATATGTAATATTAGGCCCGCTTAAGTCTTCTGCTAAAACAAATCCTATTTCTGCCTCTATCTTTGGAGCTACAAAGGATTGTATTGAAACTTCACTACCATTTTCTATCCTCATATCATCTAGCAAATGGCCATAATCTGGCTCATGTACCCCGAGCATTTGTTGCATTGCAACACTCGTAAGTCCAACTTTCTTTCCAATTACGCTACGTCCGCTCTCTAACTTTCTCCCTACAACTTCAAGTTGAATATGATAAGCATCTAAAACTGATAAATTAGAATATCTCTCTGTAAAGGGATTAATCCCTACACACGAATTTTCAGCTTGTATTAATTCATCAGCTAATTCTTTAATCATTAACTTCATTTATCTCACCTCATTTTTCAATTTTATATTTATCACAAATCAGCCAAACCTGAATTAGCCCCCACCTAAATTCTTTGTTTCCACAAATTTTTTGGGCGAGAGCTTTACAGCCGGATTAAGTGCCATTGTTACAACATTGGCTTTATAATTTCATCGTAACTGTCTTAGCTTCTGTATAAAATTCGAAACTATGACGCCCACCTTCTCTACCAATTCCACTAGCCTTTGAACCTCCAAATGGAGTGCGTAAATCTCGAACATACCAACAATTAATCCATAGTAAACCTGAATTGATTTGTGAAACCACTCGCTGTGCTCGTCTAAGATTATTTGTCCAAACAACTCCAGCTAATCCATAAATAGAATCATTCGCAATACGAATTGCATCCTCCTCCGTTTTAAATGGAATAACAACTAGTACTGGACCAAATATCTCTTCTTGCGCTACACGCATACTATTATCAACATCATATAAAATAGTAGGTTCATAAAAATTCCCTTCTACTAAACTTTCAACTCTTTTTCCACCATAGGCTAATTTTGCACCTTCCGAAATTCCTATTTCTACATATCGATTAACTGTTTCTAAATGAGATTTTGATACAAGTGCTCCCATATCGGTATCTTCAGAAAGAGGATCTCCAACTTTTATTCTTTGTACAGCCGCTACAAATTTCCCTAAAAACTGCTCATATACACTTTCTTGCACAAGCAATCTTGAACCAGCTAAACAAATTTCTCCTTGGTTCCGATAAATAGCTTCAATCGATCCTTGTACCGCTTCATCTAAATCCGCATCTTCAAATACGATGTTTGCTGATTTACCTCCTAATTCTAATGAAACAGGTATTAAGTTTTCTGATGCATTACGCATAATTGTTTTTCCGGTATTACTTTCTCCAACAAATGAAATTCTTCTTACAGCTGGATGTGTTGTCATTGTTGTCCCAACAGTATGCCCTGGACCTGTAATAATATTAAGTACACCTGGAGGTAATCCTGCATCGTTTGCAATTTCACCGAGCATAACTGCACTTAAAGGCGTATAGGAGGCTGGTTTGACAACAACAGTATTACCAGAAGCGAGTGCAGCTGATGCTTTCCATGTCATTTGCATAAATGGCAAATTCCAAGGAATAATTAAACTAGTTACTCCCGCCGGAGCGTACTTTGCATAGGACATAAAATTATGTTTGTCATAATGCTCATGTACTAAATATTTAGCCATTTCCGCAAAGAAACGAAAATTATGAGCCGAGCGTGGTATATCGAATCCTTTACTTTCTTTAATTGGTTTTCCAACATCAAGAGTTTCTATATACGCTAGTTCATCCACCCTTTCCATAATGAAATCAGACATTTTACATAAAATATTGGATCGCTCTTCAACAGGCATTTTGCTCCATATACCACTTTTAAATGTACGTTCTGCCACATCAATCGCTCTTTTTGTGTCCTCTTCATTTGCCTTTGCAATAGAAGCTAGTTTTCTATTTGTCGCTGGATTGAACGTATCAAACGTTTCACCACATATGGAATCCACATATTGTCCATCAATAAACAACTTTGCATCTTTCACTTTCATTTTGTCCGCTAAAAATTCTTTATTCACCTTTCCTACCTCCTATTCTTCAATTTCTAAGACCATTTCAATTTCAATTGTTGTATTGTTTGGTAATTGAGCCATTCCAACAGCAGAGCGGGCATGTTTCCCTTTCTCCCCAAAAATATCTACTAATAAATCCGAGGCTCCATTCATTACTTTTGGCTGATCAATAAAATCTTCTGTACAGTTTACAAAACCAAGCAGCTTTACAACCCGTTTCACCTTATTTAAATTACCTAATTCGTTTCTCACAACACTTAACAAATTCAACATGGATTGTCTTGCAGCTTTATATCCTTCATCAATTGATATATCCTTTCCTAATTTCCCGTGATACTCATCAACCCCTTGTCCAGCAGTAAATAATACGTTCCCTACTTTTACACAACTAATATAATTTCCAACTGCTGGGCGAATAGCTGGTAGTGTAATTCCTAACTCACTTAATTTATTCTCAGGTGTTTGTACTCTCTGCATATGCTACACCTCTTTTTTTTATATCGATATTTAAAAATTCTGCTGCATTTCCCCCAAGCATCGCTTCTTTTTGTTCCTCAGAAATACCGTCTGTTTCATCTATCACCTTGCCTGGATCAATTTCTCGCAATAAAAACGGATAATCCGAACCCATGAAAATCTTTTCATGTCCAAATCTTTCAATCATATATTTCAAATTAATAGAATCATAATTTAAAGAATCAAAATAAAATTTCTTTGCATAATAACTAGGGGGATGTGTAGTCAACCTTAAATGTGGCCATACTTTCCAGCCTTGATCTAATCTTGGCAAAATATATGGAAAAGATCCGCCGCCATGCGCAAAACAAACTTTCAACCGAGGAAACTTTTCCATTATCCCACTCCATATTAGTGTGGCTGCCGCAAGTGCCGTTTCACTTGGCATTCCGACTGTATACATAAAATTATGGTGAGTCATTCTATCACGCCCTAAAGTTTCCCATGGATGAATAAAAATTGGAACTTGCCACTTTTCTGCCATTCGAAAGAAATCAATAAACGATGGATCATCTAAATTTTTCCCATTTACGTTTGTACCAATTTCAATACCATGTAAATGCAATTCCGTTATACAACGCTCCATTTCCCGAATTGCAATTTCTCCATCTTGCATCGGAACCGTCCCTAACCCTACAAAGCGAATTGGATGTGCTAAAACTGTTTCTGCAATAAAATCATTTTGAATACGTGCCATACTTTCGGCTTCCTCTTGTTTTGCCCAATACGAAAATGTAACAGGAATTGGCGATAGAACTTGAATATCAACACCTTCACGGTTCATATCTTCAATTCTTTTCTCAGGACACCATACTTGATCTGTCACGTCACGAAAATTTTTACCACCAACCATAATACTTGCACCACATGTACAAGTTCGATTTAATATCGGCCAACGACCACCACCAAACTTCTCTTCAAAATCTGGAAAAATTTCAGGAATAATATGTGTATGAAAATCTATTCGCACTTCCATTCCTCCACTTCTTCTGACATAATGTAACCACAGTTTTTACATGCGCGAATTTCCTTATTTGAATTAAAACTATGAATTGCTTCTTTTACTTGTTTTTCAATATCATTTAATTGAACACGTACACGATGCATTTCATAATTACACTCGTCACAGAACCAAACGAAATCCTCAAGTTCTCCTTGGCTACGTTTTCTTTCAATTACTAGTCCATATGTGTTAGCAACGCGATGTGGTGAATGAGGTACCATCGCTGGTAGCATAAACACATCCCCTTCTTTTACTGTGACGACTTCCCGCTTACCTTCTTCTGTAATACACTCCACATAACAGTCACCTTTAATTTGGTAGAAAAATTCATCTGAGGGATCTACGTGGAAATCACGTCTTCTATTTGGACCACCTAATATCATTGCGATAAATTCCGAATCTTGCCAAATAACCTTATTATTTACTGGCGGCTTCAATAACTCCTTATTCTCATTAATCCATTTTAGTAAATTAAAAGATTGTAATGTTTTAGACATATTGTTTCCTCCTCATTTTTTCTTCTATTTAAATTGTTTTACTAGACCAACCAAGTAAAGCGCTAGACTTTTGCAACTCTCCTCGACATACATAATTTCTAATTCTCGTTGAAGATATTCGCTCACCTTCATCACAGCAAACATCTTTCACTATAGAAATATTGAAGTGTTCTCTTAGCAGCTCTATGTTACCCTCTCTATTTTTTCCGAATTTAAAATCTTGTCCAATATAAATTTCTACAGGACATAGTCTTTTTAACTCTTGAACAAAACAACTCGCGCTTTTTGTTACATATGACTCATCAAACCGAATTACAATTACATGTTCAACACCGAGATTTTGAAGACGTTTCACCTTCTCTTCAATGGGTGTTAATATTTGCGCCCCTTGAAAATAAGAGCGTGGTGGTGGATCAAATGTATACACAACATTTGTAACTTTTAACTTCTTCGCCTTCTCAATCGCTTTTTTAATAACCGCTTGATGCCCTATATGTACGCCATCAAAAGCACCAATTGAGACAATAGATTTCGTTAATTCAGGTATACACTGCTCATGTATATAAATGATTCTCACCCCTATTCTTCTAGAATTAGATTTCTAAATAACCAAATTCCTTTGAAATCAAATTTGCCGTATTCATCACACTTTGAATTATGATTTCACGTGTACTCCCCTGCATATATGATATAGGACCAACAATATTAAGCGCCGCAATAATTCTTCCAGTATAAGATCGGATGGGAGCCGCAATCCCATACAGGCCATGTTCATTTTCATTATCACTAATTGAATAACCTTGTTTACGAATCTTCTGTAACTCCTCTTGAAACTGTTTCACGCAAGTAATTGTATTAGGGGCTCGTCGCAAAAGCTCTTTTTCAGACGTATATTCTAAGGGAGATGAATGAAATGAAAGTAGTACTTTCCCTGTACTTGTACAATATGCAGGCTCTCTCGATCCCACATGCGTTGATATTTGAACTGATTCCCTTGATGATACTTTCAAAATAAATACGACATCACCACGATCAAACATACCGATATGCACAGTACCACTAAAATTTCTTACAAGTTCTTCAACAAGCGGAATTGCCCCACTATAAATCTCTTGCTGAAACATAACTTGATTTCCCCACTCTAACAATTTCCAACCTAATCTATATTTTCTTTGTTCATCTTGTATGAGCATTCCTTCTGTGCACAACGTACGAACAAGGTGATGAACCGTACTTGCATTCATATTTAGTTTTTCCGCTATTTCAGAATTACCTAGTACAGGCTCATCACTCGTAAAGCAATTTAGAATTTTACAAACCTTACTGATAGAAGCAATCAAATCCTTTACCTCCCCTATTCCAGTCACAATACTCTATTTTTAAAGTGGTTAACATTTATAGAAGATTTACATTCTAACAGTAAAATTCTTATTATCATCTGTTGCTCCTTCCTTTTCCAAATAAAAATGTAAACGCAAACATTTTTATTTAGCTCAAAGCACCTTCAGATGAACTCGATTGCAACGCATTGTTCACTAGAGAAAAAGGTTGGTGTTTTTTGTACGCATTATAAAACATGCCCATCTTCCGAACTGGATCTCCAGAATAATAACGCTCATATTGTAATAATCGCTGTCCAAAAGCCTCACCACATAAATCCCAAGCTAATTTAAATAAGCGAACTCGTTCCTCTGAGGATACCCCTTCACGCCCGATATAATATTTGTGCATATCATCTTGAATATCAGGATTCATAAAATCAGCACCTGTCGGTGACATTAATAATCCACCCGCGCCAATGGTTTGAATGATTTCAATAGCACGTGGATACATTTTAGGTAATAAACTGCGTATCGTATCAAGCGGCAACCTTGCAGGAACAGCTTCTCCATATGGATTCGTTTCATATTCATATTCAGCTACTTGTAAGAGAGAACGTATCGTTTCGACATCTTGCATAAGCTCTGCTAACTGGTTTTGTACATTTAAAAATCCATCTACCCCTATCGAATCTGCTAATTTCATAGCTACTTCAGCAGCAAATGATAGTTTTACTAACCCTCTTACCCCAGATTGATGTGCTGGCTGATGACCAATTCCCGTTTTAGGATACAATTGATTCCCTGCTTCTACACTTTGATAAATAAATACTTTATCCCATGGGATAAACACATTATGAAATACTAGTAATGCATCCATTTCCTCAAACCTTGATGCAAGTGGATGATCAAATAGAGAACGTTTTCCATCTTGCATTGGCTCACGACATAGAATTCTTAGACCTGGTGCGTCAATTGGAACTGCAAAAGAAATTGCATGACGTTCATCACCTGGTTTAAAACTTGGATAAGAGTATATAATTACCTCGTCTGTAATCGGAGCAAGTGTCGCTAACATTTTTGCACCACTAACATACATCCCTTCCGCCGTTTCACTTACTACACCTAAATGCATCGTTTCATCTTCTTGTTGATGAGAAGCCTTACTACGATCATTTTGCGGATTAATAATCGCATGTGTTAAAAACAAATCATTATCTCGTATATGTTTATAATAATTTTTTATATTC
Organism: Bacillus cereus; assembly: GCA_002578045.1. Taxonomy (GTDB): domain Bacteria; phylum Bacillota; class Bacilli; order Bacillales; family Bacillaceae_G; genus Bacillus_A; species Bacillus_A cereus_AK. The sequence continues at coordinate 17,519 of NUMR01000133.1, forward strand.
TTTCCCCATTCTGGATTGAACTTCTCAAAGAACCAAGAATTACTTGCCATTGAAGTAACTGTTACATTTAAAAAATCAGGTGTTCTTCCCATTAAACCAAAGGTAGCTTTTGCCCATATTTCAAATAATTCACGACGTGCCTTTAAGTCCTCATAATTTTTTGGAACTAAAAATGCATTTGAGACTCTTTCTCCAGTCTCTTCGCATATATGAGTAATCTTATCCTGATATTCTGGATTGTGCTGCATTTCATATAAGTTAGCAATTTGTAAAATAGGTTCGCGAAAAACATCCTCATTTACTACATCTGTAACTTTTCTCCCGCCGATCCAAATCTCAGGATTTCGTTTTCGTAATCCTGAGATATACTGTTCCCCTGTTCTAATTGCCATTCTTTCCCCTCCAATTTCCCATAATAATATACTAAAAAGTTTAGAAACTCTATTAGATGACTGAATTTTCGATTATTATATCAATTTTTATCCGTACAAGTTTTCCTTTATTTCACATTATGAAATTTTATAATTTTTTTAGAACACGAAAAAGGAACGGTCTCCCGTCCCTCATCCGTTCACCTTCTCTGCTTCATTCCAATAATACTTACTAAACGCTTCCGTTAACACATCAATAGTATTATAGAGTTCATCTAACGTATTATCCACATCACCAACTTCAATTCACATTGCGTTTTTAAATAAGTCTTGATTATAAACACCGTCACTGTCTTTTTTATATTTGGGGAATATCCCTCTACTTAATCCGTAATAGTTTTCACCTAAATAGTTATTGATTACCATTGCATTGCTACTTTTCCAAACCATTGATTCGTATAATTCGATTTCATTGTATGTAAAAGTAACGTCAAAGTTGACGCAATAATAATTACTACTAGCGCATATAAAGTGAAACTTTCATCAGTGGGGGTTTTGTCCATCCCCCACTGATTATGAACCCNNCAAATAGCGGGATAAAAAGGGGAACGGAATTAGTTTTTTCCCATGTATACGAGTTTCATACTTTTTCACTGTATCCCCTTCTTTATACATGGATATGTACAAGTCTTTCGTAATATATGCACAAAAAAGAGAAATGGCATCCCATTTCTCTTCTTCACTCTTATTGTTCTTTTGGTGTATCTAAAGAAGGCAATTTCTTCGCTTGTTTTTCTTTAAAGATTTCTCCAATTGCCCCAAGAGTACCGAGCGTCTCAATCGCATTAGACGGAATAAAGACTTTATTCGCTGGTCCTTTTGCAACTTCAGCTAATGATTCAAATGATTTGTAAGCAAGTATACGTTCATCTAAATTTGCTTCACGAAGTAATTCGATTCGGTTTTGTTCTGCTTTTGCAATTTCTTCAATCGCTCTCGCTTCCCCTTGTGCCTCTAATTCTTTCGCCTCTTTTATACCTTCTGCTTCACGAATACGTGCTTCTTTATCCCCTTCAGCCATTAAAATTTTACTTTGTTTTTCCCCTTCAGCACGAAGGACTTTATCTTGTTTTGCTGCTTCAGCTTCTAAAATAATCGCACGTTTATTACGTTCTGCTTTCATTTGCTTTTCCATTGCTGCTTGCACATCTTTTGGCGGGTTAATATCAACAACTTCAACACGCTCAATACGAACGCCCCATTTTTCTGTTGCTTCATCAAGCGCTAAGCGGATTTCTGTTGAAATTTTTTCACGGCCAGATAATGTTTCATCCAATTCCATTTTACCGATAATTTGACGCAGCGTTGCAGAAGTAATGTTACGAACACCGTATTCATAGTTTGAAATACCATATGTCGCAAGTTCTGGTTCAACAATTTGATAGAAAATAATAGTATCAATTTCTACTTGTACATTATCTTTCGTAATTACCTTTTGTGGTGGTACATTCGTTTGTTGAATACGTAAATCGTGATATATGCGAACTCGGTCTACAATTGGGATTAATAAATTTAATCCTGGCTGCATAATGCCTCGAAACTTACCAAATCTCTCTACTACACCAACTTTCTGCTGAGGAATAATTTTAATTGTTAATGCAACAAATGTAACTACAATTAGTGCGAAAATAATCGTTAACGTTAATGCTATCATATTTATTTACTCTCCTTTTTCACTTGTAATATAGTACTATGCCTCTTTATAACAACGATTTTTTCTCCAGCTTCAATAGGAGTATCTGCAATAGCTGTCCAAGTATCTCCATCCACTTTAACAATACCGTTCGCTTCATTTATAATCGCTTGCACAACAATTCCTTTTTTACCAACAAGCATATCTACTGTATCAGTAAAACCTTTTGCTTCTCGAAAGTTTTTTGAAATTCTTTTCGTAAAGAATGTCAATGTTAAACTTACAATCGAACCCGCAACGACTTGTAAAAATAGTGCGTCAGGAGCAAACAAAGAAATAAGACCTCCGACAACAGCTCCAATTCCAAGCCAAAGCATATAAAACGTAATCGACAACATTTCTGCGATAAATAAAATACCAGCAATAATAAACCAAATTACCCAACTAGCCATGTGCACCCCTCACTTTCTTTCTCATTTTCTATATGTATATGAAGAAAAGAATGGTTTATCCGCCCTTTCTTATACTTGGGCGCTTGCTACAAGCTATTGTACATATTCGCTGTTACAATAAGCATTAAGAAAATACTATATTAATATATTCTTTATTATACATGAAAATTCCTTTCAAAAAATAAAATTCTTTTAATAATATTTTTTCAGATTATAATAATTTTAACTCAAAAAAGAATTCTTTTGAAAGGTGGTATCCTTGCTTAGCGTTGGAATTATTACTGATATGTTCAGTGTTCGTACTATTTATATCATTGCTTCTTTTCTTATTTTATGTTCCACTTGTTTATCTTTTCGTTTATTAAAACATCAGAAAGTGCAAAAGAAAGACATTTCTTTTTAATCTATATAATAGATTTGATGAATTCCCCAAATAGAACTTCAAAATACATAGAACATAAAATTATATCAACGATTTTCCGAATATATCTATCGTAACTTACAGTATATCAACGATTCAACAAGAGATATCGATTTATCAACAAAAATTTACAATACTAATAGATTATAAATGCTGCTCAAAAAATTTATTTTGAACAGCATTTTATCGTTCTCGTTCATTAGTTTTTTCATGTCATATATTTAGTAACTTTTCATTCCCTTCACTCCTCGCATCAACTACTACTATCCCTTTAAAAGAGTTCCACTCACCTATTTAAAAACCTTCAGCTTCCCGAAAAATAAAAAAGTCTGAAACGAATTAACTTCCCCTTCAGACTCATTTATTACTTTACATATATCTCATCTAACAGATGTAAAAACTCTCCTTGTTTTCCTGCTAATTCAGGACATTTTGCAATATCAACCCATTCGTAACAAAATGCTAATCCTTGATCTTCTTCACCGGCACTTACTATATGTTCCCAAGTATCTTTTACATTCGTTAGTAAAGTTACGTGGAAAAAGTGGTGTTTTTGATATTCCTGTTTGTCCTTCACATGTATGATGTAATCTGCTAGGAAACGCTCTATGCATAAATGACGTAATCCAGATTCCTCTTGTATTTCACGTAACACCGCAGCTTCTAACGTTTCTTCTTCATCAACTGTTCCACCTGGTACTTGGATACCAGCTTCAGGTATATCACGATGTTTAAAAACAAGTAATTGCATAGTCCCACCTTTTTCTCTTGTCACATACACATGTACTTTTTTCTTATATAACATCGTCATTATACTTCTCTCCCCTCAATTGTTCACCCTGTTACTTCTTCAAGCGTCAGTTGATTTTCATATAAATATGTAGCTTGTGGATTCCCCACATACCTTACGTGCCACGGTTCATATCGATAGCCAGTAATCGATTCTTTCTCTTTTGTATATCGAATCACAAAACCAAATTTATGAGCATTTTCAGAAAGCCACTGACCTTCTTTCGTTTCTCCAAAGACTGTCTCTAGCTGAAATTTAGCAGCTTGAGATGTAATATCCATAGCAAGTCCAGTTTGATGTTCACTCGTACCAGGAACTGCGCTAGACATCGCTGTTTTTGCTTCTCCATCTTGTTTTTTATACATCGTGTTTAATGCTTTTTGTCGATCAAAAGATCTAAATCCAGAGACTGCAAAAAGGAAAATGCGCTCCTTATCGGCCTGCTGAAACATTTCCTCAAGCGCACCGGCTGCCTCTTTCCTCATTTTTTTCTTTTCTTGATCACCTTCACTAGAGTAACGTACCTTCGGAATAACTAAATCTGGCGGTCTATACCCATCTGGTAAACGCCTATTTTTATTTACAAGCACAAGCATTGAATTCGAATTACTAATTATCGCAATATCCCCATCCATATTAGCAATCGTTTCTTTTGCTTTCGGAAATATGTTATTTATATTCACTTCCCGCGCCTGCTTATCCTTATACATTTTATAATTAATTCCTGCTACTCCAACAATAAGTATCGCCGCCACGATACCAAGTAGTGTCCATCTTTTTTTCATATAACGACCTCTTATTTTAATAATTTGGCCATTTCATACTTACCGATATCCTTTCCATCGATTATAAGAGCAGCTTTTCTAATTCCTTCTTTCTCAAATCCTACTTTTTTATATAGTGCTTGAGCTCTTGTATTGTGGGCCATTACCGTTAATTCTAAACGCCATACACCATGTAATCTTGCCCACTTCTCAACCTCTTTAAACAATCTCATCCCAATACCTCGCCTACTACACTCTTGCAAAATACCAATTACAAGGGCTGCCACATGTCTTTTTCTTTAAATATTATTTCCATTCACTAAAATAAAGTGAAACTGTAATCAGTGGGGGTTTTGTCCATCCCCCACTGATTATGAGCCCGCACCAATCGGGNNCAAATAGCGGGATAAATCCTACTATTCTATTCTATTCTCTCCTCTTCATCTGCTACAAATATTGTTGCTTTTTCATTTTCTATAAATCGATGAATCATTTGTTCTTGTTGCTTGACTGTAATTTTTCTTTCTCTTGGCTCATATAACATAAATTTCGTTTCTTCATCTAATTGTTCACTTAATTGTAAAAATGATGCTTCATTTTCTACTTTAATCTCCCTAATCACCTAAATCACCTTACCAATTTCATACTATAAAAATTTTCTCTATTATTTCGAAAATCCCTTTCTAATTCTTCTATTATAAATAGACAAATTTCGTTCTTACTATAACAATTGTAAATTATGTCTATTATGTGACATCTTATCTTCCACATTTCAAACCAAAACAAAAACGTAAGCATTACACTTACGTTTTTCTCCAATTAGTGTGGGCTAATAATCATCGGCGGATGTCTCCTAATCATTCAAGTTTCCCTTTATCCATTCACCTTTTCTGCCTGCCAAAAATATTCACCAAATGCTTTAGCAAGAACATCAATTGATCGATTTAATTCTTCCTCTGTATTATCTACTCCGCCAACTTCAATTAATATCGCTTGCCCTGATAAATCTTGATTATAAACTCCATTTCCTGTTTGAAAGCCTTTTTGAATTACTCCTCGGCTCACCCCTGGATATTTCTTATTAATCGTCTCATGTAAAGCCGTTGCTAATTGTAAGTTCTTTTCATAATTTTTGTTACCTTTGCCAATTACAAATGCAAGCTTCGCGTATGATTTATCTCCAATTGTTTTTGTTGTAACATTTTTCCGTGCACTATCACGATGTAGATCAAAAAAATATTGGAGTTCTTTATTACCAGTCATAGCTTGTTGTACAATTTCTCGTGACATTTTATAAGAACTATTACTATTTAATCCTTTACTTATTAACTTTTGACCGACATCAGTCTTATCGTTAGTAGCCTCTATACCTTCACTTTCTAACTGTTCACGAAATCGCTCGCCAACTATTGAAATGTTCGTTACAGAACTCGTTGCTTTATTCGGATCTGAATCATTCGTTAAGTTCAGTAGCGGCAAATAAGATTCCCAACTATGTGTATGATAAATAAATGCAACTTGCCTCTTCCCTGTTGTTTGAGCTGGTTGTTTCTTCTCTTTATTCGGATTAGGCTTAGGGACTTGTCCGGTTTCTCCAGTCCGTTCTTTCACTACTTCTTCAAGAGGAACACTCGACTCTATCGGTAAGTTAGAGTAATTTGTTCCTTCACCTGCTATAACGATTTCTGTATCATATTTGCCAAATCCCGGAAGTTCTTTCCCTACAAAACTACGCACATCATCAAAACGAATATTCGTAGCCATAGAAAAGAGGAGCGAAGAGATTGAAAAATCTTGATTCAAATTTCGATACTCCTGTGTAAAATAATGATTTTCTTTCCCAAGAACGTACATGTATCCATTCATTGATAACCCATTTAACCAATTATATAAATACGTTGACTTCGTCTCTTTCAAAGAAGTTACCATCATACTAATAAGAAAAAAAGTCGCTAATACCGTAGTAATGACAAATAAAATTAACTTACGTACGCTTGTTAACTTTACATAAAAAAAACCTCGATTCATACTATCACCCTCTCTATTTCAAGTTATGTACAAGCTCTAGAGAATAGACCGCTTAAATTTCGGCTATATTGTTAATGAGGTGAAATGAATTGAAGTTATTAATAGGAACATTACCAATCGTTCTATCTTTAATTTTTTATTTGCTTGCTAAGCATCCTAAAATCAGTGTTATGTTACATATTTCTGCGTACTTGGCACTGTATGTACTCGGTACAATTATTTCTATTCATATATATGATGTTTTAATACAAGATTTAGTTTTCATGACAAGCATTCATGGAATTTTACTAAACCAATTTTTTTTAATTGTAGGAGCGTATATAGGAGTATACACTTTGCACCTAATCTTATCTCACATTATTAAGAAACTATCGTACATAAAAAATGGAGTGTAATGAAATGAAGCAAACGTTCATCTGTCATAAATGTAGAAAAAGAATAGCGAGAAAGAAAGATCTCATTATCACTACTTGGTGCTTTCGCTTTTATTTATTTCATAGCATTTGTTTTAAACAGCAGCAAGTGTTTGCTTCACGTTACATCTCTCTTAATACACTCTTTATATTGTATTTTATTATATACGGACTTATTGCTAGTTGCATTTTGATGCTTACTGAGCCATCAATCATTTGGCTTATTTTTTCATCCCTATTATTTATCGAATTCTTTCCTATCATTAAAAAAAAAGAAAGGCGCCTATAATCTGGTACCTATGTCAA
>NUMR01000134.1 GCA_002578045.1 Bacillus cereus
TTTAAAAGTAAATGAGTTAAAATTTTTCTTGTCTTAAATGAATACAGTCTGGTAATGATGGCAGAGAGGTCACACCCGTTCCCATACCGAACACGGAAGTTAAGTTCTCTAGCGCCGATGGTAGTTGGGACCTTGTCCCTGTGAGAGTAGGACGTTGCCAGGCAATATTATTCCGCAGTAGCTCAGCGGTAGAGCTATCGGCTGTTAACCGATCGGTCGTAGGTTCGATTCCTACCTGCGGAGCCATTGGAGAGCTGTCCGAGTTGGCCGAAGGAGCACGATTGGAAATCGTGTATACGTCACAAGCGTATCAAGGGTTCGAATCCCTTGCTCTCCGCCATAAGGATTTATAATTATAATAATTGGCCCGTTGGTCAAGTGGTTAAGACACCGCCCTTTCACGGCGGTAACACGGGTTCGAATCCCGTACGGGTCACCATTTTTGGAGGATTAGCTCAGCTGGGAGAGCACCTGCCTTACAAGCAGGGGGTCGGCGGTTCGATCCCGTCATCCTCCACCATATAAAATAATATCGTCGCGGGGTGGAGCAGTCTGGTAGCTCGTCGGGCTCATAACCCGAAGGTCGCAGGTTCAAATCCTGTCCCCGCAACCAAATGGTCCCGTGGTGTAGTGGTTAACATGCCTGCCTGTCACGCAGGAGATCGCCGGTTCGACCCCGGTCGGGACCGCCATTTTAATAAGGCTCGGTAGCTCAGTCGGTAGAGCAGAGGACTGAAAATCCTCGTGTCGGCGGTTCGATTCCGTCCCGAGCCACCATTTTAATAAAATATGCCGGCTTAGCTCAATTGGTAGAGCAACTGACTTGTAATCAGTAGGTTGGGGGTTCAAGTCCTCTAGCCGGCACCATGTAAGTTTCGGAGGGGTAGCGAAGTGGCTAAACGCGGCGGACTGTAAATCCGCTCCTTCGGGTTCGGCAGTTCGAATCTGCCCCCCTCCACCATTTACATAGGGGCATAGTTTAAAGGTAGAACTGAGGTCTCCAAAACCTCCAGTGTGGGTTCGATTCCTACTGCCCCTGCCAAAAATATAAATACAACATGGCGGTTGTGGCGAAGTGGTTAACGCACCGGATTGTGGCTCCGGCATTCGTGGGTTCGATTCCCATCAATCGCCCCATTTTTATTTTACAAATTACAAATAATCTAATGGATGCTTACATATAATTAAGTAAGAATTCGATGGGCTATAGCCAAGCGGTAAGGCAACGGACTTTGACTCCGTCATGCGCTGGTTCGAATCCAGCTAGCCCAGCCATTTTGCGGAAGTAGTTCAGTGGTAGAATACAACCTTGCCAAGGTTGGGGTCGCGGGTTCGAATCCCGTCTTCCGCTCCATTTAAATTTCATATGGCGGCATAGCCAAGTGGTAAGGCAGAGGTCTGCAAAACCTTTACCACCGGTTCGAATCCGGTTGCCGCCTTTCTTATTGTGCCGATGTGGCGGAATTGGCAGACGCGCACGACTCAAAATCGTGTTCCTTCGGGAGTGTCGGTTCGACCCCGACCATCGGTATCAGCGATATAAAAAAGACTCTAACAGAAATGTTAGAGTCTTTTTTATTAAATTATGCTATATGATTCTAAAATTCGTAATGAACTTAGAAATTCATGTATAATATAACTTGTTGAAAGAACAACATGATAGTGATTCCTATTATGTCTGTAATATGAATCAAAAATGAACTTTTTATATTTCTTTTAAAAATGTGTTGAACACACATTATATTTCATATTAATATTTTTATGTAGATTTAAAACGGGAAAGAGAGTGGAAAGTATGGGCCGTAAATGGAACAATATTAAAGACAAAAAGGCATCAAAAGATGCAAATACAAGCCGCATATACGCGAAATTTGGACGTGAAATTTATGTGGCAGCAAAACAAGGCGAGCCAGATCCAGAATCAAACCAAGCGCTAAGAGTCGTATTAGAGCGCGCGAAAACATATAATGTGCCAAGAACAATTATTGACCGTGCAATTGAAAAGGCAAAAGGCGGTTCAGAAGAAAACTATGATGAGCTTCGTTATGAAGGATTTGGACCAAATGGTTCTATGGTAATTGTAGATACACTAACAAATAACGTAAACCGTACTGCAGCGGATGTACGAGCTGCATTTAGTAAAAACGGTGGTAACATGGGTGTAAACGGTTCTGTAGCTTACATGTTTGATGTGACAGCTGTTATCGGTCTTGAAGGTAAAACATCGGATGAGGTTCTTGAAATTTTAATGGAAGCAGATGTAGATGCACGTGACATTCTAGAAGAAGAGGATTCTGTTATCGTTTATGCTGAACCAGATCAATTCCATGCAGTACAATCTGCACTTAAAGATGCGGGCATCGAAGAATTTACAGTTGCAGAATTAACAATGCTGGCACAAAGTGATGTAACACTTTCTGAAGATGCTCAAACACAATTTGAAAAAATGGTTGATGCATTAGAAGATTTAGAAGATGTACAGCAAGTTTACCACAACGTAGACTTAGGAGAATAATATAAGGAGATCCTTTCGTTTAACGAATTGGGTCTCTTTTTTATGGAGTTTTAAAGGTGTTTTATCCCGCTATTTGTGGGCAGTAAGACCCCTACCTCAAAATTCAGCGAAAGCAAAGAAGTTAGGTGGGGGATCAACTGCCCGTAAAAGCTGGATTGGTGTGGGCTAATAATCAGTGGGGGATGAAGAAAACCCCCACTGATTAAAGTTTCACTTTATTGTAAGGTAGGGAATATGGTTATAGGGGGTATATGAAATAAATGTGTTTCTAGGAGGTACAGCCTTATAATCTTCTAGGAAGACTGTAAAAAAAGGTTAGCTATTTGAAGGGATATTAAATAGCTAACCTTTTTTATGTATTTTGCTTCAGAAAAAGGTCAAAATGATAAAGATGCTAGTATTGATTTTAGGAACGTTTGTTCTGTATAATAGTGATATATTGCATATGATTAGACTGCTAGATACTCAAAAGTATATATTTATAGGTAATATAATAAAAGAATAAGGTAAAACTAAGGTGTTTTTATCCCGCTATTTGTGGGCAGTAAGACTCCCACCTCAAGATTTGGTGAATGCGAGGAAGTGAGGTGGGAGATAACTGCCCGTTACTGCCCGATTGGTGAGGGCTCATAATCAGTGGGGGATGGACAAAACCCCCACTGATTAAAGTTTCACTTTATGGGAGAAGTATAACTGTCTTAACTTTTGCGTATCTACTTATTATTAGGGTTTATAAATAATCTATATTCAATATTTCAGATGAATAGTAGATAAAAAAAGACTGTGATACAATACACTTTTATACCTTACAATGTTGTAAGGTAGGTGTAAGAGAAATCGATGGGATATTTTTTTACAACAAGGTATTCTTAAGGTAAGAGTTATATGCTGTGTGGGAAAGAGGTGTCCAAGATGAAAGAGCGAGTATTATCTAGGGTGAACTATCATCAAAAAATTGCATTAAGTCCAATGACTAAACTTTTTTATAAAGCCATTATTTTATTATTATTGTTAAGTTGTACGTTATTATTCGTTGGAAATGTAATGATTGAGCGAAGTGACATTAGTAAATTACATGTACCGGCCAAATTGGAGGTGCCAGAATCATTAACACATGCATTTATTGCGACAGAAGATAAAAGATTTTATCATCATAACGGTTTAGATTATATAGCAATTATTCGAGCGTCTATCGAGAATATAAAAGCTGGTGGTGTTGTGCAAGGGGGAAGTACAATTACACAGCAGTTATCTAAAAATGCTTTTTTAACTAATGAACGTACATTTTCTCGTAAGTGGAAAGAGATTTTTTATACCAAAAAAATTGAACGTACATTTACGAAGGATGAGATTTTAAAATTGTATGTAAGTAATATTTATTACGGAGAAGGAGCATGGGGAATTGAAAAAGCAGCAAATCTGTACTTTGGTAAAAAGGTCAATCAGTTAACACTAGCTGAAAGTGCAATGATGGCTGCTGTAGTAAAAGCACCAGCTTATTACTCTCCTGTACAAAATTATGATAAAGCGGTTGAGAGACGAAATGTAGTTTTGAGGTTAATGGAGAAAGAAGGATATATTAATCATGATGAGTACGTTCAAGCAGTTAGTGAGAAATTAGTAATCCGTCATGATATAAAGACAGAGCAGTCGATGTTAAATAACGCTCGTGAAAAAGTAGTAAGTTAAAGGAAGTTCTTACATAAGGACTTCTTTTTTTGAATAAATCGTGACAAAACGTGACACAATATCGTCACAATTGTTGTATTTTTGTAATTTATGTGAGCGCGTTCATTGCGTGATATGTGTAAGTATTGATATTATGTGTATTGTGTACAATGCTGTATACAGAATATGAATTTAAAGAGGAATGTATATGAAATCATCAAATAAACTCATGGCTCTTGGTATAGTTTTTTCTATCGCAGTATTGATTGTAATCGGGACGATTGTGTATAGCATCATAAATGACAAGAAAGATAAAGGGAATGAGATGTTTGCTTATTCTACGCAACAATCTTTAGGGAAAGAGGATGCTCCGGTTAAGGTAGTCGAATTTGGGGACTTCAAATGTCCAGCTTGCCGTACTTGGGATGTAACAGTATTGCCACGATTAAAAGAAGAGTATATTGATAAAGGTAAAGTACAGTTATATTTTATTAACTTCCCATTTATCGGAAAAGACTCTGATTTAGGTGCAGCAGCTGGTGAAGCAATTTATAAACAAGATAAAGATTCATTCTGGATTTTCTATGATGAGATTTATCAAAATCAAAAGAAAGATACGGAAGAATGGATTACAGAAGAATTACTTCTTAACATTGTGAAAGAGAAGCTTCCAAAAGTTGATGTAGAACAATTTAAGAAAGACTTGCACAGCAAAGAAATAAAAGAAAAAGTACGTAAAGATTCAGATCGTGCTCAAAAATTGAAAGTTCAAGGTGCGCCTTCAGTATATGTGAATGGAAATCTTGCAAACCCTGATTTTGATAGCTTGAAGAAAGCAATTGATAAAGAGTTGAAAAAGTGATGAGATATTTCATCACTTTTTCGACTTTTTTCGATAAAATTCTTGCTTCCGCTTTTTTTACATGCTATACTACTTTACATAAGTTATGCTAATATCTTATATTTATTTCATATTTGCAGGTGTAGTTTAGTGGTAAAATAAGAGCCTTCCAAGCTCTGGTCGAGAGTTCGATTCTCTTCAACCGCTCCAAATTTTATTACATGTTTTTCTAATAAATTGTGATCAACGCAGTGTTTCGTTTCCGAGATAAACGAGGCATTGCGTTTTTTAATGTTTGAAAAGCATAATTGTATGAGAAAATAGAAGTAAAGAATAGTATTCCAAAAGTGAATTGCTAACCAATATAGTTGTTACATAAGGGATGGATTCATCTGAGGAGGCGATTAAGAATGGATTTTGAACAATTAAAGCAAGATGTAATTGCGTATAGTAAAACAATTGGTATAGATAAAATAGGCTTTGCGAGCGCTTCTCCGTTTGAGGAATTAAAGCAGCGGTTAATCCAGCAGCAACAATTAAATTATCAATCTGGATTTGAAGAGCCTGATATAGAGAAGAGAACGAATCCACAGCTTTTATTGCCGGGTGCAAAATCAATCATTGCGATTGCTTTAGCTTACCCTTCAAAATTAAAAAATGCACCATTAAGTAAACGTGGAAAACGCCGCGGAATTTTTTGTCGTGCTTCTTGGGGACAAGATTATCATCTTGTTTTACGGGATCGGTTGCAAAAATTAGAGGCATATTTAATTGAAAAACTTCCGGATATAGAAGTGAGATCAATGGTTGATACAGGTGAATTAAGTGATAGAGCTGTTTCGGAGCGAGCAGGTATTGGATGGAGTGGTAAGAACTGCGCTATTATTACTCCGGAATTTGGTTCGTATGTATATTTAGGAGAAATGATTACAAACGTTCCATTCCCACCGGATCAGCCAATAGAAGATCAGTGTGGAAGCTGTACAAAATGTATTGATATTTGTCCTACAGGTGCCTTAGTGCAAGGAGGACAGTTAGACTCGAAGAAATGTATTGCATTTTTAACACAGACAAAAGGATTCCTACCTGAAGAATATCGCGATAAAATAGGAAATCGTATTTATGGATGTGATACATGTCAGACTGTTTGTCCGAAAAATAAAGGAATGGATTTTCATAATCATCCTGAGATGGAGCCGAATCCTGAGTTAGTTAAACCGTTATTAACACCACTTTTAACAATTAGTAATCGTGATTTTAAAGAGAAATATGGGAGTATGTCAGGATCATGGAGAGGGAAAAAGCCATTGCAAAGAAATGCGATTTTAGCACTTGCACATTTTAAAGAAGAATCAGCAATTCCTGATTTAATCGGTGTTATGAAAGATGATCCAAGGCCAGTACTACGTGGAACAGCAGCATGGGCACTTGGGAAAATTGGTGGAGATGGAGTAGGAGAAGCGATTGAAAAAGCGATGGAACGTGAAAAGGATGAAGAGGTTCTTCATGAAATGAATCGCGGACTTGAATTGTTAGCGCAGAAAAAAGAGTAGATATTATCTCCCTTTTTCATATTGTAATATGGGAGGGAGAAGAAATGGTTGTAAAAGCGAATATTGAAAAGCAAGTACAACAGTTTTTAGCATATATCACAGAGAAACGAACAGACGTGGATGGTATTGCTAAAGATTTACTACAAATAGCAAAGAGAAAGAAACAATTGTTCCAAAGGCGTAGTGCAGATATAGTGAAAGCAACTGCGGATATTTCTTTCCTTAGACAGTTAAATAGTAGTGACCATCAAGAAATTGATTATCAAATACATTTTAAATATTTAATTAGGCATAAAGAATTATTTTATATTGAAGAGGAACAATTAAAACGAAGAGTTTGTTTAAATAATAGTCGGGTCATAGGTGATTATGCTATTGAAGTGTCAGAAGAAGTCGGAATGAGTGAGACATTAGAGAGGGAAGTTACGAAAGAGAAGTACAGTTCTTATCAGTATAATCGTTTAGAGGCAGTGAAATATGCAGAGCATTGGTGGGATGACCGAAATCCTGTGTATCGCAATTTCCCTGATAATTGTACGAATTTTATTTCCCAATGTCTTCATAATGGAGAAGTACCAATGAACGGATATCCTAATATTCGTAAAGGATGGTGGCAAAGGGAGAAACAGTGGAGTTGGAGCTGGGCTGTCGCACATTCTTTTTATTGGTATTTGTCAGGTGCTACAACAGGGCTTCGAGCAGAGGCAGTAGAAAGGCCAGAAGACCTTATTCTTGGTGATGTCATTGCTTATGATTTCGAGGATGACGGTAGGTGGAATCATACGACGATTGTAGTAGCAAAAGACGCAGATGGTATGCCACTTGTAAATGCACATTCAGCGAATAGCCGTCGGCGTTATTGGAACTATGAAGACTCTAGTAAATACACACCACAAATGAAATATAAATTCTTTCATATTATTAATGGGTAGAGATTTTTTGCTCAAGTGGTATAATACGTAGTAGACAAAAAATAGAGGTGAATATCGCGTGGGAGTACATGTTGTTTTATATCAACCAGAAATTCCTGCAAATACAGGGAATATTGCTCGTACTTGTGCAGCAACTGGAACAGAATTACATTTGATTAGACCGCTTGGATTTTCAACGGATGATAAAATGTTAAAACGTGCAGGATTAGATTATTGGCAGCACGTGAAAATTACGTATTATGATTCAATAGAAGAATTTTATGAGAAAAATAAAGGTGGCGAATTCTTCTATTTAACAAAGTATGGCGAGAAAGCCCATACAGCGTTTGATTATAGCAAGCGTGAGAAGGATTACTATTTCGTATTTGGAAGAGAAACGAATGGCTTACCAGCTAATGTAATCGAAGAAAACTTCGATCATTGTTTACGTATTCCAATGACGGATAAAGTACGCTCATTAAATTTATCTAATACTGCAGCAATTTTAATTTATGAAGCATTCCGTCAACAAAATTATCCAGGATTAGATTTAGAAATCGTTTATTAAAAGTCGCCATATGGCGACTTTTTTTCTAAAAATAATATGTAACTATACATTTAAAAAGGGGTACATATTCATATAGAATGGGATATATGTATAAAAATAGATAAGACAGGTTGAAATAAATAGGAAGGTATACATATAGATGAACGTGATACGAATATTATGGCTGCAATTATTTATCTAAAATCGGCAAGGATACCCTCATTTCAATCGTGTGAAGGGTGTAACCCAATGATAAGTTGGGTGTAGTTGATTTGACACATACTTTAGGATGGAATGTAGTTGTAGAAGGATTAGAAAATGTGGAACAAATCCAATTTTTAAAGGAAAAGAATGTGAAACTTGCACAAGATTATTATTACAGTTTCCCTATATCAAAATATGATGTGGAAAATGAGTATTACAAATAAGGTATAAAAAAGTGATGTGCTAAATAAAGCACATCACTTTTTATGTGTACCTGGTTTATCATTGTAACCAGATGTGAAAATAGCTGTAAGAAATGTGAGTGATACACCTAAAATTAATAATAATTTCATGTTAATATTCCCCCCCTACTTTTTTGGTTTACGAATTCTATTGGTGAATCGAAATGTATGTAAGGTTCTTAGAAGAAAAGAATTTATTTATAATGAATAGCAGTGTGAAAACTTTAATACCTATATTATACAGAATTTTCTTTGAATTTTGGAGAGAATTTTATAACGCTATTATATATTTCGTTTTGATTTAAAGAATGTTTAAGGACATCCTAGCATACCTTTTATAATAATCCGATTGAACAAGGAGATGGGGGAGGAGCTATAATGGATATTCTAAAGAAAATTGAACAACATCGAGAAGCAGAAGAACGTTTACAATGGGAAGGTACGTTTGCGGAGTATTTGGAGCTTGTGAAAGAAAGGCCATGGGTGGCTCAAACAGCACACTCTCGCATTTACAATATGATAAAAGATGCTGGAATTGAAGAAGTTGATGGTAGAAGAAAGTATAACTTCTTTAATAATCAGCTATTTGGATTAGAGGATGCTTTAGAACGCCTTGTAGAAGAATATTTTCATCCATCTGCAAAACGATTAGATGTTAGAAAACGTATTTTATTATTAATGGGTCCTGTCAGTGGTGGTAAATCAACTTTAGTTACGATGTTGAAACGAGGATTAGAAACATATTCACGTACAGACCGTGGGGCTATTTTTGCGATTAAAGGCTGCCCAATGCATGAAGATCCATTGCATTTAATTCCGCATCATTTACGCGATGATTTCTTTGATGAGTATGGTGTAAGAATTGAAGGGAATCTATCTCCGCTAAATGTTATGCGTTTAGAACAAGAATACGGTGGAAGAATTGAAAATGTAGTTGTAGAGCGTATTTTCTTCTCTGAGGATCGCCGAACAGGTATTGGTACATTTAGTCCTTCTGATCCGAAATCACAAGATATTGCAGATTTAACAGGCAGTTTGGACTTTTCTACAATTGCAGAATATGGTTCAGAATCAGATCCTCGTGCGTATCGATTTGATGGAGAATTGAATAAGGCGAACCGAGGTATGATGGAATTCCAGGAAATGTTAAAGTGTGATGAGAAGTTTTTATGGCACTTATTATCACTTACACAAGAAGGGAATTTCAAAGCAGGCAGATTTGCGCTTATTTCAGCAGATGAATTAATCGTAGCGCATACGAACGAAACAGAGTACCGCTCGTTCATAGCAAATAAGAAAAATGAAGCATTACACTCAAGAATTATTGTAATGCCAGTTCCATATAACTTACGAGTAAGTGAAGAAGAACATATTTATGAAAAAATGATTCGTGAAAGTGATGTGTCTAATGTTCATATTGCACCGCACACACTTCGCGTTGCAGCGATGTTTACTATTTTAACCCGTCTCAAAGATCCGAAGCGACCAGATATCGATTTAATTAAAAAGATGCGTTTATATGACGGGGAAATGGTAGAAGGTTATAACGCAATTGATGTTGAGGAATTACAGCGTGAGTATCAAGATGAAGGTATGAGCGGTATTGACCCACGTTATGTTATTAACCGAATTTCTTCTACAATTATTAGAAAAGAAGTGCCATCCATTAATGCACTTGATGTACTTCGCTCTTTAAAAGATGGATTGGATCAGCACCCATCTATTAGTAACGAAGACCGTGAACGTTATATGAACTTCATTTCATTAGCGAGAAAAGAATACGATGAAATTGCTAAGAAAGAAGTACAAAAAGCATTCGTGTACTCATATGAAGAATCAGCGAAGACGCTTATGGATAATTACTTAGATAACGTTGAAGCATACTGCAATAAATCGAAATTACGTGATCCGTTAACGGGCGAGGAAATGAGCCCAGATGAAAAACTGATGCGTTCAATTGAGGAGCAAATCGGAATTTCAGAAAATGCGAAAAAAGCATTCCGTGAAGAAATTTTAATTCGTATCTCTGCTTATGCACGCAAAGGAAAACGTTTCAACTATAACTCACACGAACGCCTTCGTGAAGCGATTCAGAAGAAGCTATTTGCTGACTTGAAAGATGTAGTAAAAATTACGACATCAACGAAAACACCAGACGAAAATCAGCTTAAGAAAATCAACGATGTTGTTGCACGTTTAATTGATGAGCATGGCTATAATTCTTCTTCAGCAAATGAATTATTACGCTATGTAGGTAGTCTGCTAAACCGATAGTTTGATAACAAAACGCTGTCTCTTGTATTTTGCGGGACAGCGTTTTATTATTCGTTCAGATGTGTATAAAGTGTCATACCTTGTCCAAATGTAATAAATTAAGATGCAATTTCATGAATTTATTGTCAATTATTTTTACAATATGCATATGATAGAGTAACCAACCATTCATACGAAAAAAGCCAACACAATACAATATGTTGCAAAGTAAAAATGTGTGCAACAATGCATTGTGTTTCTTTCTTATCGGCGGTTAAATATTATTTCCTATGTAATGGGGAAAATTTTGTTTAGGATGTACGGAGTTTTTGGATAAAACGATTGATATGTTTAAGGGATAAGTTACAATGAACAGTTACTTTTGACCTATGTTAGCGGTGCATATCATAAAGCAAAATTTGCAGCCTACTGTTCATATGGGAAGACAATTACAGCAAGGAGGGAAAAGAATGGGCGAAGAAAATCAACCAAATTATACGATTTCACAGGAAAACTGGTCCCTCCATCGTAAAGGATATGACGACCAGCAACGCCATCAGGAAAAAGTACAAGAAGCAATTAAAAATAATTTACAAGATCTTGTAACAGAAGAAAGTATAGTTATGTCTAATGGCAAGGATGTTGTAAAAATACCAATTCGTTCTTTAGATGAGTATAAGATTAGGTACAATTACGATAAAAATAAACATGTTGGGCAAGGAAACGGTGATAGCAAAGTTGGTGATGTCGTTGCGAGAGATGGATCAGGTGGTCAAAAGCAAAAAGGACCAGGAAAAGGGCAAGGAGCAGGAGATGCGACTGGAGAAGATTACTACGAAGCGGAAGTCTCTATTTTAGAATTGGAACAAGCGTTTTTCAAAGAATTAGAGTTACCTAACTTGAAAAGAAAAGAAATGGATGAAAATCGGATTGAACATATTGAATTTAATGACATTAGAAAAAAGGGCTTGTGGGGAAACATCGATAAGAAGCGCACGATGATATCAGCATATAAACGAAATGCGATGCGTGGTAAAGCATCTTTCCATCCAATTCACCAAGAAGATTTAAAGTTCCGTACTTGGAATGAAGTATTAAAGCCAGATTCAAAAGCTGTTGTATTAGCGATGATGGATACGAGCGGATCGATGGGAATATGGGAGAAGTATATGGCACGTAGTTTCTTTTTCTGGATGACAAGATTTTTGCGTACAAAGTATGAAACAGTTGATATTGAATTTATCGCTCACCATACAGAAGCAAAAGTCGTCACAGAAGAAGAATTTTTCTCAAAAGGAGAAAGTGGCGGAACAATATGTTCTTCCGTATACAAAAAAGCATTAGAGCTTATCGATAATAAATATTCACCAGACCGCTATAATATTTATCCATTCCATTTTTCAGACGGTGATAATTTAACATCAGATAATGCTAGATGTGTAAAACTTGTTGAAGAGCTGATGAAGAAGTGTAATATGTTTGGGTATGGGGAAGTGAATCAGTATAA
>NUMR01000135.1 GCA_002578045.1 Bacillus cereus
ATTGGGGTGCAGTTCATTAAGATGACTTTTTATTATTACAAAATAATAATTGCTTGTTTCCCCATTTGCTCCCAAGCTCTCTCAAATTCTGCTCGCGGAACAGCGAAACGCGGATTATTTTTCAAAGGATCATTTACATATACAAAGTCTTGATCATAGCCAATTATTACTACACTATGCTCAAAATATGTAATTTTCACCTCACCGGAACTTGTATTCCATGTTTCAAAACTACTTTCAGCTAGTGGCTTAAACGTTGTATTAATAATAACCCATACTGGAGAACCGGAACTAATTCCCTTATATAAATCTTTCACGTCTCTACCTGTTAAATTAATTACTTTTTCAGGAACATATTTTTCTGCTAAATTAAAGATTGGTTTATTGTATACACCATATCCTGGCTCAGCTTTCGTATAAATATTTCCAACGAATCCCTCATAAGGATTTCCACGCAAACCATTTTGTTCAAATGGAACGCGATGAATTTCGCTAGCAAGTTGCATCTTATCTACTTGTACACCTTTATATTGTAGTAACATAGCCAAACTTGTCACTTCGCATCCACGAGGTAATTCTGGCAATTGCTTTATAAACGGAACCCCTTCAATCATAGCTGATTCTTTCATATCAGATAAAAAATCTAAGCGTAATACTTGCACCTTTTGTATAATTTTATCTTTCCCCATAAAAAACGCGACAGCTAGTATAATTCCGAAAACAAAAAGATATTTTAGCTTTTTCATTATAAACAAAACTCCATTAATTATTATTTTACAGATACAACTCTTATTATTGTACCGTTCTTCTCACTAGTTTGCTAGAAAGATTATGTGAATTATTGTTTACACCTATACATTTTAAAAATTCTAATTATTTCCAACAAAAAGAAAAGACACTAATCTTTTTCGAAACATTACATTTGTTCGTTTAGCTTTCATTCCAGATCGGAAAATTGCTCTTTATTGCGGTATTCCATTTATGATTATTTGTTACATTCTATACCAAATTAAATTTAAAAAAGTTGTCACATTTAAACAGCAACGAACTATCACTCAAAAAATAAAGTGAAACTTNNCACCAATCGGGCTTTTACAGGCAATTATCTCCCACCTCACTTCCCCGCATTCGCCGAATTTTAAGGTGGGAGTCTGATTGCCCGCAAATAGCGGGATAAACTAAGTATACAAAATATTCAGCTATTTTTTATAATAAAATAGCTTTTTTCTATTTTTTGGATATTTTGGTATAACTTTATTTATCTTAAAATTTTCACAATGACATTTTCCCCTAGAAAATGGTTTACAATGTTATCAGGTTACAAATGATATTTACCTTAAAAAGCGTGCATTTGTGTCTATTTTTTAACAATATCTCAAAAACTATTGCCATCTATAAATTAATAGGTTTATATTGTTTTATTGGCATAGTTTCAATCCAAGGAGAAAGGAGATTTTCAATCGTGCAACTAAAGAAAGCGTTTTGGAAGTTAGCTTCACTTCTTCCGTTATCATTACTTCTGTTCCTCGGTGGCTGTGATAAGAAACTCGCAGTATTAAATCCGCAAGGACCTGTTGCAAAAGCACAGTATGATTTAATTGTTTGGTCATTCGTGCTTATGTCATTAATTATCGCAATTGTATTTATCTTGTTTACAGTCATCTTGATTCGTTATCGTGAAAAACCAGAAAACATGGACTATGAGCCACCTAATCAACACGGTAACACATTATTAGAAATCGTTTGGACGCTTGTTCCTGTTATTATCGTTATCGCATTATCGATTCCAACAGTAAAAGCAACGTATGCTTCGGAAGAGGTTCCGAAAGAGTCTAAACATATTAAACCAGTTGAAATTTATGTTACATCTGCAAACTGGAAATGGTTATTTAGTTACCCAGAGGAAAAAATTGAAACCGTTAACTATTTAAACATCCCAGCTGGTGTACCTATCCAATTTAAACTGACTTCTGTCGGTCCAATGAATGCTTTCTGGGTTCCAGAACTTGGTGGTATGAAGTACACTATGGATGGCATGATTATGGATTTATATTTACAAGCTAATAAGCCTGGTTCTTACCTAGGCCGTAGTGCGAACTTCTCTGGTGAAGGATTTACTCACATGGAGTTCGAGGTTGAAGCAAAAACAAAAGAAAATTATGACAAGTGGGTAAAAGAAGTACAACAAACTGCTCCTAAACTAACAGAAGATAAGTACAACGAAATTGTTAAACCTGGTGTAGTTGGTCGTATGACATTTTCTAGTCATCACTTAAGTTATGTAGATCCAAAATCACTTGAATATTGTGATTACAACTATTACAAAAACAAAAAATAATAGCTATTATTCCAACAGATTGGAGTGAACACAGTGAAGCTTGATGAATTCTTTGTCACAGGTGACCCGATTATTTACGGTGCAGACGCTTCTATCGTTCTTGTGACTTTAGCAATCATTTTCGTACTAACAAAGTATAAAAAATGGAAGTGGCTTTGGGATGAATGGTTGACAACTGTTGACCATAAAAAAATCGGAGCCATGTATATCATTTCTGCGGTTGTAATGTTATTCCGTGGTGGTATGGATGGTTTAATGATCCGTGCACAATTAACATTCCCAGAAACAACTTATTTAAACGCTGAACACTATAACGGAATCTTTACAACGCATGGTACAGTAATGATTCTTTTTATGGCAATGCCATTCGTAATGGGACTAATGAACCTTGTAGTACCATTGCAAATTGGTGCTCGTGACGTTGCATATCCATTCTTAAATGCTTTAAGTTTCTGGTTATTCTTTGTCGGAGCAATGTTATTCAACATCGCTTTCGTAATCGGTGGTTCTCCAGATGCTGGGTGGACTTCTTACTTCCCAATGGCGGGTACAGAGTTTACTTCTGGTGTAGGAAATAACTACTACGCAATTGCATTACAAATTTCAGGTCTCGGTACACTAATGACAGGTATTAACTTCCTTGTTACTATTTTAAAAATGCGTACACCTGGTATGACATTAATGAGAATGCCAATGTTTACTTGGTCAATCTTAATTACAACAGTTATCATTATTTTCGCTTTCCCAGTATTAACAGTTGCTCTTGCATTAATGACATTTGACCGTCTATTCGATGCTCACTTCTTTACGATGGCGAGCGGCGGTATGCCAATGTTATGGGCCAACCTATTCTGGGTATGGGGTCACCCTGAAGTATATATCGTTATTTTACCGGCATTCGGTATTTTCTCTGAAATCATTAGTACATTCTCACGTAAACGTCTATTCGGTTACAGTGCGATGGTATACTCAATGGTTGCAATTTCTTTACTAAGTTTCATCGTATGGCTTCACCACTTCTTCACGATGGGTGCAGGTCCAGCGGTTAACTCATTCTTCTCGATCTCGACAATGGCGATTTCGATTCCAACCGGGGTTAAGATCTTTAACTGGTTGTTTACACTGTATAAAGGACGTATTCGTTTTACAGTTCCAATGCTTTGGTCATTGGCATTTATTCCAAACTTCGTAGTTGGTGGAGTTACAGGGGTTATGCTTGGAATGGCAGCAGCTGATTATCAATACCATAACAGCTACTTCCTAATCGCTCACTTCCACTACGTATTAATCGCAGGTACAGTATTCGCTATGCTTGCTGGATTCACATTCTGGTATCCAAAAATGACTGGTCATATGTTAAATGAACGACTAGGTAAATGGACATTCTGGATCTTTATGAGCGGCTTTAATATCTGTTTCTTCCCAATGTACTTCTTAGGTTTAGACGGTATGACTCGTCGTATGTACACTTACTCTGAAGGTCTTGGATGGGGATGGCTAAACCAAATCGCATCTGTTGGTGCTGTAATGATGGGTATTGGCTTCCTACTTCTTTGCTACAACGTAATTTGGAGTGCACGTCATGGTGAACGTGACACAACTGGAGATCCATGGGACGGTCGTACACTTGAATGGGCAACTCAATCTCCTGTACAACATTACAACTTCGCGAAACTTCCTGAAATTAAAGAAGCTGATGCTTTCTGGTTCATGAAACAACGCGGAGAAACAGTTACACCAGCTTCAGAAGAATTAAAACCAATTCACATGCCAAGTAACTCTGGTGTGCCTATTATTGCGTCTGGATTCTTTGGTCTTGCAGGTTTTGCATTAGTATTTAGCTGGTTCTGGCTTGCAGCAATCGGCGGAGTTGGTATTTTAGCTTGCTTAATCTATCGTTCATTCGATTACGATGACGGTTACTATATCAGTGTTGATGAAATTAAAAAAACAGAACATGTGGCATGAGAGGTGAAATGATATGGCGGCTTTAGATAAAAGCTTACCTTTGGAATATCAATCTGAGCAAAGCAGATTGAATATCCTAGGATTCTGGATTTTTCTTGGGGCTGAAATTATGCTGTTCGCAACACTTTTCGCCTCTTATCTAGTACTTGCTGGTCGTACGGCAGATGGCCCAACACCAGCGCAACTGTTTGAACTTAAAACGCTTTTAATTCAAACACTACTACTTTTAACAAGTAGTTTTACATGTGGTATCGCAATTCACGAAATGCGTAAGCATAACCAAAAAGCAATGCTTGGATGGTTCATCTTTACATTACTTTTAGGTGCAGGTTTCCTATTCTTCGAGATCGAAGAGTTCATTATGTATATTGGTGAAGGCGCAACAATTCAAACGAGTGCTTTCTTATCTGGATTCTTCGTTCTTCTTGGAACGCATGGAGCCCACGTAACAGGTGGTATCATTTGGGCAATTTGTGTTATTATCCAAATTTTAAAACGAGGTTTAACACCAGTTACAGCTCGTAAAGTATTCATTATCAGCTTATACTGGCATTTCCTTGATCTTGTTTGGGTCTTTATTTACACACTAGTTTACTTGAATGGGATGGTGGCGTAAATGAGTCAAAATAACAATCAAGCAAACGGGCATGCGCATAGCGGATTCCCATGGTCACACGTTTTCGGATTTATTTTATCGCTTGCACTAACGTTTCTAGCGTTATACGTAGCACTTTACACAAACCTACCACTTTCAACGATATTAACAACTATTATCATAATGGCTGTTGCGCAAGCGTTGTTACAATTAATTATGTTCATGCACTTAAAAGAAGGAGAAGGAAGAGTTCAAATTCTTGCAATGATATACAGTTTCTTCGTTGCAACTGCAACAGTTGGTTTAACTGTATGGATTTTCTTCTCCATGTAATTTGCATAAAAAAGACTACTGATTTTCAGTAGTCTTTTTTTATTCGCTTCCTATTGCATCCACATTACAAAATTAACAACAGAAGCATGAATAATATACTTATTATGACAAATGTTATGGTAAAATGTTACTATCACATATTATAAGGATGGATCACATTATGTCTATTGCAACTTTAGCTCTCTTATTATTAACAGAAGTACTCGTCGCCATTATTCTCATCGGTGTTAGCATTGAAATTTGTAGTTACGGCTGGAAAAAATCAAATGGAATTAAATACTCTTGTCTCTTACTTTCGCTCCTTCTCGGAACCGTTAGTACACTCGGTCTTTTCACCGCACCTGCATACTTCTTTTTACAACTTATAGAAAATGGACAATAAGAAAGGATGATAATATGATCATCGTAAAACATATTGATGCATCTGAAACATATTGATTTCGTCAAACGATTTTGCGTCCCAATCAACCTTTAGAAGACTGTAAATACCCTTCCGATTACGAAGCAGACACCTTCCACTTAGGTGCATTTCTAAACGATGAACTGATTAGCATCGCTTCCTTCTCAAAAGAAATATATTCAGACTTACCAACAGGTGTTCATTATCGCCTACGAGGAATGGCAGCATTGCCTACATTCCGAAATCAACGCGCTGGAAGCTCCTTAATCCATAAAGCCGAGCAAATCTTGCAAGAGCGTAATGCAAACATTTTATGGTGTAATGCCCGAATTACTGTGACTGACTATTACAAGCGATTAGGGTTTCATACGATTGATGAAACACCTAATTCAAAAATTAGTTAACCATACAATTCCTTCCTTATTGATTGGAAGAGATTGTTTATTGTCTATATTAATAATTCTCAACAAAATTCACGATGTTTTTACAATTTTTAAATATTTTTTTATGTTTTCCATCTTTATTTTTACAGAAAAATAAATTACATTATTAAAGCACATATATTTATTATTAGGGGGATTCTTCTATGAAGAATAAAAAATGGATTACATTTTCTTTAGCAACAGCAATCACACTTAGTATGGGGAGTTCGTTCATACCGCCTACTTATGCCGAAAGCTCTGTAGACCCAGCTCCTGAAATTGCTGCAAAGGTTGTAAATCAAAACAATGGAAAGAAAGTATTATTTGATAATACGCACGGTCAAACGGCAGGGACAGCTGACTGGGTTATTGATGGTGGTTTTTCTGATTTCGGAAACGGCATTGCCCAAAACGGATATCATGTAAAAGAACTTCGTAAATCCACACCTATTACATACGACGACTTAAAAAATTACAGCGTGTTTATCGTTCCAGAAGCAAATATTCCTTACAAAAAATCTGAACAAGAGGCAATGTTACAATATGTGAAAAATGGCGGAAGTATTTTCTTTATTGCCGACCATTATAATGCAGATCGTAATAAAAATCGTTGGGATTCTTCTGAAGTGTTCAATGGCTATAGGCGCGGTGCTTGGGAGAATCCAGCAAAAGGAATGTCTAATGAAGAAGCAAATTCACAAGCTATGCAAGGAGTCGAAAGCTCTAATTGGCTATCTGACAACTTCGGTATTCGCTTCCGCTACAATGCAATTGGTGATGTTTCAGCTAAAAATATCGTGTCACCTGAACAAACATTCGGTATTACAGAAGGTGTTTCATCTGTAGCAATGCATGCTGGTTCTACTCTAGCAATTACAAATCCAAAGCTAGCAAAAGGTCTTGTTTACCTTCCAGAAAACCCTTCAAAATGGAATAACGCTGTTGATAATGGTGTTTATAACGGCGGTGGTGTTGCAGAAGGACCTTACGCTGCTATTGCAAAAGTTGGTCTTGGAAAAGCTGCCTTTATTGGGGACTCCTCTCCTGTTGAAGATGCGTCGCCAAAATACGTTCGTGAAGATTCTGGTCAAACAAAGAAAACGTATGATGGTTACAAAGAAGAAAACGATGCTATTTTACTAGAAAATATAGTAAATTGGTTAGCAAAAAAAGAAACATTTACAAGTTTAGATCAAGTAAATGGTTTACAACTTGATTCACCTACTACTTTACAAACATTTGAACAACCAAATTTATCAACAGAACCACAACCAGAACCTTGGAGTGCACCAAACGCAGGTTACCAATGGTTCAATACAAATACATTTAAACCTGGTTCGTACGGATATAACGGCGCCGTAACAGCAAACGATTATGTGATTACACGCCCTAGCACTCTACCAAACAATGAAGTGTTCCAAATAAAGATTCAAGTGAACAACTTACTACCTAATACAACTTATAACAACTATTCTTTAGGTATCTTCACTACTGGAGGAACACAAGTGGCTAAAATACAAAATACAAACGGCACTTGGCCATCTACTTTCGGGTATAGCAGTGCATTCTCTTTCACAACAAACAGCTTAGGTTCTGCTGAGAAAATTGTGAACGTACAAATCAATCCAAATACAACTGGACAAGCAACGCTTCGTCTACGCCAAAACACGACAGCGAAATATAATGAAGCTGTAACCATTAATAAGAAATAAATGAAAAGGAGGCAATCCGCATACGGATTGCCTCCTTTTCATTTCTCTTCTTTTGAGAAAAACACCCTTTCACTTATTTGTCCTTAGTTATCATACTACTAACGATTACACCGATACACGCACCTACAAGAGCTGGAATGATCCATCCTACACCTTCTGTTTGAACTACCCGCCACTTTACGTTCTTCAGGATGAAACTATTATGGAATTAGCGATACAGCTAGAAAAAGAACAACAAATAAAAAAGAAACATCCTCCTCATCTTTTTTATTTCTTCGCCTTCATTCCTACTAAATCACCAGCAACAACATAACGCTTAGAATTATCCTTCACAGATACACATGTAATAAGCGTTATTTCATCTTTCCCATGATTTTCTACAACTTCCCATTTATCAGGAGTTACTTCAGATACATCAGTAACAGCATACTCATATTCATTTTCATTGTCATACAAATAAATTTTATCTCCTTTTTTCAAAGAGGCTATATCACTAAATAAAACACCTTTTTTAGACATATTATGTCCTGCTAGTGCGTAATTTCCTTTTCCCATTACTTGATTTTCTTTAACTGTCGCTGCACCTGATAATAGGTTTTTTTCAGTAGAAGCTTTTAAAACAGGAAGCTCTAGCGAAACACTTGGAATCGAAATACGGCCGATTACTTGTTTTTTATCTAACGATGCATTCGCTACTTCTGCCAAGTCTGGTTGATTAATTTTTGAAGCATCTACAAATTCTGTATCATGCTTTTCATAATTCATCTTTTGAACAGTCTGTACATTTTCAGTCTGTTTCTTTTCAGCCTGATATCCATCATAAAATGGCTTTCCGATTAAAACACCACCTACAACAAATAGAAGGATTGCTATTATATTATAAATTTTTTGCTTATTCATATACAATTCCTTTCCATTACAAAATCTTACTCTATATAAAATGATAAAATAATATTGCTATATGTACAAGTGTAAGCTGTAAAGAAACCTTCTTGCTTACGCAAGAAGGTTTCTTTTTAAGCTAATTTATTTCTGTATAAGGATATGTGGAAAACTGTCATTTGAATCAAATAAATTAAATATACAACGTATAAAGGATATGCCGGAATATATAAATTTGCTACAGGCGTAAATATTAATAGTCCTAGTGCGCAAGGTAATACAAACCATAATGATACAAATGTTGTTCGACATGCTTTATCTGTAATAACCTTCTCACGTTCATCCTCTTGAGGAAATAATAAAGGATACAATCGCAATGAATGTTTTTTATATTTCTTCTTATGCAATCTTTTAAAAAATGCTAATATGATAGCTACAATAAATATTAATACAAACGGCACCAAACGTATCGTTATTTCAAATGGGAACTTTTCAGTTTTAATAATATCTGCAAACTGTATATAAAAATCATAAAACTCTACAAATGCCCAGCATGCCAATACACTGTAAAATAAATTTATGATATATGAAGCAACAATTCTATTCATCCTCATCCTCTTCCTCCTCCTTATTTAAAACAAACACATCTTCCATCTTTAACTGAAACACATTACAAATCGTAAGTGCTAATAACAACGAAGGAACGTAATCCCCTTTTTCGATTGCAGCAATTGTTTGTCTCGTCACTCCGACCTTTTCCGCTAATACACTTTGTGTGAAATTAAACCTAGCTCTTAATTCCTTCACCCTATTTAAAATGGTCAAATTTACCACCTCTTATCACTATTGTATGTCAAACTTAACAAAATGTAAATTCAACTTAACATAATTTTTATAAAAAAATCCAACTTTACGTATTGTAAAGTTGGATTTCATTTTAGTTTAAAATAGTAACTTTAACAGTTCTTCTGCCCCATCTACTAGATGAGCCTTTATCTGGCATTAAAACATCAATTCGATGCCCTTTTATTGCACTACCAGTATCTCCAGCAATTGCTGTTCCATATCCTTCTACATATACGGTAGAACCTAACGGTATAACAGCTGGATCTACAGCAATTAATTTCATTCCTGGGTTTGCAGTTAGATTATAGCCTTTACCACCCGGTCCCCATGCAGAAAATACTTGTTGACCTGGCGCATAGCCATTTTCAGATGGATCAGATGTATACGCAGTTGCTGTTACATAAAATTCTTTTCCACCTTGAGCTGGTTTCGTGTCTGGCTTAGCGGCCGCTTGCGCTTGCGCTAAAGCTTCTTGCTCAGCCTTTGCAGCAGCTTCTGCTTTCGCACGCTCTTCTGCTGCAATTCTTGCTGCCTCTTGTTCACGAGCAATCGTTTCTTGTACTGCCTTCATGTTCGATTCAATTTTCGCTTTCTCTTCTGCTGCTAAATTAATTTGGCTTGCAATCTCATTATATTTAGATTGAACTGTTTGTAAGTTATCTTGACGTTTTTTCAAGTTATCTTGCAACTCAGCTTGTGCTTTTGTTAATCTTTGTTTGTCTACTACTAAAGATGCTTCTTTTTCGTCAATTGTTTTCTTATCTTCTTCAATTTGACGAAGATCTTGTTCTTGTAGACGTAAAATTTCTTTATCAGCTTCTAGAATAGCAGAAACTGCGTTCATACGCTGTAAAAAATCTGCAAAGTTTTTTGACTCTACAACAACTTCTACTACTAAACTTGTATTTGAACTGTTTTGAACAGAAACCATACGTTTTCTCATAATATCCTTACGAGCAAGAACTTTATCCTCTAAAACGACAATTTCGTTCTTTTTTTGCTCAATCTGCTTATGTGTTTCATCAATTTTACGTTGAATAGCAGCTTGATCTTCTTTATTTTTTTCAATTGTATTGTTTAAATTATGTAATTCGTTTTCGATACCTTGAATTTCTTTACTAACAGCTTGCTTCTCTTGCTCTTTTTTCTGCATATCTGCATCGTTTTGCTGCAATTGCTGTTGTATGTTGTTAAGTTTTTCGTCGTTTGACTCTGCTTTAACAGCGCCTGTACTAGAAAGGCCGATAATCCCTGCTAATACTAGACTACTGATTCGCTTAAAATAGTTCATAATCCGACTCCCTTCTTATACAGTTATACATGATTTATTTTACAGTTTGTTTACAGAATCATTAAATACAGTTTATTTTTCATGGCGGAAAAAAGGGAATTATAAATAAAATGTAATAGATTCTTAAATATTTAACAATTCCTATATTTAAAAGTTACAAAAGGTGCTAAAATCCAAATATAGAGAAAATATAACTTCTAAAGGCGGTTGAAATAATATATGTTTACTCAAAAGAAATCACTCCACCATAAAATTGATCAATTAGAAAATCGTATACAAGAATTAGAAGAGGAATTAAAACAAAAAGATATTGAAAAACAAGAGACTATTTCTTCTATCCATGACCGTGTACAAAACGTTGTTCAAGAGCATAAACTTGTAAATAACCAACACAATACACTCCAAAATTTAGTCCAACAATTAAGCTCATGTTTCGAAAATGTTTCAACACGTACGACACATTCTAATGAATTAAATAATGAAATGTTACAAAAAGAACAAAGCTTAATTCAATCTATTGAAGAAATTATTGACTGCTCTAATGAAGGAAAAGAATCGGTTCACCGTTTACTTATTGTAATTAATAAATTAGGTGAACAATCTCAGCGTACTTCTAACAGTATGAATCATTTAAGCGAACGCTCAAAAGAAATTGAACAAATTGTTGAAGTTATTCAAAACATTGCAGCACAAACAAATCTACTAGCTTTAAATGCAAGTATTGAAGCTGCTCGTGCCGGAGAGCATGGTAAAGGCTTCGCTGTTGTTGCCAATGAAGTAAGAAAACTAGCGGAAAGTACGGCAGAGAGTACAAAAAATATCGGCAATTTAACGAAAAAAATTCAAGAAGAAATCGAAAAAGCATACGAAAATACAAAAGATAATTTACATTTAGTCGATGAAGGTGTAGAAATGAGTGCCGACACAAACGCTAGAATTGAAAATATTTTAATCATGATTCAAACGTTACAAAATGGTGCTACAAATGTTATTAAAGCAATTGAAAACCAAAAATCTTGTAATGATGATATATTACGAGAATTTGCTAATACACAACAAATGTTCCAAAAATTAAATACGACTATTATGAATCATATTCATGATGCTGAAAAAATTGATTCCCAATTGGCTCAAAGTATTCAAGAGACGGTAGTTTCTAACTAATAATAAAAATCCCTTATCTGCTATAAGGGATTTTTATTATATTTCAAATATTTTTTTCTTCTCAATATTCACCCACATTTTTGTTATAATGATAAACGAAAATTCATTGAAAGGAGATTCATTTTGACTGTATATTTATTTCCAGTAAAAACAGCATTTATTTTATTTCCTATTTTAGCAATGTTTCTCTTAATTCCTTTTTTAATATTTAATTATCGAAAATACGGTTATTTAAATAAATGGCGCTCATTTATTTTATATTCATTACTACTCTATTTATTAAATGCCTATTTTCTTGTTATTTTACCTTTGCCACAAACATATGACACATGTAGCCTACAACCAGCTAATACACAACATATGCAACTCTCGCCATTTTATTTCGTACAAGAGATTAGTAATCATACATCGGCAATTTTAACGAAGCCAGCTACCTACTTCTATTTATTAAAGGAATCTGCGTTTTTACAAGTAGCATTTAACGTTCTACTAATCGTTCCATTCGGTATTTATTTACGTTATTATTTCCGACGTAGTTTCTTACAAACAGTTTGCATTTCTTTTTGTCTTTCACTATTTTTCGAGCTAACACAAGTGACTGGACTATACGGTATATACAATTGTGCATATCGCTTATTTGATATCGACGATCTGTTTTTAAACACATTAGGCGGCGTAATTGGCTTTATTATTGCACCAATATTTACGTACTTCCTTCCGAAAGCAAATGAATTAGATAGTCATATTGATTTAGAAACGAAACCAGTCGGATTCGTTCGTCGTCTCATCGCTATGCAAATTGATTGGCTCTTCTTATCTATCGTTGTGCCTGTCATGAAAAACAAAGAAAACTCTCTATTTATTTCTACTATCCAATCTTATATAAATATATACGAACTCCTTTTCATTATATGTTCGATCTTTATTTATTTTATTATCATTCCATACTTTACAAATGGAAGAACAATCGGAAAAGCGTTACTTCGTATTTACATTAAAGGACAAGCGGAACGTATTACGATAAAAGAATTATTTATTCGTTACGGTATATTCTATTTCATTTTAGGTGGAATCAATTATATTCTTTCTAGTAGCTCCATCTTAAATCATACAGAGCCTTTAGTATTACTAGTTATATTGTTATTCCTATTCGTAATTAACGGCCTATTTATTATTCATGTTTTATTACATGTATTTAGCCGTGATAAGTTACTATTTTACGAGCGCATTAGTCAAACAAGAAATGCAATTATACTAAAAAAAGCTGACAAGTAGTAATTAGGGCACTGAAAAAGTGATTATTTTAAAAAAATAACACACATTTTATCAATATGTTGAAAGAAATAAGGAATCCATCACCTGTATATAGTAGGAGATGGATTCCTTTTTCTTATGAAGCGAATTTTTTCAGTGGCCTCGTAATAATTTGTCAGCTTTTTTTCATACTCATGAATAACTTTTCTGCGTAAGGATTTAAAAACATTCCCATTTCATCTAGGGACTTCCTCACCTGTAAAAACGAATGAAATTCTGGATATATATCTTGTAATTGCTCATACGATAAAGTATGCATTTTCCCCCAATGTGGACGCCCTTCATACTTTAGAAAAATTTTCTCCACTTCCCCAAAATAAGCAGCATATTTCATACCTTTATACATATGAACAGCAATATA
Source organism: Bacillus cereus (assembly GCA_002578045.1). Lineage (GTDB taxonomy): Bacteria > Bacillota > Bacilli > Bacillales > Bacillaceae_G > Bacillus_A > Bacillus_A cereus_AK. The sequence goes on from NUMR01000135.1 coordinate 13,627, forward strand.
CGCTGAGTCTCTTCCATGCGCTGGACTGAGCCATATATCATCACCTTTCACATAGCGACATTCAATCGGAAAATGCACCTTATGCTTTTTCTTCTCAATGAGATTTGAAATTTCTGCTACAACAATTCTCATATACTTCGAAGGGACACTGTACTCCATTTCATAAAATGGAACCGTACGTGATGTTGCAAACACTTGATAGCTAGGACCAATTATTTTTGTGTTCGGTACAACCTTAGCTGATAATTGGCTTACACATTTACTTATAGAAGGAAACCATTTACACCCTTTAGACAACAAGGAGAAGATTCTATTTTCAAGTAACTCCACCTTTAATTTATGCCACTTCAAATCAGTTCCTTTATCCGCTGTTTCATTTGTAAATTTCACTTGCACTTCCTCTGAATAAGGAAAAACGAAAAATTCAAAATGACGATTCTCTTTATATTCTTCTAGTCTGCTCATTACAGTAGATAATGACTGTTTTTCACTTTCATAAACGAGCGAATACACTGGAATAACCTTCAATTTTACCTTTACAATGATACCTAGCATTCCAAGCGATAATTGAAAAGCTTTCCAATACTCCGCATTTTCAATTTCCGAACAAACTATCCTCTCACCTGTAGATAAAACGGCTGTAATTTCTATAACTTGTGTTGATAGACTTCCAAAGGCGACACCCGTTCCGTGAGTCCCTGTACTAATTGCCCCTGCGATAGATTGCAAATCAATATCCCCTAAATTTTCTTGCGCATAACCTTTCTCTTCAAGTAACTTCCCTAAATCATATAACTTTGTTCCTGCCCATACTTCAACGATCATCTTCTCTACATCAATATTCGTAATTCCTTTCAATTCATCTAAAGAAACTAAAATCTCTTCCGTTTGTACGAGAGGTGTAAACGAATGCCCTGAACCGACAACACGAATTTTCTTTCCTTTTTTTCGTGCAAGCCCCACAACTTCTACCACATCTTGTATACTTTCTGGATACATCGTATAATGCGGTGTCCCTTCTACATTCCCTGTCCAATTTCTCCATTTTTGTCCCTTTATAGAAAGCATTGGTTATCCCCCCGATATGTCGAATATTCCCCAACAATCTCCTCTTTTTTCACACGATATACAACAGGAAAACGCTCACATAACTCCCCAGCTTTACTATGGCGAAACAATATAGTATCTCCTATACTCAATTGCTCCTCACCTTTATAGTAAAGCGGCGTTTGTACTTCACCAGCACCTTCTAAAGCTAATAACTTCGCACCATATGGTTGCCAAATCTCAGGCTCTTTATCTTTTCCCACTGCACCAGAAGCAATATATCCACCACCTAAGCATGTATAAATAAATGAAGCGGGTTGACGTACAATCGGTAAAGCAAATCCAACAGCTGGATGAAATTGCACCTCTTTATAGTAATCAAACAGTTTAGGCGCATAAAAAGCAGAACCTACCGTAATCTCCGTAACTGAGTTATCTTGCTCAGTTGTTTTTATACTTCCTGTTCCACCCCCATTTACAAACCTTAGTTCAATACCAAGATTGTGTATTTCTTTTACAATACTTCCTCTTCTTTCTTTAACTTCTAACACTGATTTCTTCTTTAAATACGAAATCAATTTACTTTTCATCCATTGATTCGGTATATTATCCCCAATCCCAGCGACTTGTGCCTCATACCCCATTACACCGTCCAATATTAAATAGGATGAGTCCTTTACCTTCTCTACTATTTTCAAAGCGCCCTGCACATCTTTTACCGGAGATCTTTTTACCCCAAAATGAAATTGAAAAAAACGACTACTCATATCAATATCCAAACAAACACGAAAACACCCACTAGACGCTTCGGCAATTTTCTCTAAATAAGTAATATGTTCTTCACAATCTACCATACATGTAATAATGAAACCTTTCTTTGTAAATAGACTAATTTCATGTAAAGCTCGTTCATCATAGGCAGGGTATCCTATTAATAAATCATGAAACCCTTGTTCAATTAAAAATAAAGCTTCCCTAGGTGAAACACACATAATACCTTGAAACCGATTGTTTGCAGCTAAAATCCTTTTCATAATTGGAACGGAGCGTAATGATTTACTCGCTATACGAATCTTTTTATCGCCACTTAGCTCTATAATCGATTGAATGTTCCTCTCTAAAGCCACTTCATCTAAAAATGCACACGGTAATGGAACTTCTTTAAAAATTCTTCGATCCACATTTTTCTCTCCTCTTCTATATATGTCTTATACATATTGGAAAGAAAGAGTGGTTTTCCTGTTTCAAATAAAAAAAGTTTCTTCTTCACGAAGAAACTCTTTTAAGACTACTTCATAGAAATAGTCGCCTCTACTGGATAATAATCAAAATAATTATTATACGTATATTTTTTTAACCATGATGTAACAGACCATTCTGGAGATTTCGGCTGTAAAACTTTATTCTCTATACACGATGGATTCGCATGATCCTGACTTGCAATAATATAATCTAAATACTCGGCCGGGCTATCGGGGAAATTGTGAATACGAATAAAAATGAAAACACTGAACTCCCCCCTTCCAAACAAAAGTACATTTAGTCAAAGGAAAGTCTATCACCTTTCAGTATAGAAAAAAAGTATCCCTCTTCTATTTCTAGAAAAGGGATACTTTTTTCGATTCTCTATTATTTAGGTGAAACAAGAATTTTCACTTGTGTTTTATCTTTTACAAGTGCTTCAAAGCCTTCTTCAACAACTTGATCTACTATGATTTTTTTCGTAATTAACTTCTCTGCTTGAATTTGACCAGAGCTAATTAATTTAATAACAGCTGGGAAAATGTGACGATATCCAAGAATACCAACAACTTCTTTTTCTTTTAATACAAGGTTGTTCGGAGTAATTGTTGCATCTTTTTCCCATACACTAACAATTACTGTTTGACCTTCAAAGCTTGTACTTTCAATTGCTTGGCAAAGTACAACTTCCACACCTGTTACTTCAAAGCTAACATTTACACCTAAACCGTTTGTTAAGTGGCGAATTTCTGCTAATACATCTTGCGTAGCTGGATTTAACACGTAATCCGCGCCTGCTAATTTCGCTAACTCTTGACGTTCTTTAGAAAATTCAACTGCAATAACAGGCGTTGCTCCTGCTGCTTTAGCTGCTTGGATGACAAGAAGACCAATTGGACCACAACCAAATACCGCTACAGCTTCCCCTTCTTTTAATTTACTTTGACGTACTGCATGAACTGCTACTGCTGCTGGTTCTACAAGTGCACCTTGTTCATATGTCATTTCATCTGGAATATGATGAACCATATCTTCTGGTACTACTGTATATTCAGAGAAACCGCCGCCTTCTCCACCAAGACCGTGGAAAACAAGTTGCTCACAAACATTGTAATGTCCATGTTTACAAGCTTCACATTTACCACAAGAATAAATGGGTTCTACAACAACGCGGTCTCCCACTTTATGAGATGTAACTCCTTCACCAATTTCTACTACCTCACCACTAAACTCATGACCTAAAATAACAGGTGCTTTCACATGTGTTAACGGATGCTCTTCTGTCGGAATAAAAATAGGTCCTGCCAAATATTCATGCAAATCTGTTCCGCAAATACCGCACCATTTCACTTTGATTTTCACTGTTCCTGGTTTTACTGTTGGTTCTGGTACTTCTTCTACTCGTACATCACGTTGATTATGCCAAAGTAATGCTTTCATTTTATACATCCCTCTCTATGCATATACTTAACCTGGTGAAGTTTACAAATCTATTATAGTACATATATCCATATATTTAAAATAAATAATGTTATTCCCAATAATTTTTAACAAATAATGTTCGATATTTTGTCACTTTTTACTTTTTTCCACATCTGTTCATTCAATTTCATTGCAGTTGAAATTAGCATTATGCCATAATAGCATAGGAGAGGTGAATATTGCTTGAAATATTTTATTTACTTTATTGTTATTGTAGCGTTTTTAGATACATTTTCACAATTACCTATTATGAGTACTTACGCTCAAAGCCTTGGAGGAACCCCTCTTATTATCGGGCTAGTTGTCGGTATGTACTCATTCGCTAATATGATTGGTAATATTATTGCAGGAGCCGCTGTCGATAAATTTGGTGCAAAAAAAATTCTTTATATAAGCATGGGAATTACAAGTTTCATAGTTTTGCTATATACCGTTGTTCAAAGTGGTGAACAACTATTAGTCGTGCGCTTTATGCATGGATTTAGTGACGGATTTTTAATTCCTGCTGCCTTTACATTTTTATCGAAACAAACAAATTCAGCAAAACAAGGTAAGGCAATGGCTCTATCTGGTGCTGCTGTTGGAACAGCGGCAATCGTCGGGCCTGCTTTCAGCGGTATTATGAAAGCAACGGCTGGCATAGAGTGGGTTTTCATTACTATTTCTATTTTAATGGTTCTTGGTACAATCGTATCTCTATTCTTCTTACCAAATAACGTATCAAGAAAAGATACATCAAGAACACAAATGATGAACAAAGAAGATATGGTTGATCTATTGAAATCAGAACCTTTACTGCAAGCATATATCGGCGCTTTCACATTAATGTTTTCACAAGGAATTGTCACGTATATGTTACCAGTAAAAGTTGAGGCGTTAGCACTTAAAGCATCTACCACAGGTATGATGTTAAGTGTATTCGGCATTACTGCTATCCTCTTCTTCTTACTACCAACAAATCGTATTTACGATCGATTTAATCGTTCAAAACTAATGTTACTCGGTATTGCAGTTATGGCATTCGCATTATCTTTACTCGGATTATTTGCAACAAAAGGAATGCTCTTTATCGTAATGATGATTTATGGAATTGGATTCGCTATCCTCTTCCCATCTATTAATGCTTTACTCGTTGAAAATACGACAGACGATAAACGCGGAAAAGCATTCGGATTATTTTATGCCTTCTTCTCATTAGGAGTTGTTGCTGGCTCCTTTACAGTTGGAGCAATCGGAGCATCACCTAGTGCAAGCTTCGTTATCGGGACGGCATTCTTATTAACATTTGCCGGAATGATTTATGTAAGAGGAAAAGTAAAAAAGACAATGATGGGATAATTCCATTATTGTCTTTTTTTAAATGCATATTGATATAACTCGTAATATAACGGAAGAGTTGGGATAATGCCAATTCATTTAAATACCGACGATACTTCGACAATTCCCTCGGAAATATTTCCTATTCCCACATAATTTGATACACTGCACATAAATTAACAGTTGTATTACATGAGCTAAAATAATAACTTACTATGAAGAATGTGCTTTTAGTTTATCCCGCTATTTGNNGAGGAAGTTAGGTGAGAGATAACTGCCCGTAAAAGCCCGATTGGTGTGAGCTCATAATCATTGGGGGATGGACACCCCCCCCCCAATGATTAAAGTTTCACTTTATTAACGTCTAATCCAAACAGCACCTGCAGACTTATCATCTGCTTGTCCAACAACTTGGAATTTAAGTCCCAGATTTGGAACTTTTCGCCCTGCATCAGCGATTTGTTTATTACTGTATACTTTTGAATCATCAAACGTTGTAACACCTTGTAATCCAGCATAATTGAACTGCCCACGTGTTAATGAATTTACACTCCATGCTGGCGTTTGATCAAATGAAAATGCAGCGTCTGCAATTTGCATGCCTGTATTACCGTACGCTGGCTTCCCGTTTAAATTACCAACAAGTGCTTCTGGATGGGAGTCTACAACGCCAAGGAATCCTTCACCAGGATGTACCCCCACCCAGTTATCTTTGAAACTATCATCTGCATACCAAACGACAAGACCTGTATTATACACCGGACCTCTTCCCGCTTTTAATCCATTATCTGACCCAGCATAGTTTCTCCACTCTAAATAATAATAATGTGGTTTCTTTTCTGTCCCATCAGAAACAACGAATCCGTTTAACTTCATTTTAGACTGTCCTTCTGCATCATCAGAAAATACTACTTGGCCATCAACTGTTACATTTACATTATCCATCGCGAAACCTTTATATGTTACAGCAGGATCTGTAATATAATCGAATTGTAGTTTCACTTTTTTTCCTTTAAATTGACTTAAATCGTATGATGTATCGATCCATTTCCCATTTGTCGTATCTTTATCACCTTGTACTATCTTTTCTCCTAATCTATCAATTAATATTTTCGTTCCATCTTCTGTTACAGCATGTACTTCGATGAAATCACACTCTGCTTCTAATTCATAATTTGCTTTATAATCGAATTTTGCACTTGTTCCCTTTGTTAAATCAAAGAACGGTGTTTCTAATGTTGTATGCATATCATCGCCTCTTGTACTATAATATGCATGCTTTCCAAACTCAGGCTTAATCGTTTCAACACTCTTACCTGGTAAGTTAACACGTACAACGCCTGGACGATTTGATTTCGTAACACTTTGATCAATATATGTAGGAATGCCTACACCATGCTTAATTTTATCGTAATCTACTTCCAATATTTTGGCCCAGTTGCCACCCATATTCTTTTGTAAGAAGTCTTTATTTTGTGGCGAAAAACTAGTCGGCTCTGTTCCTGCAATTTTCCCTGTCCAGCTACCTCCACTCATTAACGACCACGCTTCAACAGGTGAGCCAGTTCCAGTATATTTCGTATCATATTCATCCGGTAAACCAAGGTCATGTCCAAATTCATGTGCAAACACACCCACTGCTCCATCTTCTGGTTCAATTGTGTAATCATGCGCTGCTACTTTTCCACCCCAATAACCTACCTTTGATTTTGTACCTTCAATCGCTACTGGATCTATTGCTAATTTTGAACGATGTGACCAAATCGCATCGTCGCCTAATTTACCGCCACCAGCTTCTTGACCAACACCAGCATGGATTACCATTAAATGATCAATTACTCCATCAGGTTCATTTTGGTTTCCATCACCATTTGTATCATATCTATCGAATTGATCAAATTGAGATAAATCTAACCCTTTCTCAACTGCCGCATGTAATGCCTCCTTCACTAAATCACGCGCACCTTTTGGCCCTTTATTATCATGACCACTACTCCCATCTGCCCCATAATCAGATGCTTTTCCTGGGACAGTTAACCACTCCGTTACATACCCGTCTGTCGTATAACTACCACCAGACTGCTCTTCATAATATTGTTTAAATGTTTTTACTTTCGAACCATCGAATAATGTGTAAGGTTCATTACCGAATAACATTTTTTGATAATGTTCTCTACTAAAGTCTTTCGAATACATATAACCTGGTGTTTGATCGATATTATTATGTTTATAATCATCAAATTCAACAAGTAACACTAATACTTTATCAGTTCGAACAGGTCCATTATATGGAGCTTGCTTTGCTTTAGAAGTTGAAACTTGCTCATTCAATTGCTTTTTATTTGGTTTTGGCTTTTGCTCAAGGCTAACATTTTTTTCAGCCTTCTTTACGTTTTCCTTTTCTTCCATCTTTTTCTCTTTTACCTTTTTTACGAAATCAGATGCTTCTTTTGCCGTATCCCCTGGAAGAATTTCTTTATTTGCCTGATCCCCTTTTTTCTTCTCAATATATTGCTCTACAGCTTGTTTCGTCTCTTCTTTAGATGATGCTGGATTAATTGTTCCTCTTTCTTTTAACGCTTCTGCTAAACGATCTTCTTGAATTAAATTGTAATCAATTGGTGTTGTAGACACATTATCTTTTTCTTTCGCTGGCGTTTCCGCATATACTAGTGGAGCACTCATTACCGATGTGCATCCGATAATTGTCGCAATTGCTAATGACGACAATACTTTAAATGGCGCTTTTCTTCTCATTTCTATTTCTCTCCTTTTATAAAACTTAAAATTCAAATAAAGTGAAATCTTAATCAATGGGGGTTTTGTCCGCCCCCATTGATTGTTAGCCCACACCAATCTGGCTTTTACGGGCAGTTACCTCCCACCTAACTTCCTCACATTCGCCGGATTTTGAGGTGGGANNAAATAGCGGGATAAATAAGTACATTCTGCTCAAAATCTCTGTTTACTACCCTCCCTATATAAAAAAGCATAATTCTATAAACGTTAAGATTTCTGTTATAGAATCATGCCCTCCAGTTTTCTGGTCAGACCCTCTATCTTTTTATGTCAAAATAAGAAAAATAAAGAGTGATTTGATATATATTAAATAGCTTATGTAACAAATTTAAAAGATAATATGCACAATTGCATGAAAATTCTTTCAAATAAAGTGAAACTT
>NUMR01000136.1 GCA_002578045.1 Bacillus cereus
GTGTGGTAACTTCTATTTTACACGAAGCGAGGTGAGCTTTTTTGTATTTTCTTTAGGTGTCGCACTTAATAATACAATTCGTCATAAAAAAATACATACATTACGCATATATGTTGAATATTTAACTTCCGTATTTAAACAAAAATCCTGTTTTTAATTTTTATTAAAAACAGGATTTTGCATCTAAATAATTAAATTTAATCTTTCTTCTAAAATCTCCCTATCTGATTTCGACTGAGAAATTATAAGGCATGTATCATTTCCACATATACATCCTATTTTTTCTTTCCACTCTAACTCATCAAACAAAACACCAATAACATGTGCATTACCAGGTAATGTTTTAATAACCATTAATTGATCTACACAATCAATTTTTACAACAACCTCTCGTAATTTTTTCTTTAACTTTATATCCGTTTGTAGATGCTCTTTTGAAAAAAATTTATATATCATTAATCCTTCCTGAGAAGGTACCTTCGTTAAGTTTAACTCGCGAATATCTCGAGAAACCGTAGCTTGTGTTACTAATACATCTTTTTCTGCTAACAATTCTACTAATCTTTCTTGCTTATCTATTTCATACTCCTTTACAAATTGTTTAATTAATTGTTGTCTTTTTTCTTTTCTCATAAAAGACACCCCTTTTAATATTATAGCTCACTATAATTTTCATTCGAAAGGGACAAAAAAGAATGTTGCGGAAACGTTCATAGTTTATACTTTTTAATTGTAGATATTAAATCTAGCAAGAACAGCATCTGTTCTTCTCTTTTACATTGAAAATCGTTCAATTGTTTGTTTCAAGTCAGTTGCTTGCTTCTCTAAGTCCTTTAATAATTGATCAATTACTACCATATTTTTAGACTGTTGCAGCGTCACACGTGCCACTTCGTGTGCCCCAGCTGACGTTTCTTCAGCAATTGCTGCTACAGCCTTTGTTTGTGCTCCCGTTTGATGAATGTGACTCACTTGTTCATTCATATAACTACTAATCTGCTTGGTTGCATCGGCTACTTCCATAACACTTGATGACATTTCTTTTAAAATTAATTCAGTATCTTCCCCACGTTTTGCTTCTTCTTTAGCAGTTTTCACCTGCTCTGTCATTTTTAATGCAACTTGTTGTACTTCATCTTGCATATTCCGTAATAATTGAGATATATTTCTTGCGGAATGATCACTTTCATCAGCCAATTTACGTACTTCTTCTGCTACAACCGCAAAGCCCCTTCCATGCTCTCCGGCACGAGCTGCCTCAATAGAAGCGTTTAGTGCTAATAAATTCGTTTGGCTAGCAATCTCACTCACAACAGAAACAATATGTTCTACTTGTTTCATTCTTTCTTCTAACTTCTGTACATTTTGCATTGAATTTTCATTTTCTTTCGCCAATGTTTGAATACCTTGAATTAAAGAAGTAAAAACACGTGTACTTTGTCCTAAAGCTTGAACCATTTCTGAAGACAACTCATCAGACTGTTTTGCTTTTTCCTCTACTTCACTTGCAATAGAAGTCGTTGTATCAACCGCAGAAACAATCGCCTGAATTGATGCTGCTGACTGCTCTGCGCCGGAAGAAATCTCTGCAAGTGTCTCAGACACACCTTGTGCTTGCTTCGTCGCTTTACCTGTTTGTTTCCTAATTTGCTGAACTTGATTATTTGTATACGAAAATGTAATATCAATATTTTTTACCATGCCCCTTAAGTTTCCTAGCATCATATTAAATGCAACACTTAAAGACTTAATCTCATCATCTGTTTTTGGTAATGGAACATCTTCACGAATATCACCATCAGCCGCTTTCCTTGCAGCCTCCTCCAACCTCCGAAGTGGTTTAATTAAAAATATGGCTGCTCCATATGCTAATATCCCAGACCATACTACACCTAATAACATAACGATAATATTATAAACAGTTTGACTTACATAACTTTGAAAATAATCGTATATAACGTAAATAAAAAATAAACTTGTTGAATATGTAATGAAAGCTAAAACTGTAGTAAATAGCATAAGCTGTATACGTAAGCCAAAGGAAAATGTTTTCCTTTCTTTTTCCATCTCTTCTTTCCCCCTTCTTATAAGCGATATAAGTACTACCTATATATTATTATCCATATTTTCGCTATAGAAAGATATAGGGATTTTAAAAACCATTATTTCTTTGAATATCAAATCCCCCGAAAAAAATAAAGGATTCTGACAATTTGTGACTAATAACAGAAATAAGAGAAAACATTTGTAAAATATATTTTTGATTGGGGGTTTTTTATGATTCAAGTTCAAAATCTAGTAAAATCATTTGGCTCACTCGATGTTTTAAAAGGAATTGATTTAGAAGTAAAAGAAAAAGAAGTTGTTGTTTTAATTGGTGCTAGCGGTTCCGGAAAAAGTACATTACTTCGCTGTCTTAACTTTTTAGAAATGTACGATAAAGGTGAAATTCACCTACAGGGTGAACGGATTGATCCAAAGCATTCAAATTTAAATAAAATCCGTGAAAATGTCGGTATGGTTTTTCAGCACTTTAACCTCTTTCCTCATATGACCTCACTAGAAAACATTATAGAAGCACCTATTCATGTAAAAAAATTGGAGACAACAAATGCAAAGAAAATCGGAAATCAACTTCTCCAAAAAGTCGGCCTACAAGATAAGGCGGATGTAACCCCCCACCTACTTTCAGGTGGTCAAAAACAACGCGTTGCAATTGCACGAGCTCTTGCTATGAATCCTAACATTATGCTATTTGATGAACCTACCTCAGCCTTAGACCCTGAACTTGTTGGAGAAGTGTTGCAAGTTATGAAAGAACTTGCTGGAGAAGGAATGACCATGATTATTGTTACTCATGAAATGAATTTCGCAAGAGATGTAGCTGATCGAGTTATCTTTATGGATGATGGAAAAATTGTGGAGGATGCTCCTCCAGCGCAATTCTTCTCAGCTCCATCACATGAACGGGCAAAACAATTTTTACGCAACATTTTATAATGTAACTTCTATTTCCAACGTAAAGAAATACATTCATACGGTGCACAACTAATTGCCCAAATAAAATATTTCCGTAACATATTGAAAACCATCCGTATGATCAATTTATCCCGCATTAACGAGCAGTAAGACTCCCACCTCAAAATTCGTCTGAAGTAAAGAAGTTAGGCGGGAGATTAACTGCTCGTAAAGACCCGATTGGTGTAAACTAATAATCAGTGTAGGGTGGACAAAATCCTCACTGATTAAAACTTCACTTTATTAGGAGGAGTTTTATGAAAAAAAAATTACTAACCATTGTTACGAGCATTACATTGTGTACATTCTTCATACTAGGAGCCTGTAGCAAGGAGAGCTCTACTACTTCATCAAATAGTGAAAAAGAGTTTCGTTATGCGATGAGCGGATTATACAAACCTTTTAACTATAAAGAAAATGACGGAAAACTTGTCGGATTTGATGTAGAAATAGGTAAGGCACTTGCTAAAAAGATGAATATGAAACCTGCTCCTGTTACAAATCCCTGGGAAACGCTAATGCAAGGCCTCAAAGCGAAAAAATATGATGCAATACTAGGCAGTATGGCAATTACAGACGAACGCTTAAAAGCTGTTAACTTCTCAAACCCTTATTATCGCTCTGGCGCCCAAATTTTTGTAGCTAAAAAGAATACATCTATTTCTTCTTCAGAAGACTTAAAAGGTAAAAAAATTGGTGTTGTAAAAGCTAGTACCTTTAAAAATCTTATTGCAAAATATACAGATCAAATTACAGAATACGATAGTGATATTACCGCTCTTATGGACTTAGAGCCTGGGCGAGTTGACGCAGTAATCACTGATCAAATGGTTGGTCTACGCATGATCAAAGAAGGAAAGTCTAATATAAAAGAAGCCGGAAAACCATTAAACCTTGATGAAATGGGAATTGCTATTCGCAAGGATGATAAAGAAATGGTTGAAAAAGTAAATAAAGCTTTAGATGAAATCATTAAGGATGGCACGTATGAAAAAATCAGCAAAAAATGGTTTGGCCGTAATATCCTTGGAGAAGAGGCAAAAACGAAGTAAGTTAGCTATTCAAAGGTTTCAATAAATCATACCCCACTTTTCATGTGGGGTATTTCATTCCCTACTAAAATCCATACAATATGAGGTGAAACGCATGTTTGAAATTTTTATCTCTTCCTATCCCACACTCTTAAAGGCTACTATTGTCACATTACAATTAACATTAACCTCCCTATTACTTGGTTCATTAATTGGGTTATTATTTGCTTTCTTTCGAATCTCTAATAATAAAGTTTTAAATCGTATCGCTCATGTATATATCGCCATTATTCGTGGTACACCTTTAATTGTTCAAATCGCAATTCTCTATTTCGGTATTACATCCGTTGTTGTTTTCACTCCTTTTTGGGCAGGAGCAATTGCTTTAGCAATTCATAACGGTGCATATATTACTGAAATTTTCCGTGGATCCATTCAATCCGTTGACCGGGGACAATTGGAAGCCGCTCGCTCTTTAGGTATGACCTATCCTTTAGCTATGCGCCGTATTATATTACCACAAGCATTTCGCCTATCTCTTCCTCCTCTAGGGAATCAATTTATTATTGGATTGAAAGATTCTTCCCTTGTTGCTTATGTAGGAATGTCCGAATTATGGGGATCAGGTTTATCAATCGCCGCAGGTAACTTCCAACAATTAGATACATATATAATCGTTGGTGTATACTATCTCGCACTAGTTCTTCTATTTACTTATCTTGTCAATCTTTTAGAGAAACGACTACAGCGAAAAGAAACTACCTCTGTCCAAGTCCATACAAAGAACAAAAAAGAAGTTTCTTTATAAGAAAAAGCAAGCCCAATGAACTGCACCCCAATT
>NUMR01000137.1 GCA_002578045.1 Bacillus cereus
CAAGTAGTCTATGAATTAAGGCATGAGTTTCAAGTGAAAGAGTTAGTAAAGTTAGCGGGTATCCCTCGAAGCACCTATTATTTTTATGTAAAACAAATGGATAGAATCGATCCAGATGCGGATTTAAAAGTAGAAATTAAAGCGATTTATGATGAACACGAAGGACGTTATGGATATCGTCGTATTCGTGATGAATTAGCCAACCGTAATCAAATAGTGAATCATAAAAAAGTGCAACGAATTATGAAAGAGTTAGGTTTAAAATGCCTTGTACGTATGAAAAAATATAAATCTTATAAAGGAACAGTTGGTAAAATTGCCCCGAATATTTTAGAGCGTAATTTTACGGCAGATGCGCCAAATGAAAAATGGGTAACCGATATTACAGAATTTAAATTATTCGGTGAGAAACTGTATGTATCACCTGTATTAGACTTGTATAATGGTGAAATCATTACCTATACAATTGGCTCTAGACCGACGTATTCACTTGTTTCAGAAATGTTAGAGACAGCACTAGAATGTTTACCTGAAAATCACCAACTATTGATGCATTCAGATCAAGGGTGGCATTATCAAATGAAACAGTACCGTCACGCATTACAAGAAAGAGGTATCGTACAAAGTATGTCTCGTAAAGGGAACTGTTATGACAATGCAGGAATGGAGAATTTCTTTGGAATCATGAAGTCTGAATTTCTCTACATA
>NUMR01000138.1 GCA_002578045.1 Bacillus cereus
ACTTAATAATACAATTCGTCTTATGAATTTATTTATACCACTTGTCCAAGTTTATTTAATAGAAAGATACTAGGTACACTGTATACATTAAATTCATTTTCCATAGTTCGTTGTGAAACCCTGTGGATATAGCAGATGTTGTAGTTAAAAAACTTTAGAAAATTCTTAAAAATCATCCCTTATTTACTAACCTATTTATGCTTTTTTCAAGGTTTGCAACAGAACCAATTTTTCTATATTATTAGAATCTACTTTTTCCACAATTCCATGTCCTTCTCTTCTGTTTGAATAACATCAATAAAAAGTGGATATGAAAATATTTTGTGATTATTGCTATAAACCACATATTCGTATTTGCCACTCTCCATAACTGGAAATCTTATTTCTATTACCCCATCAATACCAGGAGTCATTCTCTCATCTCGAAAATTTTTTAATCTTGGTAGCTGACCGCTAAAAACACTTTCTCTATTAGAGTTATATACACGGATTTCATTTTTGATTTCTTCCAATTTTTCTTTTTCAGAAAAATGAAATTTAAATAAAACCGATGTAATAACGGCAGAAGGGAGTGTTGGAACATTAATCTTATTTAGGATGTTGTAAGCGGTATGTTTTTTTTCTTTTGAATCAAACTTTATATTTTCTGCTATTATAATTTGACAAGAAATACTATTTTTCATACTTTTCTCTCCTTATGCATACAAATTAACGAGAAGTAAGCGTTATCATTTTTTAATAATTTTTCACTATCCTTCTGATAATGTATATACTTATACTTATCAAAATAATTTATACCGATTTTCACATCAGTGCTATTGATTACTATATGATTTGACCAGTGTTTAGTTTTTCTCTTATATAGCCAAATCGGTGCAGTTAATATAACAACATATTTTTCATCAATTGTTTCAAGAAGTTTATCAATACTCCTAAAGTAATAATTGTCATATCTTAGAAAAAGAATGTGATATTCTTGCATCTCTTGTATATACAAACTATCAATTAAATTGTCTATTTCATATTTCTCCTGTACATATAGCCACTTGTTATAATAATGTATATAAACAATAAGTATACATGCTATTGAACCACTAATTATTAACATCAGATTTATAGCCATAGTTTAATCTTTCCTTATTGTTATTTTTTAGAGATATGAGATTGTACAATAACACAATACATACGCTAATTAATCCTAAGAACAAACTCATTTCTAATGTTCGAGATGGTAAAGGTAACATGATTTTTATTATTAATAACAATATGATAATTGAATTTCTTACAATTGGAGCCTTATTCATAAACTGCATCTTACCAAAACAGCTACAACTTGTTTTTTCTAGTTTATATAAATATTTTTTTCTAAGAATTAGCAAGATAAAACAGATCATCAAAGCAATAGTACCTAACTCTTTATATGGATAAAATATATTCAATACAAACATGATAAAGATGAAAAGTTCTGAAATTAATACTATATGGCTAAAAAAGAGTGTATATTTTAATGGTAGAATATTATATAAAATTAAATCACATTTTAAACCATGGATAGAGTAACTTTTCATGTAAAAAGATGCAAAAAATATAAATGCTATACACAAGTCGATACACGACGATAGGATATTAATTTGACTCACCTTCTAGAATCGAAAGAAATTCAATTGCATTTTCTATATCATCGATTACTTTCATAGCAGTTATCCTGTTATTTTCATCTATTAAACAAAAACTTGGTGTTTCCTGAAAGCCACCTTCATCAATCAATTCATTACCAAAGGAAATTATATCAAAGTCGAATCCAAAATAAGCTTTTATCTCTTCAATATCTTCAACAGATCCATCAGTTACTAATACAAACTCTCCTTTGTATAAATTTGCTATCTCTGATATTTTCGGAAGTAAATCAATACATTTCATACAATTTAAGGAAATTGCACCTAGTAACCAAGGTCTCTTATTTTTAATATTTGTTAAATTTGTAGGTAATATTTTACCTACTGTTAAATAATTCGTATTAGATTGAAGTGGCACGCTATGTTTTTGAAACATCTCTTTAAATCCTTTTATCATTCTGGAGTCCTCCTTAATATTCTATAATGCATTTAAATTTAGTTATAATTTCCTCAAACATGTTATCTTGATAACCTATTTCTGCATATAATACTTGTCCTAGTTGATTTACTAAATAAGTTCTAGGGACACCAGTGACTTTAAATTCTCTCTTCATCTTATCTTTTGTACACAAAGATACTAAAGCTCTACCTTCAAATACAGATTTCATATATTCAAAGTTTTCTGGGCTTGTATCGATTAAAATAAGAACATTCAATGATGAATCTTTAGTTAAAAAATTATCAAGTGCTTCCATGGAAGGTAAACATCCTTCACATGAGGTACTATAAAATAGAATTAAGAGATGTTTTTTTAGAATATCATGTAATTTACATGTATTCATTGTATCTATATAAACATTTTCTATGAATTCTCCTACATCTAAACTTTTAGGAAACCTAAAAAATTTTCTATGTCCTCCCAGAATTGGATTCATAGTATCCTCCTTATTTTTTTATTTTCCATATAATTATTTAACTCATAAATTTTTACTC
The DNA here is from genome assembly GCA_002578045.1 of Bacillus cereus. Lineage (GTDB taxonomy): Bacteria > Bacillota > Bacilli > Bacillales > Bacillaceae_G > Bacillus_A > Bacillus_A cereus_AK. The sequence goes on from NUMR01000138.1 coordinate 2,610, forward strand.
TTTTCTACAATAATCTCTAAAATTCTTGTCATATCTAACTAAGAAAAACTTTAACATATTTTCCTTTTAATTGGAATATTTGTAATTTTTATAAAAAGTTTATAGAATATTCAGGGAATTAATTCATTTTTAAAGTTCTACATTTTTAATAACTGATATTGAATAAAGTTTGTTTGATTCTGAGATTCATCAAGTTTTAGAAATAATCGTAACAGAAGTTGAGTTTGGGTTCTGGTGTAAATATATAATGAAGCACAAGAACCCATGATGTCTATGTAGAGAGTAAAGACAAACTACCTACCCGTATTGTGAGTTATAAATATAAGGAGAAGGAGAAGGAGAAGCAAAAACAGAAACGTCTACGTGATTGAGCTATTCGTGAAAAGAAAAAAAGGATTACATATACAAATTGGGCGAAAATCTCACAGATATAAGAAAAAAACGGTCTTTGATATTTCTTACGATTAGTCAATCATTATTTTTAGACTTTTAATCAATTAAATATCGCAAAGCTTATATCATATATGTTAAATTTAATGCAAACTAAATATCACTAATATGTATTCGTTTTTTACTATGGGGAATAGAATTTCAGGCGGTTAACCGTATATTATGTGTAATAAGGTAAAAGAGGAGCTTCAATAACTTATTTACACGCAACGTTTAACATTTGTTATAATGTATCATTTTTAACTTATCATAATATTCAACAATGTGGTTCTGTCCGTAACGACGTAGCTTTATCATGTTCTAGATAATAAGAAAAAGAATCTTACGCAGATGCTTATTTCCACGTTTATTGATCTTATCTTTGACAAAAGTTTTTCTTGATTGAAAACGGTGTATATCAATACCATATTAATAAACATGTTTACAAAAAGCACTCCTACTATTACAAATATTGTAAAGTAAATATAACTTCTCATACTATTTCTATTAATAGAATATCCGTAATTAAAGGTTTTTACCCTAAATAAAGAATTAAACTAACTAATATTCTTTACTTCAACATAAATCAAAAAATTCAAACACCCCAGAATCCTATATTATATAAATACGAATATTTACTGTTGAAATGTAATAAGAGGCTATTCATATACTTTTTAATTAATTTACTGGAGGATTATTTGATGAAGATAAAAGTTTATGTTATATCTGCTTTTGTAAAAAGTAATTCTGGTGGAAATTTAGCTGGCGTAGTTATCCATGACGAGAAAATACCACCTGAAATTATGCAAAATATCGCAACACGTCTAGGGTTTTCTGAAACAGCTTTTATTTCTTCATCATTAAGAGAGGATAGGATTATCAAATACAGTTTTATACACCAATTGAAGCAATAGATGTTTGTGGCCACGCAACCATTGCGCCTTTTCGGCATTAAAAAGGTTAGGAAAAGTAAAAACTGGCTACTATACATTACAAACTAGGAACGTTTTATTAAATGTAGAAGTCCAATCAGATAATAAAGTAAAACTTTATTTGGAATTCACTTACAATTATAGCAACTCTGTTAAACGGAACTGTAGGGGTATTCAGCAAGGGAATTATGAACAGTAATTTATCGCCTTTAGGAGTTGCATTTTATAAATGCGTACTTGCGTTTATATTCATTTCAATTATTGCAGTATTCAACAAAAAAATCAGAGGGAAAATTAAGAAGAATTCCCTCCATATTAAACCAATCATATTTTGCTCTTTTTTAGGAATATTTATTTTATACTTTTTTGAAACAACAGGATATAAATATCAATCTGTTCCACTCGTTGTTTTTATTTTATTAGGATCAGCAACATTAACCACTTTTTTTGCAAGTATTTATTTATTAAATGAGAAAAAACAAAGTCACCAATATTTCGGTCTATTACTTTTGTTTGCTGGATTGTTTTTTATGTTTTTTTCTGGGGAACATGAGGGTAGCTCATTGCTTGGAATGCTTTTTGCAATGACAACTGGCATAGGATACGGACTCTCCCTCATTTTTACAAAAAAATCCAAATTAGATGATGGTCTGAGTCTAGTCTGGTATTTAATGTTATTTGGAAGCATCTTTTTATTTATCCCTTTTTCAGTTGAAGGAATAACAATCCCTCATCTGATAGCCTGTACTATTTTTCTGCCAAATCGCATACAGACAAAAATGTGTAGTAGTAACGAGTCTAGCCTTAGTTGTAACTTACCATTTTGCAATTTTCGTTAAATCTTCTTTTACTTCTTTTTTCATACTCTTGTTTTACTACTTTATAACCCTTCTCTTTATTGATTAATCCATTAGAGAATTCCAAATAAGAAAATATATTCTTAAATAATTGAACATGTTTTATTGTCCTTTCTTTTATGTAATTTTTTAATAAGATCTACTGTTTGTAAAATGAAGATAATTTCACAGGCTTACACTCCAAACAAACCTGAGACCCATGCGTTTTAAAGTTCTGTTAGAAAATTTCATATGCGTAACCATAGTTCCTTCCAAAAGAAATATAAAAAACACATCGTTAGCAAATAATGCGCTTTCGGTGTATCCATTTGACTAGAATTTTCATATCAGAACTTTATAACCTTTATATACAGCTATTTTTTAAAAGCACCAACAAACTTCACCTACATATTTATATTATGTAAACAAGAAAATTCGTTATAAAAAGAAAATTGACATTAACATATTAACTCGCATTGACATGTAATCATTTGTTTTTGCCAAATTATTAATTTCATATCAACAATACTCAATTTACATCTTTAATAACCGTATAAAAAACATTTCTTAATGAATAGATTTATAAATCGCTACGAAACTTTCCTGAACTTGTACCAAAAGACCGCGAAATACAATCAATTATATACAAAGTGAAACTTTAATTAGTGGGGGGTTTGTCCATTACCCACTGATTATGAGCCCACACCAATCGGGATAAAAATGAAGATCTACTAATAAACTACATAATAATTCTTTAATTAGTTTTTGGATATATTTTATTTAAACAAACTTCACTCCAAGATATTTTCAAAACTTGTTCCCAACTTATCAAAGTTACAATGCAAATATGTTATTTTTCAGTTGACATCAAATTAACAACTCGTAGTATATTACCTTCAAATATAAATTTATTATTAATGATAACTTAAATCGTATTACCTAACTAGTTTTTGACATATTGATTTCATATTCTCTTTATTTTCTATGTTATTTGCACAGGCAACTATTAGTAGAGCATCAAGGGAAGATCATTTACATAAAACGAACATAGAGAGTATTTTAGTTAACAAAACATTAACAAAAAATGGATTGTTGTCTTTCTGTATCAAATTTTATATCAATCTCGTATTTCATGTTGATTTCAATCGAGATGTGATTCGTCCGATATAAGTTAGATTCTCCACATATTCAATAAAAAACACGATATTTTATCTAATAAACTCTATTCCAACACAATTTTAAAACTCATTCTCAGCTTACTGAATCTAAAATGTTATTATGTTGTTTTTAGTTGATATCAAATTGACAACAAGTGGTATATCACCTTTAAATATAGATTTATTATTAATGAAACTTTTAACAGTATTCCTGACAAGTTATTAATATGTTAATTTCATTATATCTATTTACTATTTTATTTGTACACCCAACTAATTAATAAGACTTTGTTGATTGACTTGTTCAATTAGTTGGGTGCAGTCAAAATTCAACTTATTTTAATTTTACATCAAAGTGTCCTATGAAATCTATAAGCCATAAGGATAACGAAACTTTCTGTATTGAGAGTACATTCTTAAAGAGAGAATACTAAAAATAAACGGATATCACAGGCATTTTTAGTTAACAAGACATTTACATTGGTTAAGGGCTGTTCTTCCATATTAAATTTCATGTCAATCTTATATTTCATATTAATGTTAATTGAAGACAGGATTCATACGATGCATGTTAAATTCTTATCTTTCATACAAAAACATGCTGTTTTATACTAGATTACTACTGTTTTTATATAAAAAAATATTACATCACATTAAAATACTGATACATAGGTAACATAGAACAGGGAAAAGATCCTATTAATTTTGATCCATTATTACTACATTCATTTAAATGAGACCAATAAGACTATTACATTAATATTATTTCCTTTTCTCTAATTTATATACATTATGATTCATATTTCCTAGTTTAGTATGTTTTTTATAGTATATATTGATGATATTCTTATAATTGGTTTACAAAACACTCACATTTCCTTATCATTAATATTAAGCGCGGTCCTTTGTTAATCTTATGGTAACTATCATTAGTCCAGTTACTACAAAAGATTAACGTTCTCGTTAATAGGACATTGCCAATTGTGCACCTAAAGTTAAAGTGCATCTCAATTTACTAGTCAATGTCTTGTTAACAAGTGTTCAATTACATGTTAATTTTATATTTCATGTTAATTACTGGATTGGTAGGGATTTGTATAAATATTATCGAAATACTAATTAACATGTTAATTTCAGTTTGCATGTTAATTATAATTAGTTTTTTATGAGTTGATTTTGGAGGAGGTAGTTACAATGATTGAGCATAAAAACGAAACACAAGACCATCAAATTAACGATGATGACATATTAAATGATAATGTTTTCGAAAAAGCATGGCGGATAACGGAATTCTCTAAACTAGTCGGACGTCATCATAATACAGTTTATAATTGGTTCAACATTCTAGAAGAAAAGGGACTTCATGAGACTTTAAGAACCCAAAATACAAACGAAAAACTTTATAATACTTTAGATCTTGAAATTGCTCTATTTATAAAGAAAAAAAGGGATGAGAAATGGTCTTTAGATGCAATTATTGACCTTTTACCACACCAATTTGATTTAAGACCAGTACCACCAGAGCATCAAACAAGTGAAGTATCTACTGAATTAAACCTTCAAGCCACTGTAGAAATTATTGAAAAAGTGGTAACTAAACAGTTAGAAGAAAAAATAAAACATATTGAATCTCATTATGAAGAGAAGGTAGAAAGTATATTAAAACAGTTACCGCAACCAGAAGATGCAGAAACCCTAAAATTACGTCAACGTCAAGATAGACTTGATAATTTCATTATTGAGCATAGAGCACGTCAAGAATTAAGAAAACAAGCAGAGAACCTGTGGAATAATAAACCTGAAGAAGAACGTACTAGAAAGGCAGGATGGTTTAAAAAAGAGGAAGATTTGGGAAAAAAACAATTCTTCATAGAGCAGTACATACAGGATAATATTATTGAGCATATAAAATCTCTTATGAATTCAGTAGAATAACAAAAAAAGTCTGGACTAGAATCCAGACTTTTTTTGTTATTTTGTAGTACCAAACATCTTATCTGGATCTAGAAAATCTGCTAAATCTTTCTCTTCATTTGCTCCAGCATTATTATTTTCTTCGTCACTACCCATATCGATAAAATCTCCAAATGTAAAACCTAAATCCTCATCCTCATCTATACTCTCGATAGTACTAATTTGAGACTTTGTATACTGAATTTGACTCTGTCTTTCTTTAAACTCATTAAATTCTTCAACTAACCCTTTAGATAATCTCGATGGTAATGCATCAGTTTTATAGAACGTATATACACTTCCTAAGAAATCATTCTTACTTACCAAATATCCGTTAAAAACTGTACCATTTATAGGTAGATTATTTGAAACTTCTATCTTAGCATCATCCATAAAGGAATCATTAATGTTTTTTTGCTCATCTAAGATAGCAAGCATACCAAAATGATGTACTTTTGACGCTTCAACAGAACCGTCGTTATTCTTCTTCATCAAATCAATTGGGGGATGGAAAGAGCTTCCTCTTAATGATTCTTGGAACATCTCTATAATTGCATGGCTATTTTCTATCTGGTTCATATTACGTGAAACCTTATTAATTACTAAACAGCCCGTTTTCTCAAGTAAAATACGTTTAAAGTCTTGAGAATCGAGTATTACAGATGTACCAGATCCATTGGCAGCAGTATTTAACTCATGAATAATTTCACTAATGCGTTGATTTGCATAATCTCGTGAATTGGCGATACCTTTTTTCTCATTTTCATTTAATTCCTTAAATTCATCATAAAAGTGCTGGTTATCAGCAAATACTACAAATGCTACACCTTTTGATTTATCATTTGCTAATTTCCAAATCTCCTGTGAAAATTTATTTACTTGTCGTAATACATCCGGCCCATCTGCTCGGACGGGAAGTGTTACAACAATCCCCATTTTAATAAAATCTTTGCGCTCAATAGCATTTTCAAAGGCAATTCTCGCAAACTTTGCTTGATTCGCTTTGATTTCAGCCATTGGATATAGCTGCGCAACTTTTTGTAATTCTTGTCTGATTACTGGCTTGTTATGAAAAGCCGAAAATTCTTCAATAGCCTTAATGATTGTAGAAGTTCCGGTTCCTCCACCTAAACCTGCAAAGAATAAAACAAGTTCATCAGAAGGTCTTACACGTTCAGTAATAAATTCTTTTAGTTTTTCTTTTGCTTCCTCATTTGAATCAAGAACTTTTACCGCACGCTCAGGATTCTTACCTAAACCACCTAATTTAAGTGAAACTTGATTGCTTTTTGGTACATTTTTTAATTCAGCTAAATCTCCATCATTACTATTTAGTGCTAAGCAGTTATATACTGCTGTACCATCTGTATGTGTATATTCCGCAAATTTATCTACCATTCTAGTACCAGCTTGACCAAAACCAACCATCGTCATTTTAACTGCCACTTCATTCTTTAAGAAGTTTTTTGCCATTATTTTACCTCTCCTTATTTACCCTTTTTCTTTTCCCTAACTCAATAAGTACTTGTTGCCCTCTATAAGTTGAGATTAAAAATTTATATGGGTGCATGGTCTTTTCATAGATTAAAGACATTGATGATAGCGTACTCACACTTATTTCAGCTGAACGTCTAGATATATTTGTACGTTCAACTTCTAATGAATAGGATTTCCCCTTTTTTTTCTTTACTCTCCTATCAATAACTACATTTTCCACGATTTCATTAATAGATATACCCCTCATGTACTTTGTCTCTTGAAATTGTTTATTTACTATGTTTCCTATGTATAGAAATACACTGTAGAGTATCTCATCTTGTTCAAGTATATCAGCAAACATGTTTACTACTTCATCTGCAAACTTGATTGTTTGATATTTTTCACTTAAAACCTCGTTCAAGTTGTTCCCCCCTTAAAACATTGGTGAATTATTCCTAGAAACATAGTACATCATTACACGTTGTATATCAAGCCATTATAAATAAAACTTATATATAAGACTTATAAAAACCAAATCAGAATTACTCTATATTATAAGGTTTTGTATATACGATGTATATATAACGTGTATATATGTTATATCAACCTTAAATTTCATGTGATTTACATTTTAATAAAGAATACTAAAATATTCAGAATAAAATTTTAAAAACACATTAAAAAATTATCTCTTTTTTAACATTAAACTCATAAATATTATTATACATCTTATATAAAAAACTTATATATAGGACTTATAAATAAATACCGTTATATAAATAGTAAATTTAATATTATGCACCCAATACATACTAATATTTTTATAAGACACTTATACAAACTTTATATATAAACCTTATTTATACAGCTTATATAAATAGCGTTTAAAATCTTTAATATTCAAGCAACTAATACTTGATGTATGTATTTATATTACTAAGAAGATTTCATAAAGATTTTATAACAATTCATACTAAGTTTTTCTTTATTACCTGGTTGTTTTAACAGGATTTATCTCTTATAAGAACGATAATTGTTAATGTTATGTTAATGCACTGTTCTTTACTTAGTATTTGTTAGTTCACATTAATGTATATGTTGTCAGAAAAAAATGCTCTGTGCCTCATTTGAATTCAATCCCTTGTCAATTTCAGTCATTTTTAGAAAGTCATTAGGAACGGTTGTTAATTTCACATGAACAACTGAAAGCTTCTCAAATTATATTCAACATGTTAAAAAGAGAATCTAAGTTTAAGCAATTCCTGTAAATAATTTCTTAAACTTTGACATTCTAATAGTATTACGCTAAAAAATTACATACTGCTAACAAAGGGGCTATTCTTTTGTAGATACATACAGAATGAATAGTCTCTTTTTATGTATTTAATAAGAATCTATCACACTTTGCTACACACGGTTGCTAGCATATCAAAAATGCAAACAGACAAACGACCCTTTGCATTTTTGATATGTTGATTATTATTTACAAAGCCAAATGAATAGGGCTATCATAATACTCCAAAAGGGCACTATAAAGACTAACTACAAAAAAAACCTTTAAAAAATCCAATCTCGTTATACGTATTCATTTTTATACAAATTCTATCCTTTAGTACAATCATGTTTAATCCGCTCAATATTCATTATTTACTAAAATGAAAAAAGGACAAATCTCGCTCTGGTAGGGGTACGTAGGTTTATCTTTTGTACAGGGTAATGATACATTTGATTATTATTATTATAAATCTAATTAACAATCATACTACTACTAATAAAATCTATTATACATATAT
>NUMR01000139.1 GCA_002578045.1 Bacillus cereus
TGCATTAAAAAATGCGTATTTTTGTAGATACGCAATGCTGATGAGAGAATCCATTTTCCTGCTGGTACATATACACGAATCGGTGCTATTTTAGCTGTATTTAATAATTTTTGTATTACTTCTGTTACATCTGTCTCGTTCACAGCTCCCGAATTAGTAATATCTAATTGATTATTATTAATAAGTTTAATAATACGGTCATACTCAGTATCTAAACGATCGCTGATTAACGGGAATGTTTGACCTGTTATTTTATTAAATCGAGCATCTACAACTTCAGCATTGCTATCTCCAACTGCATTTATAATTAAATTATCTATTCGTTTGTTAAGTGTATCGAACATAGTATTAGAAAGATTTTTCAACCACCCAAGGGCATACTCAATCGTGCTCCAATTTTCATTCGTATTATTTCGAAAATCTCGATTTGTCCATGTGTTGAGCCATCTCTTTAATTTGAACATTATTCATCCTCCCTTCATAAAATCAAAGGCAATAAAAAACTCTCCAGTCGCTTGGAGAGCATCAAGTGTCCTATTTCATTTACGTGCACTGTACCACCTGAAGTTACAATGATTTTTTGTAATGTTGGATTTGTGGTTGTTAATCCACTGTTGGCATATGCATCATAAACTGGGATTGAATAATATTCAGCCACTTCTTTTATTGCTGTAACGTAATCTTTTACATAAAGATTTATAGAGTTTTTTGCTCTATTAAAGCAAAATGGTGTAATAAATAATATACCTTTGGTTGGATACTTTGTTATTAAACCATCTATTAAGACATGTAAAGCACCATAAAACGTATTAATTTCACGATCAGAAAATGTACCAAGTGGCATATTTTGAATAAAATCATTTGTACCACCAAACACAGTTATAAAATCAGCATCACTGCTCATTTTACCGTATCTTGTTACCATACTTTCTCCAGATGCATTAGAAACACCAGATAGACAAGTTCCGCTAATCCCATAGTTTCTTCCTATGATTCCATGTCTTTCACAAATATATTGCCAATACGTTTTTGTTGTCCCTTGGCCGTATGTGAGACTATCACCAAGTACATTCCCCTTCTTACCTTTTAATTCCGGATAAAGTATAGGATGTTTTATCCATTCGTCTAATTTGGTGTTAAGTGTAGTAATATTTCGAGAGTTCGCAAGTATATCTTTTTCATGATAACCTAAAACGTTATTGGTTCCTTCTAACCCCACTTTAATATCTGTTAGATCAATAGTATTATTTTCGATTTTTTCGACCGCTGCGTTTACTGTTTTTTGCGTTTGTATTACTGTTACCTTAGTATCATTGATGTCTTTTTTTACTGCTTGCTGTGA
>NUMR01000013.1 GCA_002578045.1 Bacillus cereus
ACCATTCAGCTACTTTCATTGATTATAACATGGGACAATTGATTCTACCACTGGATTATAGCGATTTGATTCCCGAAGATCATGTGGTAAGAGTCATTCATGAGATGGTGGAACAAGTCAGTGACGAGCTATTTTTCTCTCGCTATCAAGGTGGTGGTCGTAGTTCGTATCATCCAAAAATGATGACAAAAGTGATCCTCTACGCTTATACGCAAAAAATCTATTCTTGTCGTGATATTGCCAAATCATTACGAGAGCATCTTCCAATGATGTGGCTATCTGGGCAACAAATGCCGGATTTTCGAACGATCAATCGTTTTCGTTCTGAACGAATGAAAGACATGATTGAACCACTTTTCACAGAATTAATTCGACTATTATTGAAACAAAACTACATATCTATGGAAAATTACTTTTTGGATGGAACGAAAATAGAAGCAAATGCCAACAAGTATTCTTTCGCATGGAAAAAATCAATAGATAGTTATGCAGAAAAGCTTCAACATCATATTAAGCGCATATTCCAACAAATCAAGGANNCTGAACAATTAGCCCAAGTGGTGAAACAAGTAGAAAAGCAAGTAACGCAAGCGGAAGCTGAAGTCGAACAAGAAGTGGATAAAGAAGTAAAAAAAGTGAAAAAGAAAGTATATCAAGAGAAACGAAAAATCCATAAAAAGCTGAAAGAAGACTATTTACCAAGGCTCCAAAAATATGAATCCTATCAACAAATTTTTGGTGATCGGAATAGCTTTTCGAAAACGGATATAGATGCGACGTTTATGCGAATGAAAGAAGATCACATGAAAAACGGTCAATTGAAGGCTGGGTATAATGTACAAGTAGGAACAGAAAATCAGTTTATTATCGGATATTCTCTTCATCAAAACCCAACAGATACGCGTTGTTTCACACCACATGTAGAGAAACTGGCACAATCGAATTTGCCTTTTCCAACCCGAATTGTCGCTGATGCGGGGTATGGAAGTGAAACAAATTATTTGTATGCGGAGGATCAAGAGTTCAAAGTATTGATTCCCCCGCCTATGATGAGAAAAGAAGAATCCCGTTCATATAAAAGGGATATTCGCCACGCAAGTAACTGGGAATACAAAGAACACGACGACTATTATATTTGTCCAAACAACCGAAAAGTCACATTTAAACACTATTTACAACGTACAGATTCCTATGGTTATACAAGGGACTTTAAAATATATGAATGTGAAGACTGTTCGGGTTGCCCATTCAAAGAGAAATGTACAAAAGCGAAGGGAAACCGCCAAGTACACTACAACCCAGTGTATGAAGAATTAAAAGCGAAAGCAAAACAAAGCCTTTGGTCTGACGAAGGAGCACAAATCTACGCCAAACGAAAAACGGAGGTAGAAAGTGTGTTCGGTCATATCAAGGGCAATCGGTCGTTCCGTCGATTCTCATTAAGAGGATTGGCGAAAGTTACAATCGAGTTCGGGCTAGTCGCGATAGCCCACAACTTCCTCAAACAAGCGGAGAAGAACCGCTCGTTTGAGGAAGAAAACCGAAAAAATAATAAAACCCACGGAGAAAATAAGTTTTCTCCGTGGGTTTTATT
>NUMR01000140.1 GCA_002578045.1 Bacillus cereus
AACTTGGATCAACATGACCAATAACAGTGGCCCTTCTTGCTACTAAATCTAATGACTTTACGTGATCTGTTAAAGCTACACCTACAAGTTCGGTATAACTGTTCCCTACTAACGCTCCGTTAATGGGTATATTTTCGGGGACAGGCACTTCAAAGGCATAACCTTTTACTTTTGAAGTTATTGGGACAATTATACTCAAGTTAGAAATTTGAGCATCAATAAGTCCATCTGATACAACGAGTGCGGGACGATATCCCGATTGCTCATTTCCAGCATTAGGATACAGATTAAGCCAAACAATGCTCCCACGAACTACATTTCCTGTAATAGCCATTAGATTTGTTCATCTCCCATTGGTTCATAAAGTTCCTCTTCGTGACTGCGTACGCCCGATTTAGAAGAACTACGTAAGGATAAGAAAAGTTCTCTTAGCCCTTCTTGGTCATCCGCATCTGGATAGGATACAGGACGTAAAACAATTTCTCCGTTGTCTGAGATATGAAAATCAACTTTAACTCCATCTTTAAACTTTGCCTTTTTAACAACTTCCGATGGGATACGAACAGCAAGACTATTCCCCCAATTTCGGATTGTCCCTTTTGCAATAGCTTCAGCAACTACTGTCATATGAATCATCCCTTTACAATTTTTATGGTTCAATTATATCACCTCTAGTTAAAAAT
>NUMR01000141.1 GCA_002578045.1 Bacillus cereus
GACATAGGTACCAGATTAATCTGCTCTCTTCTCTTATTATTCAATTGGCAACATGGATAATGCAACACGACCTTTTTTTGTATCAATATCATCAACCCATACCTTTACAATTTGTCCGACAGATACAATATCTAACGGGTGCTTCACATACTGTTTGCTTAGTTTAGAAATATGTACTAAACCATCTTGCTTTACACCAACGTCAACAAAAGCACCGAAGTCAACAACGTTACGAACTGTTCCTTCCAGTTCCATACCACGTTTTAAATCTTCTAATTTCAAAACCCCTTTTTTCAGAAGTGGTTTAGGCAACTCATCCCTCATGTCTCGCTCTGGGCTAATGAGTGCATCTATAATATCAACTAATGTCGGCTCACCAATTCCCGTTTCTTGGGACAGCTTAGAAATCCCTACTTCTTCTAAGCTCTTTTGTAATTGCGGCTGTCCTACATCATTTATCGATAATCCTAAGCTTTTCAATAACATTTCAACATTTTTATATTGTTCTGGATGAATACCTGTGCGATCTAACGGATTCGCTCCTTCTAATATACGTAAGAAACCTATACATTGTTCGTATGTCTTTGCACCTAAACGCGGGATTTTCTTTAATTCCGTGCGCTTCGTAAATTTCCCATCCTCTTCTCTCTTAGCTACGATATTTTTCGCAACCGTTTTTGATAAACCTGAAACATATTGTAATAATGCAACTGAAGCTGTATTTACATTAACACCAACTTGGTTAACTGCCGTCTCTACTACAAATGTTAATGATTCGTTCAATCTCTTTTGAGATACATCATGTTGGTATTGTCCAACCCCAACTGATTTAGGATCAATTTTCACAAGTTCAGCAAGCGGATCTTGTAGGCGTCTTCCAATTGAAACCGCACTTCTTTCCTCAACTTGTAAATCTGGGAATTCCTCACGAGCTAAATCAGAAGCCGAATACACACTCGCACCCGCTTCATTTACAATAATATAAAAGACGTCCTGTTTCACACTTTGTAATACGTCTACTATAAACTCTTCCGTTTCTCTAGAAGCTGTACCATTGCCAATTGCAATCATTTCAACTTGATATTTATCTATAATAGAAAGAACTTTCATTTTTGCATCGTCATATTTACGCACAGGTGGATGCGGATAAATAACATCGATATGCATAACTTTCCCAGTATCATCTACTACAGCTAATTTACAACCTGTCCTATATGCAGGGTCTACAGCTAGTACTACCTTCCCTTTCATAGGGGGCTGTAATAATAAGTTACGTAAATTCTCAGAGAAAATATGTATCGCTTGTTCCTCAGCTGTTTCTGTTAATTCTTTTCGAATCTCTCTTTCAATCGAGGATTGAATTAATCGTTTATAACCATCTTCAATCGCTAATTGTACATAATGTGCACTTTTAGAATCTTCATCACGAATTACTTTTTTATATAAGAAACTTAATATCTCATCTACCGGCGGAACAACAGAAACTCTCAATATATTTTCTTTTTCGCCACGATTCATCGCTAATACACGATGCGGCACTACTTTTTGCAACGGTTCTTCATAGCTATAATACATTTCATATATATTCTTTTCATCTTTTTCTTCATCTTTTACAGTTGAGGACATAACACCTTTTCTAAAAGTAACATTCCGAATCCAACTACGATACGCAGCTTCATCTGAAACAATTTCTGCAATAATGTCTTGAGCACCTTGCAATGCTTCTTCTGCAGATTGTACTTCTTTCTCTACATTAATAAATTCCACTGCCTTTTGATTTGGATCTTCTTTTTTATATAACAATAACCATTCAGCTAATGGTTCTAATCCTTTTTCTTTTGCAATTGTCGCTTTCGTTCTTCTTTTCTCTTTATATGGACGATATAAATCTTCTACCTCTTGCAACTTTGTAGCTTTAACAATTTGCTGTCGTAACTCTCCTGTCAGTTTCCCCTTCTCATCAATAAGGCGAAGAACCTCTTCCTTCCTATCTTCAAGTTGCATCATATATTGCCATCTCTCTAAAATTGCGCGAATTTGCACCTCATCTAAAGAGCCTGTCCATTCTTTTCGGTAACGAGCAATAAATGGAACTGTGTTACCTTCTTCTGTTAATTGAATAACATGACGAACTTGCTTTTCGGTAAAGCCTAATTCTTTCACTAACATTTTCATTAACGCTTGTCGATTATCTACTATCTCCATATACAACCGTAACCTCCTCTATAATAAAAAAAGTTGCCCTTCAAAGAGAGCAACTTAAACTGCCGATTTAAAAATCTATTAGTCCTAAACTAATTTGTAACGCTTCATCTACACGACTCATCATCACTTCATCTAAATGAGTGATTTTGTCCGTTAAGCGCTGCTTATCGATTGTTCGAATCTGCTCAAGTAAAATAACAGAGTCTCTCTCAAAACCGTACTTTTTCGCATCAATTTCCACATGAGTGGGTAATTTTGCTTTTTGAATCTGTGCAGTAATAGCCGCTACAATCACCGTTGGACTAAAACGATTTCCGATGTCATTTTGAATGACAAGAACCGGACGAACGCCTCCTTGCTCAGAACCAACAACTGGGGAAAGGTCTGCAAAATACACGTCGCCGCGTTTTACAATCAAAATATTACCCCCCGCTAACTAAGCGTTCTACTGTATGAGCTGCTTCATACTCTGCTAAGAAAGCTTCAGATGCAATACCAAGATTAATTTTTCCCATTTCAATATACCCACGTCGCATCGATTCATGTTGGTAGCGTTTCTTCGTCTTATGTTGACGCAATAACAGTTGTGTTGCCTGGCAAATCAGTTCATGGCGATTCTTATTCTCTTGTTTTCCAATTCCGTCCAATTCCGTTACCATTTGCTTTGGCAACCGAACCACGATTTCAGTAGTTACACTTGATTCGGACACAAAAATACACCTCCACCGTCAACTACACACCCAAATATATATGACACCTATTGTAATAATACCATTGTATGGAGCCTGTTGCAAAGACTTCCTTATTCCTTGCTTATGTTTTCCAATTCACAAGTAAAACATTCATCTTCTATTATTTTTTATCTCGCTACAAACAAGAAACAAAAGAATTCCTCTGCAAAATTTACTTTCAACTTATATTAAAATTGATTATAAGTAAAAAGCTTCTCATCAAAAAAGAGCTTATTTTCCACCAATAAAAAGTCCCCTCAAATGATAAGAAGCAAATCATACTACTTTCTATATATTGTTCAAATAATTGATGACTTCTACAACTTTACCATGTCGTATACATATTCTCGGCACACGAAAACTTATCGTTGCAATAATTTCATAATTAATAGTCCCGGAATATTCAGCAACCTCTGTAGCGCTAATATATTCATCGCCTTGCCTTCCAATGAGTGTAACTTTCGTACCAAGAGGCACTTCACAAGGAAGATGAATCATACATTGATCCATTGTTACCCGCCCTACAATCGGTACTCTTTTACCATTTACAAGTACTTCAAATCCTTGCAACCTTCTAAGCCATCCATCTGCATATCCAATCGCAACAGTTGCAATCCATTCTTCAGTTTTTGTTCGATAAGTGACGTTATAACTAATCCCATCCCCTTTAATCACTTGTTTAATATGGGCAACCTTCGTATGAAGTGACAACGCTGGTTCTAATTTAAACGGTAAAAAAGGACGTATTTCTACAGAAGGGGACAATCCATACATCGCAATACCAATTCGCACGGCATTAAATGTACTCCCTTGAAACCTTAACGTCGCAGCACTATTGGTCGTGTGGACAAATTTAGGATCCACTCCAAAGTCTTTCAGCCAACCTAATTGTTCCAATAATGTGTTAAATTGCTTATCAAAGTATGAAGTCTCAACTTCATCCGCAGTTGCAAAATGGGTGTATACTCCTTCTAACTCTAGAAATGGTGCACCTTCTAAACTCTTCAAGAATCCTTTTAACTCTTTATACTCGCGGATCCCAATTCTCCCCATACCACTATCAAAATTAATATGGAACTTCATTATAGACGAACCATCCCAAAGTTTTATCGCTTCGTCCACCCATTCTTTTTGAAAAACAGTTAAGGCTACATCATTTTCAGCAGCTACATTTACATCCCGAGGCTGAGAAGGGCCAAGCACTAAAATCGGTACAGTAATACCAGCTCTTCTAAGCACTAAAGCTTCGTCTAAAAAAGCAACTGCTAACCTTGTTGCTCCTGCTTCTAACGCAGTTTTAGCAACCGGTACATAGTCGTGTCCATATGCATTTGCTTTAACGACAGCAAAAATCTCTACATCACTTGGAATGAACTCTTTGATGTGCGTAATATTGTTATAAATCGCATCTAGATCCACTTCCACCCAAGTGTCACGGTAAAATGGTGCTTCTTCCATAGATACACTTCCTTATACACGATATGCGAAGCTTATTCTTTTATATGCTTCTTTTATGAAATCCACCCTTCAAACTAAGAAAAGACGTGGTGCACATATATCACCACGTCTAAGAAGTTTATTTCACCTGCTTCGCTGTAACTGAACGAGCAACCATTAACAGCTCATTCGGCTCTAAACCTTTAGACACGAGCATATACTCTACTCCGTTATGCGACCACGTTAAAGAATCTTTCGTCAACGCACCAATCGTGAAATCAAGATCAACTAGTTCTCCACTTACACTTATCGCTGACGAAGCCTCTGCAACTTTTGCCTTTTCTTGTATTAAAGTAAAAGATTTCTTATTTCCAGTGTATGTGAGTATCGCACGCTTGCCACTGTCTGTCTTCAACTCTTTCTCGTCTTTCAAAGTCATACCTTGAGGTGTATCACGCGGATACAAAATAGCAAATGGTTTATCTTCTTTAGCTGCTGTTTGAACATCTACTTGCGCTCTAGACATATTTTGTTTCGTATCAAATGCGCCTTTATCAAATTTTGCATCGAATTTCACCTTAGAGAAATCTACTTTTACAAGAACATTTTGATCATTATCCATTAACTTCACCGAAACTGGCGTTAAATCACTTTTCTTTAATGTAATCTCTTGTTTCGGCAGCATATTTTGATGTTGATAGTTTGTTTTCGTTTTAAAAATATAATACTTATCTGTTTTCTCGAAAGTAAGGTTTTTCTTGTCCTGCAAAATATCTCTTAC
Source organism: Bacillus cereus (assembly GCA_002578045.1). Classification (GTDB taxonomy): domain Bacteria; phylum Bacillota; class Bacilli; order Bacillales; family Bacillaceae_G; genus Bacillus_A; species Bacillus_A cereus_AK. The sequence goes on from NUMR01000141.1 coordinate 5,155, forward strand.
AAGTGATTCATATAAATAAGCCTGGCTACTATTTTGCGGCCAATCGCTTTGAAAACGGAAACTCTTGTTAAGTGCCGGTGTTAATACAAATACACCTTCTTCATTTCTTAAAATAATTTGGCTCTGATCTTTTTTTGCATTCTGTAAATTCACACGATAAAAAGAAGGTTCCTTATGCCAAATTTCTACGTTATACTCCTGAGGCTCATTTCCTGTTTTAATCGATAATTTCGCTTCAGCTTGATAACTTTTCATCCCTTTCACTTTCGCTTCTAAATCTCTCACGACATCATCTTGTTTCTTTTCCATACAACCCGCCAACACAAAAACGGTCAATAAACCGACAAGAACTACAAACAGACGCCTTTTCATCACTTCAGCCCCTTTGCCCCTATAAATGAATGGAAGATGTTCCTTCCTTATCGCTACCTCAAATATATGAGACAAAGATATAAAATATGCAGACTAGCGTGACGAGCTTTCTAAAACAACTTGAGCAACAGCAAATTCCTTACTATGACTAATTGATAAATGAACAATATGCTCTGTATTTGCAATAAGAATCGGCTTACCTCTACCATCATTTTTTACTTCAATGTCTAAAAAACTCACTTCCTTCCCGATACCAGTGCCTACAGCCTTTGAATACGCCTCTTTTGCTGCAAATCTTCCAGCTACAAACTCGGTAAGACGACTCCCTTTCAGCTCCTGAGCAACATTACGTTCACTCTCAGTTAAAATACGTTCCATAAATTTAAGCTTTCCATCTAGCATTTTTTCAATTCGATTTAATTCAATAATATCGATTCCAATCCCTACAATCATTCCAAAATCCCCTTCTTCTATTTAGCTTTCTTCTTTCATATTGTAAGAATAACAGAGAATCTTTCTGATGCAAAAGAGGTGATACGAACAGCATGCTAATACGGGCTACTTACATTTCCTTACAACCGATCATTCTCTCCTTACTACTTATTCACTTAATCACGATTATGTTAGGCGACTTTTTTCTCTTTCCAATGGCAGCCTATAACGAATATATCGCTAAAGGCGAATGGTGGCGTCTCATAACTTCCCTACTTGTACACGTAGACTTACAACACTTTCTGTCTAATAGTATTTGTTTATTTGTGCTCGGTTCTTCTATCGAAAAACAACTCGGACACTTTTCTTTTATCATTATTTTTTTCCTTTCTGGCATTTCCGGAAATATTTCTTCTTATATTATTATGCCTCCTGAATATATTCACGCAGGAGCATCTGGTGGTATTTTCGGGCTACTAGGCGCCCAACTATTTTTATTGTATAGTCGATACCGTTTATCAAAACCAAGAGAAATTGCTGTCTTTTCAATTATGATACTTATATTACTGCTATTTACGTTCTTTAATCCTTCTGCTAATCCTATAAGCCATTTAACAGGCTTAATAATCGGCGGCACTTTGACCCCTTTTTTAACAAAAAAAAACGATGGTGCAAAGCTCATTTAATATAGAAGCTCGCACCATCGATAATTTCTTGCACACTCATCGCAACATAACCAAGTCTTACTAGCATATAGCATCCCTTTTCTATACGAGCTATTATGTAGTATGCACAATGACAGCAATAAAAAAAGAGAATACCTGTGGCATTCTCTTTTTTTATTATTAAGCTTGTGGCTTACGGCCATGGTGTTTTCTTTCGCCGCGTCCGTTTAAAGATCCTGGACGACCTTGACCTTCACCACGACGACCACGGTTACCATCACGATCACGATTGCGATCGCGGTTACGATCACGGTTACGACCATCGCCACTGCGACCATCACGATTACGATTACGGTTACCATCACGGTATCCATTTCCGTTACCACCACGTTTTTTAGCACCTCTTGCAACAACTGGTGGTTCTGATGTTAAAGCGATTGGCGTTGTATCCGGCTCTTTTGTCATCATTTTTAAAGCAGCAGCTACTACAGTTACAGAATCATTCTCTTCTAACATTTCTTCTGCAATACGCTTGTAGTATGATAAGTTTTCATTTTCAATTGTGCTTTGAAGTTTTTCAGCAATTAAACGTTGTTGACCTTCTAATGCTTCGTCAAGTGTAGGAGCATCCATACGGTCCATTTTACGTTTTGTTGTACGCTCGATATTTTTTAATTGTCCTGATTCACGTGGTGTTACAAATAACATTGCAAGACCTGTTTTACCAGCACGGCCTGTACGACCAATACGGTGAACATATGATTCTGGATCTTGTGGAATATCGAAGTTGTATACGTGTGTTACCCCTGAAATATCAAGCCCACGTGCAGCAACGTCTGTTGCAACAAGAACTTCGATAGAACCTTCTTTAAATTTACGTAATACAGACATACGTTTCGCCTGAGTTAAATCACCATGAATACCTTCTGCTGCATATCCACGTAAATTTAATGCTTCTGATAACTCATCAACACGACGCTTTGTACGACCGAATACAATCGCAAGCTCTGGAGATTGAATATCTAGTAAGCGTGTTAACACGTCAAACTTTTTCTTTTCTTGCACTTCTAAATAGAACTGCTGAATGTTTGGCATTGTTACTTCTTTTGCTTTTACTTTAATATGTTGAGGTTCAGTCATGAAACGCTCAGCAATGCGACGGATTGGGTCTGGCATTGTCGCTGAGAATAATAACGTTTGATGTGTTTCTGGCACATCTGTTAAAATTGCTTCAATATCTTCAATGAAGCCCATGTTTAACATTTCATCCGCTTCGTCAAGAACAACAGTCTCTACGTTTTGTAAGCGAAGTGTTTTACGGTTAATGTGATCTAAAATACGCCCCGGCGTACCAACAATAATGTGTGGGTGTTTTTTTAGAGCGCGAATTTGGCGGTTAATATCTTGACCACCGTAAATTGGTAAAATACGAACACGCTTATGTTTACCAATTTTGTATAGTTCTTCTCCAACTTGGATTGCTAATTCACGTGTTGGCGCGATAACAATACCTTGAACTGTTTCTTTACGAGTATCTACTTTATCTAATAGTGGTAATCCAAATGCTGCTGTTTTCCCTGTACCTGTTTGTGCTTGCCCAATAATATCTTTACCTTGCAATGCATGAGGAATTGTTTCAGCTTGAATCGGCGTAGCTTCCTCAAAGCCCATACTCTCAACAGATTGCAGTAAAGACTCACTTAATCCTAATTCTCGAAATGTTGTCAATGTTACTTCTCCTTTTCTATCCTATACTTATCATTTAAAAAAAGGCATTTTCCGAATTGGCGGAAAAGCCCTTTTCCTGAATGCTCACGTATATAAACGGGCGTATATTCTACACGAAAATACTTCTAAACGTTATTACACTTTATCAATTATAAGTTTTGTATGTGCAAAAAGCAAACCCAACTGTTACCTTATTTTCATATTCAGGATTTTTTTCTTCACTTTTATTTTTTAATATTTTCTGTAAGCGCTTATTATAAGTTTCCTCTATTTTCGTATCTATCATCCCTAGTTATATACACCAATTATTTCAACATCGTAATAACTTCTTCTAATTTCATACCACGAGATGCTTTAACTAGTACGACATCTTTGTTATCAACTACCGTTTGTAAATCCTTTACAAGTTCTTCTTTATTATCATACGCCTTTACGCGTTCTGCAAGAAAATTAATTTTTGCTCCTTCTGCAATTTGAGCCCCTAATGTACCATATGTAAATACATATGAGATCTTTGCTGGGTCAATTAACTTCCCTACTTCATAATGAAATTGAACTTCTTGGTCTCCAAGCTCTAACATATCACCAAGCACGACGATTTTTTGAGCAAACCCATCTAACCCATTCATCAAATGGAATGCTGCTTCCATAGCTGTCGGACTTGCATTGTAAGCATCATTGATAATTGTTAAACCACTATCTGTTTTTACAATTTCCATACGCATACCCGTCATTTGAAGCGTTACTAAACCTTGCTTCATTTCTTCCCACGTTACACCAAAATATTTTGCAATTGCCATTGAAGCAAGTGTATTATACACATTATGTTTCCCTAACACTGGTAAGTAGAATGAAATATTTTCATCTCTATTCATTTTAAAATGTGTCCCCGTCGCCTGTAATGTTACAGTCGTTGGATAATAATCATTTGCTCTCGCATCACCAAACGTAACTGTTTCCGCTACTAAATTCATTTCAGGGACACGATTCGTTAATAACGGCTCATCTCCGTTATATACAAACACTCCACCTTCTTGTAATCCTGTAACAATTTCTAATTTCGCCTCAGCAATCGCCTCACGAGACCCTAAATCCATTAAATGCGCCTCACCAATATTCGTAATGATCGCTGCACTAGGACGAGCTAATTTAGATAAGAATTCAATTTCTCCTCGGCTTGACATGCCCATTTCTAATACAGCAACTTCTGTATTTTCTTCTAGGTTTAACATAGTAAGGGGTAAACCGATATGGTTATTGAAATTCCCTTCTGTTTTTTGAACTTTAAATTTAGTCGCAAGAATACTTGTTACAATATCTTTCGTAGATGTTTTACCGTTGCTACCTGTTACACCTACAACTTTAACATCCAATTGATCACGATAGTTTTTCGCTAACATTTGCAGTGCCACTAACGTGTCTTCTACAAAAATAACCGGAAGGTTCTCAGGTGGATTTGCTACATCTTTCATCCATAATGTAGCCACAGCTCCATTTTCAACTGCTTTATCTACAAAAGCATGTCCATCGAAGCGCTCACCTTGAATCGGAACATATAAGTTTCCTTTTTCAATTTTTCTCGTATCAATAGACACTCCTCGAATAGTAATTTCCTCATATTGCTTTGCTAATCCAGTACCAGTTACCATCTGTTCTACTTGCTTTAACGTTCGCTTTATCATATAGAAACACTCCTTACATAGAGGAAGCACTATTCCTGCGAATAGTGCCTCCTCCTTTTTTGTTAGATTGTATATTTAATTTTTTGTTTTTCTTCGTGACGCTCAATCGCTAAACGAATTAGCTCTTCGATTAATTCCGGATACGGTAATCCAGTATGTTGCCATAATAGGGGGAACATACTAAACGGTGTAAATCCTGGCATTGTATTTACTTCGTTAATATATACTTCTCCGTCTTTCGTTAAGAAGAAATCAGCTCGTGTTAAGCCCGCACCATCTAATGATTGGAATGCAATAATCGCATCTCGCTTAATTACATTAGATTCTTCTTCTGTCATTTCAGCCGGAATAATTAACGCTGTATCACCATCGATATATTTCGACTTATAATCATAGAAGTCCTTTTTCGGTACGATTTCACCTACAACTGAACATTTCGGTTCGTCATTACCTAGTACACCAACTTCTACTTCACGACCTACGATATTTTCTTCTACAATAATTTTGCGGTCGAATTGGAATGCCTCTTCAAATGCGCTCTCAAGTTCTTCACGATTTTTACATTTATTAATACCAACACTTGAACCAAGGTTTGCTGGTTTTACGAAGCAAGGATATCCTAGCTTCTCTTCTACTTTGTCATAGGCTTCTTCGCAATTTTTTTCCCATGCACTACGAATGAAAGATGTATATTTCGCTTGTTTTAAACCCGCTTCTGCAAAGATATTTTTCATAACCACTTTATCCATACCAGCAGATGATGCTAGAACACCATTTCCTACATAAGGAATGTTCATTAATTCTAATAACCCTTGAACCGTTCCATCTTCACCATTTGGTCCATGTAGTAATGGGAAAATAACGTCGATAGCATCTTCCCCAGAAGCTGCAGATGGAATAATTTCCGTGCTTAATAATAACGGAGAAATCGCATTTTCTGCACCGCTCATTTTTAAAGCTTCCACATCTGTTACTTCACCTTCAATACGCTCACCGCGTATCCATTGACCTTGTTCTGTAATATAAATTGGATGAATCTCGAATTTATCTTGATTTAACGCTTTAATAGCAGCAAGAGCCGTCTGTAACGAAACTTGATGCTCAGCTGATTTTCCACCATATAATAAACCTACTTTAATTTTCGTCAATGAAATCACCCTAACCAATTGTTTTCATTTTTCTATTTTAGCACTTTTTATAAAAATAGGTAGTTCCTATTTGAAATAAAATGTAACTTCCACAAATAATTAAATGACATCACTTATTGGTTTTTTATTTCATTTTCTTCATAACTACACAAAATGAAATTGTACTCTAATCTAGTCATGTACCTAAAATATGTAGAAATCCCCTTTTTGTGTATATCATCTATTTTATTAAGAAGATTGTTTGGTCAATGTGTCTTTTTGCCTTTGTTCAACGAGACGATCTAAAGAAACATATACAATACCTGCAACTACACATCCTACACCTAAAATTGTAAATAAGAAATGGCCGAGTAATCGATCTAATAAAAAACCTCCAAGAAGTGGACCGAATGCATTTCCTGTAATCCATTGCAAACTCGCCGCCCCCATATAAGTTCCTCTCAAATGCTCAGGGGCCAAATTCGCTACAAATGTCATCTGTACAGGCGACATAATCATCTCGCCTAATGTATATATGGCATAAACAAACAGTAACGTCATTAAAATAATTGTAGCATTTGCATCGAATTCTCCAAACCACTTCGGTAGCCATCCTATAAAAAACAAACCAATCCCGAACAACCACGCACCATATAACATCGTCTTTCCGACAGGTTTATCTGTAGCCCATTTTGAAATTTGAAATTGAAACAATACCACTAATAGCCCATTTAGTGCCATTAAATATGGGTATGGATTGTTAGTTCCAAAAATACCTTTCATTTCGTTATCAAAGTGTAGCGGCAACATGCCCTCCGTTTGAGAGAATCCCATCGAAATAATGATACCTGCTAATAGGTAAATCATTAGTGCCTTATCTTTCATTACAATTTTCCAAACTGCCCCAGATTCCTTTTCTTTATTCTCTTCCTTATTTGTACCCTTCGGCATTGTCTCTTGAATAAGAATTAGTACAAGTAATGCATAAAATAGCATTGTAGAAGAGGCAATAATAAACACAAGATTCTTTGACAACACCACTACTGATGCGCCCATTATCGGACCAATCGCAGCACCTATATTGTGTCCCATTCGCAATAAACCATATGCTTCTGTTCTTTTTTCTGGTGCGGTTACATCTGCAACCATCGCTGACGCAGCTGGATGAAATAAAGAATTACTTAATCCTAAAAAAATAGATAAAATTGCATATGGAATAAATCCTTCTATAAATAAAAAACCGAGCATTAATAATGCATTACTTGCCATCGAAAATATCATAATCGGCTTTCTTCCATATATATCAGCAATTCTTCCCCCTATAAGTGACCCAAAGCTTGCAGCAATTGGAGAAAGTGCCATAATAACTCCAACCTGTAATAATGAATCTACCTTATCTTTTAAATATAATGCGAAAAAAGGCATTAACATCATCATCGCAATTCCGTTCAATGTCTCACCGATAAATCGAATCCATACGTTACGATCCATCTCCCTTAACTCACGCCACGTATTTTTCATATTCCCACCCCTTTAATTAAACAACCATTATCTTATAACACATTCGGAAAAATGTAAATTTTCAAAACAAAAAATCTATTCTAATAGAATTAGAATGGATTTTTCCATTTATAAATTCGCTACATCTTCTTCTTTCTTACTATTATTCAAAGCGCTATGCTTTCGGCTATATAAGAAGTAAACTACTACACCAATCATCATCCATACTCCAAAACTCATCCAAGCTATTCCTGACAATTGAAGCATTAAGTATAAACAAAAAATTACAGTTAACGCTGATAAAAACGGTACGAGTGACACCTTAAATGCTCTTGGTAAATCAATTATTCCACCTTTCCCTGTACTTAGGGCCGAAGAGAGAATGGTCGGAATATACAATATCCTTATTATTCTTTCTGTGAATCTTCTCATTACCTTTTTGGTATTATTATACATATTAATCCCGTAAAAGAGGCATACTCCCTTATTGAGCATGCCTCTTTTTACTTATTTCACAGTATATGAACCCTCTTCAAGCCAGCTATACATATATTTTTCATCTTCTATTTCATTTGCTTGTTTTACAATACGAAGCGGACGGAATGTATCTATCATAACAGCTAATTCAAGTGTTTCTTTCTTTCCGATACTCGCCTCTGTTTTCCCAGGATGCGGTCCATGAGGAATGCCGCTCGGATGAAGTGTAATAGAGCCTTCTTCCACACCTTTTCGGCTCATAAAGTTTCCTTCTACATAGTAAAGAACTTCATCACTATTTACGTTACTATGATAATACGGTGCTGGGATTGATTCTGGATGATAATCGTATAAACGCGGTACAAAGGAGCAAATGACGAAATTATGCCCTTCAAATGTTTGATGTACTGGCGGTGGCTGATGAATACGACCTGTAATTGGTTCAAAGTCCTCCACATTAAAGACCCACGGATATAAATAGCCATCCCATCCAACAACATCTAGCGGATGGTGCCCTAAAACATGCTTATGCATATGCCCCCTCGACTTTGTCATTATGACAAACTCACCTTTTTCATCATATGTCTCTAATTTTTCCGGACCACGAATATCTCTCTCGCAAAACGGACTATGCTCTAACAATTGTCCATATTCATTGCGGTAGCGACGCGGTGTTGTAATTTGGCTATTCGCCTCTACAACAAGAAACTTAGTCTCTCCCTCATCTGGAATAACACGATAAATCGTTCCAATTGGAATCGTTACATAGTCACCTTTTCTATAGTAAATCGTTCCAAACATCGTTTCAATTTTTCCTGTTCCATAATGAACAAATAACATTTCATCGCCATCACCATTACGGTAGAAATAGTCCATTTTTTCTTTTGGACTCACTACTCCAATCAATAAATCTTCATTCCCAAGTATGAAGTTTCTCCCACTTACTGCATCACCTGTTTTTTTATTTTCTTTCGTGCGAAAATGACGATGAGCAAGGTGGACATCCTCTTCGTACTGTAACTGACAAGAATGCAATAATGCTGCATGCCCTACTTCCGTTGGCATATAGTGATGATACAAAATAGACTGCGTACCAGAAAAACCTTTTGTTCCCATTACCTGTTCACGATAAAGCGATCCGTCTTTTTTACGAAATTGTACATGCCGTTTATGAGGTAACTCCCCCATGTGACGATAAAACATGCCCATCACCTGCTTCCTCTTCTTTTTTGACCGTATTACGTAATGTACCTAAACCAGTAATCGAAAGCTCTACAACATCTCCATCTTGCAACCATTCTTCCGTACCAAGTTCTAAAATACACCCTGTTCCTACTGTTCCAGAGCCGATAACATCCCCTGGATATAGGGTCACGTTTTGCGAAGCACGTTCAATCATTTCAGCGAACGTATAGTAAATATCTTGAAAATTCCCCTTCGATAATAGTTTTCCATTTACATGAGCAGTCATCTCTAAATCATATCGATTACCGTTACGATAAATGTCTAATTCCTCTTTCGTAACGAGATGTGCTCCTAATGAAGTTGCAAAGTCTTTTCCTTTCGCTGGCCCAAGTCCTACTTTCATTTCAGTTGCTTGTAGATCCCTTGCACTCCAGTCGTTCATAATACAATAACCAAAAATATATTCCTCTGCTTGCTCACGAGAAATATTTCGTCCTTCTTTTCCAATTACACAAGCAATCTCTAATTCATAATCCAGCTTTTTAGATTTCTTCGGGCCAATTACAAAATCATCTGGACCAATAACAGCACGATGATTAGTAAAATAAAAAACTGGGATATCATACCATTCAGGTACAACATCTAGTCCTCTTCGTCCGCGAGCTGTTTTTACATGCTGTTCAAATGCGTAAAAATCCCGAATACTACTCGGATTAGGAAGAGTAGCTGTCAATTGTACTTCTTCTAAAGAATATATACCCTTGTTCGGATTCTTAATATTACGCAGCAATTCTACATACTCATCCGCTTTCTCTAAAAAGGCGAGCATAGAGGGAGGCACTTTTCCTTCGCTAGCAAGATTCATATCGATTACTTTGTTACCTTCAAGCCACCCAGCTCGCATTTCTTTCGAAGGGAGACAAAATGTAACGAATTTCATCATAATTCCTCCCTATGAAAATGAAATTTCCACCAGTAAAAGAATTCTTGCTGATGGATACAAACCTTATAAGTTTCCACGACGCTCCTGTTCTCTTTCAATTGATTCAAATAGTGCTTTAAAGTTCCCTTCACCAAATCCACGAGAACCTTTCCGTTGGATAATTTCAATAAATAAAGTTGGACGGTCTACAATTGGTTTCGTAAAGATTTGCAGTAAGTAGCCTTCATCATCACGATCTACTAAAATCTTTAATTCTTTTAACTTATCAATTTCCTCATCGATTTTTCCAACCCGCGCAGTTAATTCATCATAGTAAGTATCAGGTGTATCTAAAAACTCCACACCATTTGCACGAAGCACTTCCACTGTTTTAACAATGTCATTTGTTAATAAGGCAAGATGTTGTACGCCTGCTCCATTATAGAATTCTAGATATTCTTGAATTTGAGATTTTCTCTTTCCATCTGCCGGTTCGTTAATAGGGAACTTAATACGGCTTCCATTCGTCATAACTTTTGACATTAACGCCGAATACTCTGTACTAATATCGTCATCATCAAAATGAATCATTTGTTTAAAGCCCATGACATTCTCATAGTAGCTAACCCATTCTTCCATTTTTTCAACGTTACCAACTACATGATCCACAGCAATTAAACCAGACTCTTCAAACGGAATATTAAACTCCACCTTTTGGAATCCTGGCATAAATGTCCCCTTATAATTTTTACGCTCTACAAGTGTGTGAATTGTATCACCATACGTACCAATAACCGCCTTTTTCAATGTACCGTTCTCATCTGTTAACTCCTCAGGAGGAGCAATTGCGACGGCACCACGTTTCACTGCTTCCAAGTAAGCTTTATCAACGTCATCAACAAGTAATGCAACATCTTTTACGCCATCACCATGAGTCTTTACAAACTCTGCAATACGGTTATCGCTACTTAAGGCCCCAGACACAACGAAACGCATATTTTTTTGCACAAGAACATATGATACCTTTTCACGGTTTCCAGTTTCTAATCCAGAGTAAGCCACAATTTTGAATCCAAATGCTCTCGCAAGATAATAACTGGATTGCTTTGCATTTCCTACATAAAATTCCAAATGATCTACATCACGTACCGGAAAAAAGTCCTCCATTTGTGCAGCTAGCGTATCCATAGATTTTTGTTTCATAAAATCCTCATCCCCCTGTAAATAGATTAAATGGTTCTTACTTAAACCTAACCGAAAGCGCTTCCAACATAAATTAATAGAAATTAGTTAGCAAGCTAACAAATTCTGACCTTTAAAATGTTCTATCTTTTCTGTCAAATTCCTCTTTTTTTCTTACATATAAAATTCGACTTTTTTCTCTTTGAAGTAATAGGATAATATTAATACTTGAGGGTATATTAGAAGAAAAGAAAAAAGACCCCAACATATTAATTACTTACTAATATGCTAGAGTCTTTATTTCTTTTGAATGATTGTATTTATATTTCTCATACTAATACATTTGCAAGGAATAGAATAAATGATGTTACTATTACTGCCCCACCTAATGATCCTAATAAATCTATTTTTGTTACTTGTAACACTTGTTCACTGTCCATATTCCTCATTCTCCTTTCATTTTTGTATAATTTCAAACTTCTATTATACTAATACGCTTGATAGAAATACGATTAATGCTGTTAATGCTACTGCTCCACTTGCTGATCCTACGAAGTCACCTTTTGTTACTTGTAATACTTGCTCTTTCATATCTTTCATTCTCCCTTCTTTTTCTTTTGTTACAAAACTTCTATTATACTAATATGCTTGATAGAAATACGATTA
>NUMR01000142.1 GCA_002578045.1 Bacillus cereus
TGGAACTTAAACAAGATGACTCCTATTCAATATAGGAATCATCTTCTAATTGCTTAATCTCTTTTTTATTGTGTCCTTGACATAGGTACCAGATTAGTTAAAGTGTCTTTGTTTTTCTTCTAATAAAGAAAAACGATAAAACAGAAAATTCAAAACATATTTATGCGACGCTAGTGAAGTATAATATATATTACTTTTAAACTAAATAGAACAATATATATATTGTTACATTTTTCAATGTGTTAAAAATCACCATAAGTAATTTGAATTCCCTTCTTTTTTACAGAAAAACTATAGGACTGAAATGCAGTTGAATCTACAATATAAATACGTTTAGAATCGTTATTCTACTAGAAATTTCTTATTATGGTACACTTCTTACAGATGTTCATACAGTGAATAAGAAGGCGATTTTAAAGGCACAAAATCTTATTTGAAAGAGTATGAGCTTTTTCATACTCTTTCTGACATAATTCATTTCTTTTCCAAATCAAGCTTTGTTAACTTTAAGTTAATTCACAATTATCCCCAAAAATACCCATACTATTATGTAGTTGTTAGTATTCCATTTACAATTCTTTTAATCGTTCAGTCATAAGGATTAGCTTTCTCAGAAATTTGCTGCACTCTTTGGTTACACCTGGATTATTGAAAAAAATAAGCTACGCTCTCCTGTTCAATTACTTGTCTTCGCCCTATTTGTTCGTTTTATATTTTGTTTTTTATCTTCCATATAAACTATAATGAGAATATTTACTTTTCTAGTGGCAATTATTTATGAATACCAACAAATTATTAACCTAAAGAAACATCATAACTAATTAGTTATGATGTTCCTTTTGATTTAAAACTATATTTTCAGCTTTATCAAATCACTATTCCCCTCAAGATGAGATGAAATTATAAAGCATAAATTATTTTTATTTTCATTTCTATTTATCGTAATGTAATTATAAAAAAATATTTGAACATTAGGATAAAACATTTAATATGTAATTGTATCAAAGTACAAAGACAAAACTGCTGTTACATAGTTATAGGACAAATAAAATAATCTGAAAAATATTGTTCCTAGAAATAAACATGTGAAATAAACTGGTTTTATTGTGTACTGTTTAGGTAGAAAATCCGCTTTAACAAGGATATTTCCTTCCGAAAAATGGATATACAATATTTTGATCTATACCCAATTGAGCAAAAAAATGTTGTTCAATAAATTGATTAATTTTCATTAATTCTGAAGGAGCAGGAAAGGAAGAAACCTTAATGGTTGGAATGTGCTTTAATTTCATAACGGATTGATTATTAATATTTGTCATAATAAGCAAATCAAATTCCTCATTTTTATATATCAAATCTATGCTGGTAACATCCAATGCTAAGATAATTAACTGTTGCCCATAGTGATATTTTAATATTTCTCTTATATAATCCCTTTCAATATACGTACTACATATTAAAGCGACTTGAATAGTCAGTTGATTTCTTTTTCGTAAAATTGCAGCTTGAATGATGGAAAACAGTTCCAAAACATCGTTTTTCTTAAGAGTAAATACTTCATTTAAATGCTTTTTTGCCATTTCCTCTACAACCTGAAAAAAAGGATTAGATTCAAAATAAGGAAGGTATATTAATATCGAATTCCTTCCAGTTCCTACTTCAAACTCTGTTTCAAGTGTTATTCTCTTCAATAATTTATATAAACAAAACAAAAAGTCATCATCTTGTAATAGATTAAAACCCACATATTCAGAAATCCAATTTAAAAACTTAGTAAAAGGGTGTGCTTTTTCATTTTTTATTTTGGATCGAAGATTACGAAGATGCTGCGAACGATTTAATGGCCTTTCTTCACTCACAAGATACATACAAAAATAAAGAATTTCCTGCAATTGCAGATCTCGCGAAGAATATCTATTCATATAATGTTTCAGTCTTTCGGAAAAATGGAAATAGCTAGTTCCTTTAAAGTTAGTTAATACACCCTGAGGAAACGAGACAAAATGTCCATTGGACGTACGAAGATTAGAAATATACATAATCATTGTAAGGCGTTGCATAGCGCCTATTCGAAGCGGGATGGAGTACTCTTCACTTAGCTGCATTAAAGTTGATTGAAATTCCATTGCATCATTATTATTTCTAACGGTACGAGGCTCAAACGCCATAAACTCCAAAAGTTGTATCATAAGGCGTCGAATTTTTTTTTCTTCTCCCTCTATTTTAAAAGGACTAGCACTTAAAGTAACACCAGCTTGTTGTATAACATCCTTTAATTTTTCAAGGTGTCGATATACTGTGGAACGGCTAATATGAAGCTCTTGGGAAATTTGAGAAATGGTAACACCATTATTCATAAGTACTAAATTTAGTATGTGAAAATAGGGATCTTCCTCCCTTATTTTCCCCATTAAATTTTCCAAGGTACCATTTTCTGGTTTTAATAGGCGGATTTTAGAGCCTTCTTGCTTTTCAAAACCCCATCCTTCAGGGAAAATAGTCTCCAAAAATTCTAAATCACGATATATTGTACTTTTAGAAAATTTTGTTTTCTCAGATAACTCAGCTAAACTACTCCACTTCTCGGCGTAAAATAAATGAAAAATTAAATCTGAATAACGTTTACCAAATCGATTCATTGCCTCACCTATTCACTCCAAATTATATTACATACCATTCGTTAATTCTTTTTATAATGAAATAACGAATACCTCATTACATTGATAAACTGTAGTTTTCAAACAATAAAATTTAAATACAGATTCTTGTCAAAAAATTGAGATTATCTATCCCAAAAATATAAAATCTTATAATATTCTGCACGAACTCTAACAATAATATTCTAAAACCATATCAACAAAAAAGAAACAGTTAAAAAGGATACACGTCATAGACCTTTCGATATTCTTAGGATGAAAAAGAATAGATGATAAGGCTTCACAAACACGTATAAAAATAAAGTAAAACTTAATCAGTGGAGGTTTTGTCAATCCGGCACTGATTATTCGCCCACAAATAGCGGGCTTTTACGGGCAGTTATCTCCCACATAACTTCCTCACATTCTCCGAATTTTGAGGTGGAATCTTACTGCCCACAAATAGCGGGATAAAAACTAAAAGAATTTTATTTGAGTATGTCCCAAATTACATTATTCTATTCCTTACACTAACCCACTGAATCGTTAAGTTTCTTCATCTGATCTTCTATAGCCAGATGAAGAATTTTTTATAACTTTTATTTTCCGTACAATTTCTTCTTGATCAAAAGGTTTACTATTTTAAAATAAAGCAAATGAATGAAAGAAATATCATTTCATTTTAAAATATTTTTTGCTTTACGAACTTTCAAAATCCAACTATACTTCCACTGCACTGAATTTTATTTCAAACTACTTCAATATGCTTTTGTGTATTGAAGTAGTTTGTTAGTGCAATTAAAATATTTTAATTTTCGTTCAACATGGAGTTCATTTTTTACGGTGCATCAATTAAATTCCAATTAATTTCCCCTGTATAATCTCCTACGCGGACATACGGATTAACTTTTAATAAAATTCCTTGATCCGTTTGCCAGTTTATTGATACTTCTTGTGAATCTTCGGTAACATGCTCATAAACATTCGTGGCAACTCCTGGCTTCATTGTAGATTCATTACCATTTTCATCAAAAAACGTTAATGCATCTTTTAAATAATTACCCTTACCATCAGAAAAGTCTTCCGTTAACGTGGCTGTGAGACGCCATGAGTTCCCTATTCCACGCGTATCTTTCACACGAATATCCCAATCATTCCCTCGTTTTGAAAAGGTGGGTTGACCAGAAATTTTTACATTTTCAAAACTTACATTGTCAGCTACACTTGTGAAATTTAATTCTCCAGTTACATTTACCGTTAGTTTTTCCGTATTGGATTGTCGACTCGTATCATCTACAGCATAGACAGTAATTTGATGTATGCCTACAGATAATTGATCTGCTGGAATCGTGTATTGGTAGTTAACTTCTTCACCTTTGTTAGTAGAATTTGATACACTCGGAGCAAACTTTACCGGCGTACCACCATCCACTACATAATATAAATCTACTGCATTACTATCAAGATCGCTCCAACTCCCGCTAATTGTATATCCAGTACCTAAATCAAGAGGAATTTCTTTATCCGCATCCGTTAGCGTGATGGTTGGTGGACTTTCAACAATGATTTTTACACTAGCAGGACTTGACGAAGCTCCGTCACCATCAGATGAAATAACTTGA
>NUMR01000143.1:0-1364 GCA_002578045.1 Bacillus cereus
ATTCCCCGAATTTTGAGGTGAGAGTCTTACTGCCCACAAATAGCGGGATAAACAAAAACGATTTTCATATGCATTCTATATAATAAGAAGCTATTGATTATATACATCCAATTTAAATATATGTACTTATACGTAAAAGAGAGTGAATATATGAAACCAACTATTAAAAACTATGTATTTTTACATGTGGCCTTCTTGATATATTCTATCATTATGGTTTACATGAAATGGGCAGCTAAGTTCCCCATTGCTTCAATCTCATTTTTTATTGCTTATTTCGGACTGGTTGTACTTTTATTCGGATATGCAATTCTTTGGCAACAAGTAATTAAGCACTTCGAAATATCAAAAGCATATTCACATCGCGGGATTATTATACTATGGTCAATGCTTTGGTCCGTATTCCTATTCGGAGATACGATACAGTGGAATCATTTACTTGGTGCAGCTATTATTATCGTCGGAATTGTGGTGGTGACAAAAGATGAATAGTTATATGTTATTATTTATTTTCGGGATAATTTTAGCAAATTACTCACAAATATTATTAAAAAAGGCCACTTTACAACAATATGATTCTAGAATAAAAGAATATGTGAATCCTTATGTTATTATTGGCTACTCTTTATTCGTAATGAATGCAGGATTAAATGTAATTGCCTTAAAGGGTATGCCATTAAAACAAGCATCAGCATTAGAATCCTTAAGTTATATCATCATATTAATTTTCGGTTGGTATTTCCTAGGGGAAAAAATAACGAAACGAAAAATCATCGGCAACATTATTATCGTCGTTGGTGTAATCGTTTATTGTATACAATAGTAAGAAGCTCCGTTNNAACGGAGCTTCTTACTATTGACTGTTAGACTCTTATTCACTTATTAAAGAATTAATTTGTGAAGGAAACGGGATTGCTTTTTTGCCGGTTAACAATGATACATTAACACCCATTGAGGATATACTAATAGAGAAACTATCTATTCATTTCTTTACAAATCGAGACATACAAAAAGATATTCCATATAATTATTTAATTGATCCAATGAATCGCTTTGTAACATAACATTTTTACAGATTACTTGCACCAAAGTTCTGTAAAATATGAAAATCCCTCCTTAACTAATCTAAAAGAGGGATAAAAAGCATTTTTTCCATCGTTAACACCATTTTCCCTTTTATAAAGGATTTTACTGAATTATATCCTGTTAACATGATTCCTATGTTTTTTTCATGTTATTGAGCGGATACATGTCGAATTACTTGAATATCTTCTATAAAATGTAATAAACTACATATAAAGTGAAACTTTAATCAGTGGGAGTTTTGTCCACCGCCCACTGATGATTAGCCCACACCAATCGGG
>NUMR01000143.1:1379-6367 GCA_002578045.1 Bacillus cereus
ACAAATAGCGGGATAAATTTAAATAAGTAAGACGTGTTATCTTACATAAAAAAATCCAAGAAATTGTGAGGAATTTTGAAATGAAAAAAGGTATTAACCGTGTTGTATTAGTAGGAACAGGAGCAGTTGGGTGTAGTTATGCTTACTGTATGATTAACCAAGCTGTAGCTGAAGAGTTTGTTTTAGTCGATGTAAATGAGGCAAAAGCAGAAGGCGAAGCAATGGATTTAAGTCATGCGGTTCCTTTCGCACCAGCTCCAACTAGAGTATGGAAAGGTAGCTATGAAGATTGTAAAGATGCTGACCTTGTAGTCATTACAGCTGGATTACCACAAAAACCAGGCGAAACACGTTTAGATTTAGTTGAGAAAAACGCTACAATCTTTAAACAAATCGTTCGCAGTATTATGGATAGCGGATTTGATGGTATCTTCTTAATCGCAACAAACCCTGTAGATATTTTAACTTACGTAACTTGGAAAGAATCGGGTTTACCAAAGGAGCGAGTAATCGGTTCTGGTACAACGCTTGATTCTGCTCGTTTCCGCTATATGTTAGGTGAATACTTCAATATTGGTCCACACAACATTCATGCTTATATTATTGGAGAACACGGCGATACTGAACTTCCAGTTTGGAGCCACGTATCAGTTGGCATTCAAAAACTACAAACACTTCTTGAAAAAGACAACACTTATAATCAAGAAGATTTAAACAAAATTTTCATAAACGTTCGTGATGCAGCTTACCATATTATTGAACGAAAAGGTGCAACTTATTATGGTATTGGTATGTCACTTCTACGTGTTACAAAAGCAATTTTAAATGATGAAAATAGTGTATTAACTGTTTCAGCATACTTAGAAGGGCAATACGGCCAAAAAGATGTTTACATCGGTGTACCCGCTGTTTTAAATCGCGGCGGTATTCGTGAAATTTTAGAGGTTGAATTAAGTGAAGAAGAAGAATTAAAGTTTGATCACTCTGTTCAAGTATTAAAAGAAACAATGACTCCAGTTCTTTAATCGTATACTCAAAAAAGTAATCCAATTTATTATTTTGGATTACTTTTTTATTTTGATTGCTTCACTCTACAGTAAATATTAATTTTATCCGCAATAATGACCCTTGGACGAATGTAATCCTCTTACTAGCTATATCATCCTTAATACTCTTCCTCTTTTTAATCATCAAAACTCTATTTCCAACTCAAAAATACGACAAGAACCTCAGATTAATTCTACTTATTATATGCTTATTAACAATATCAAAAAGTATCTTCCCTATAGGGAGGACGGGCAGATATGGAAATTGACATAATCGTATTATTCCTCTTTGCTGCCGCTATTATAACTTTAATAGCAAATAGATTCAGTGAACTTCCACCTGCTAAGAAAGAATAAAGTGCACCTTCACTTAGTGACGTTTCGTCCTTCCCTACTAATTATTAACCTCTGCCAATTAGGATTTTTCGGAATAAAAATAACCGATGTTGTCGCTTCTTAAAAACATCGGTTATTTTCTATCATTTCCTATTTTTTAATCGGTTCCTCATTTTTCATATCAAGTACATCTAATAAAAAAATAAAGATTGGTATCCCGATAATAAGCCCCCATATACCGAGAAAATGCTCTGAAAAGATGAGAATCATAAATGTGTAAAAAATCGGTAAGTTCGTTTTTGCAGACATAAACTTCGGGTTTAAAAAATAACTTTCAAGGGCATGGATTACTGTAATGAACACAAGTATGTATATGACGTACATAACCCCGCCTACGTTATAAGCAATGATACAAAGCGGAAACAAGGAAATGATTACACCGGCAACAGGAATCAATCCTAGTAAAAAAATCATGACAGCTAATACGAGAAGCTGTGGAAAACTTAAAACGATTAATACAATTACAGTAAGCATACAGTTTACAACCGCAATTAAAAACTGCGCTTCAATTACTTTTCCAAACGATCTTGCAAATCTTTCACCAAAATATGCAAGTTCCTCATAAAAAATCTTTAGCTTACTATCTTTAAACTTGTAAGTAAATGTAATAATACGTTCTTTTTCTAATAAGAAAAATAAGCTTAAAATAAGAGACAATAGTACTTGTAAACTTACCTTTCCTATATTTGCTATCGATTGATATATGACATCTACACCTTGTTCTATATATTTTGATACTTCCATTCCATTAATTGTCGACATTGCATATTTAATTATCTCATTATCAGGTGGATTTTGAAAAAACAACTTAAATTGATAAATCAACTGTGAAATTTGTATCGTTAGTACAGGCAAATATTTATACAACGTTGTAACGATAAATGTAACTAATATTATATACAAACAAGCAATAACGACCTTCCGATTCACTTTCAACTTCTTTGAAATAAAACATTGAAATCGATCCATTAAAAATGTCAGTATAAAAGTAATTAAAATTAAATTTATCATGCTTTTCAAGCCATATAATACAAATGCTACGATAAGTAACACAAGAAATCTTTGAAACCCCCTACTTTGAAAAAAACTCTTTACTGTCATCATTTAAATATAATCTCCCCCTTCAATGGATGGAAATTTAATATATTTACTATGACATTTTATGAACCGCTATAGAAAATCTTTCTTACTAATTCAGAATAATCCTCTTTTTTGTTTTTTCATGTTAGATTTCTTTATAACTCCATCCAAAAAACACTCCACCCATAAGTAGAAGCAAAGTACATATTTAACATTCTACAATTTAAGTATCCGTCTATTTTTAAACTTCTGTTCATATGCATATCCAATATTAAAAGTTCCCGTTAGCCGAATTGCTTCTCCCACTCTAAAAGTTACTCAATTATAAAAAAAGAGAGTTACCTTTTACGTAACTCCCTCCAATCAAAATGCTAAATAAAAAACTGAAAATTTTTAATCTAATTACTTCTTTTTTTGCATTTGCTTCGCTAACATCTCTTTCACTTGATTATACGTTAACCCTGAATTTTTATTTAGGCGTTTCACTTCCTCAACATCAGTACCTACGACCGTATATTTTTTCTCTTCTGTCATATTTTCACTTCCTCTTTCATCGAATTATTTCTTATATTTCTTCCCTAAACTCACGTAAATTAACACAAATAGAAAAAGGAAGCGGCTTTTCAGCACAACTTCCTTCTCATTACATATTCTATTTCTTAATAAAATTTTACTACATCTTCAGTAGGTAAGAACGTTCTTTCTCCTGGTTGCTCGTTTGGTTCACCAAAGGGCATTTGTCCTACTAAGCTCCACTCTGCTGGAATGTTCCAAGTTTTTTTCACTTCAGCATCGACAATTGGATTGTAATGTTGCAGTGATGCTCCGATACCTTCAGCAGATAATAACATCCACACAGTATGTTGTAACATTGCATTACCTTGATGAGACCAGAACGGGAATTGTTCTTTATATAAAGGTGCATTTTCTTGCATTTTTTCTACTGTTGCTTGATCTTCAAAGAATAGTACTGTTCCTACACCTGCATGGAAACCTTTTAGTCTTTCTACAGTCGCTTCAAAGTTTTCTGCTGGTACGCGAGCTCTTAGAGTTTCTTTTACAATATCCCAAAACTTTTCATGCTCTCCATCCATTAATACAACCATACGACCACTTTGCATATTGAAAGATGTCGGTGCGTGTAAAGCAGTTTTTAAAACTGCTTCTATTCTTTCTTTCGTAATTGCATCGTTTTTTGTTACTTTACGAATTGAACGGCGGTTCACGATTGCTTCTTTTAAATTTGTTGTAGTTGCTGACATTTTAATTCCTCCAAATGTATATATTATTTATTTAAACAAATTGATTTTAATCATTAATACAATACAAATTAGCAATATCCATCCGTATTATATTACATGCCTTCAAATGAATTTGTTTTATCCTTTTCGATTTCTTTATCAATTACTCTTTGTAACGTTTCTTTACTAGCATGCCCCTGAATGACTTCATCGCCAATCATAATAGTTGGTACCAACATAATATTCGCTTCATCATATGCATGCTGAATTGCTTCTTGATGTTTTTCTTTATATTTACGAGTTACTAATGCATCTTTAAATTCTGCTTCAGGAATTCCTACTTCTACCGCTAATTTCGTTAACACATCAACATCTTCAATATTTTGTTCTTCTTGGAAAAACGCAGTAAATACGCGGTGATGATATTCACTTCCTAGTCCACGTTCTTTCGCAAATTGCCATCCTTCAAAAGCTAAATGTGTATATGGATGCGGTGAAACACGTGGCAGACGCATTTCAATTCCTAATTTCTTTGCAGTAGGAAGAATGAAAGAATCCCATGAATCCAACTTATCTGGCTCGTTCCAAGGGTCTATTTTAGAATATGGGCTTGGATGCAATTCAAACGGCATCCACTCGATTTCTACGTCTTTCTCTTTTGCTACTTCATCTAATGGACCTTTTGCTAAAAAACAAAATGGACATATAAAATCTGAGTATACTTTCATTTTTACAGTCATATTTTACACCTTGCCTTTATGATTGTAATTAGAATGGTTACATCTTTGGCAAAAAAATATAGATATTATTTTACGCATTCATTTTCTCTTGCAAAGATTCAAACAACTGCCCCATCGTAATATTTCCCAAAACTTCTTCCATCGCGGATTGCGCTTGAATTAAAATAACTTCTAATACCGCTTGAATATTTGCTCCAATTGGACAATTTGGATTTGGTTGCTGGTGCATATGAAATAATTTCCCCTCTTCCACTACATTCACTGCATGATACACATCTAATAATGTAATTTCATATAAATCCTTTAATAATGTTGCGCCACCTGGTCCCCGATTTACGTATACAAAGCCAGCTTGCTTCAAGTAAGCCATTATTTTACGAATGACTACCGGATTGGTATTTACACTTTCGGCCATATAGCCTGAAGTGCAAGCTGAAGATGGATTGTTTTTTAAAATAGATAAAATATCACTAGCGTCGCATAAA
>NUMR01000144.1 GCA_002578045.1 Bacillus cereus
AACAGAAAATTCAAAACATACTTATGCGACGCTAGTGAGAAAATATATATTTTTAATTCAGCTATTTTCTTTTATCATCATGGGCCAATAATAATAAAATAAAGACAAAACCTAACGTTTGAATTGGAACGACAACCTTAGTGTGTATCAAAATCCAAACACTCCCTAATACTATTAAAAGAGCTACTAAAAGCACTAAAATTCTTGTATATAAAATATAATTCAATATACTATTCCGAAACAATAAAGACATAAGCATAAAAAGAAGTAAAAACAATGCGAAGACGTTGGTTAAGTGGCCTTCTTTAATTAAAAATACAATATAAGTAAAAAGTGAAGAAATAACCAGTTTTATATTATAGGAAAATGCTTCAAAAATTTTATTTCCCATTTCTTCAGAATTAGTGTCGAAAAATGGTTTCAACATATCTTTGAATTCACCATTAAAATTTATGCTCGCCTTAATTTCTGGAAAAGAACCTACTATTATTGGAATAAAAATCAAATATATTACTAGTATTAAATGCGTGCAAACTAAAAGTGGTTTTCTTACAAATTCATGATTAACAACCAAGTATCTATACACATGAACATAATGTATTAGCATACAGATAAAGAATATAATTAATAAATTCATCTTTAGTTTACTAAAAAGCGGGAGTGAAAGAGCTAAACAGGTTGAAATGATTAACAATATTATCCAAAAGTTATTTTTTTGATCTCTTTTAATCACTTCAGCTTGATTCGTAAAGTATTGTTTAACACTCATTCGGTTATCATTATAACTTCCAATATATACATTTTGATTCTCAGAAGATTTCCTTAAAGAAAATATTAAAAGTACCATATCAATCGTGAATCCTATTATTGTCAATACACTTGCTGTATCTCCTAACATAATTTTTATAATCCCCCTTAACCTAATTTGCTCTAACAGCATATTCCCCCTCTCGTATAGTATATTTAAGCTTAATTTTTTTACTTTCATGAGAGATCTGTAAATTAATACTTGGACGTCTCAAGATATTTCTAGATAATGGTCTTAGGATCATTTGGGACAATTCTTTTCCCCCCCTGTGGACTTACCACATAACTTAGAGTGTTTCTCAGTGAACGTGCGGGACTCCCTACTCGCAGCCTGACCAGAAATTAACTTCGTATTATTCAGCTTTCGCTCCGTTACCTTCTCGAAACTTACAGCATCAGCCGATGTTGATGCCCCCTTCTTCTTCCCTTGCATTACAAAAATATTAACTGCCGCTACAATAACAATTAGTGTAATAACCCCGACAATAATCCAAATTCTTTTATTACTAGAAGTATTAACCTTAGATGTTAACATAGAATATCCCCTTTCAAAATAAAATACTTTAGCTAATCCATTTCTAGTTTAGACTATTGTATTTTCTTTAAATATCGTTATTCAATTTGTGTGTATATTGTAACTTCCTCCCTTCTTTTAATTATAATGAAATATTTATAAGCATATTATAAATCCCAGCTCCTTTGGACTTAAATGTTACTAGCATTCAAAATAAAAATTGTCATTTATAGAGTTTTAGATTTTTAAATTTAAGTCCCATTCCTACAAATTCAGAGAACATTCTATTTATATATAACATTTTAGTATCCATCAATAATATTTAANNTTAAATATTATTGATGGATAGTGTTCAGGTATATATAATTATTTATGGAAATACATTAAATTATTTCCAATGCAATTATTTATTTAGGAGGGATTATAAATGTTTGAAATTATGGGTTATTTTGGTGTAGACCGTGGTTGGGCTACTAAAATTGTAAATGCTATTGATGCAGTAGGTTGGGGTGTTGCAGCTGCAGGTACAATCGCTGCAATTATTTCCGCTGGTGGATTAGCTGTGACAAGTGCTATGATTGATGTAGCTATTATCACTGTTAAAAGTTATCTAAAGAGAAACTTAAAAGCACAAGCTATTGCATGGTAATTATATTATTACAGTTAAAATAGGAGAGATGTATATCTCTCCTATTTTTTCTATAGAAAACGTATAGTGAGTCTAAATGGAGGAAAAACAATGAAAGATTCTCAGATGATTATTCTGAAAAATATAGTTTTAGAGCAAATTCGTCAAGATTTTGCTGGAGTAACTGAGAAAATTAAAACTAAATTAGGAGTCAAACTCCCAACTTCGTTAAGCTGGGTTATTACACTTCTATTTCAAAATACATTAATTTTATTTTTTGCCTTATTGTTTGAGGGCATTACCGATCCGGAAATTAGAAATATAGTCATAGTTGCTGTTTTGTTGTTTAATTGTTTTCTCCCAAGCGCAATGGCAAGGCAAAACTCAATTAGAGTGAGTAATAACCCTTTATATGATTTATTATGGCAATCTAAATTTAATCGTAATCAACTATTAAATTCCACATTATTAGCTGAGGTATTAGTATTCTGGTTACATGAATTAATGCTTGAAATTATCGCTTTCTATGTAATTATTAGAATATCTCCTGATTGGTTTACTGGTCTTATATTCTGTATAGGTTGGTTTCTTTTAGTATCATCAATTTATTTTTCGAAAATGAAGAAATTGGTTTTAGAGTCATGGGAAACATCTATATCTGTTTCAAAATATACAGAACTGTTCTATATATTAAAAATAGGAATTATAGCATCAATTATTTGGTTTTTAACTAAACTATTATTTATGCCTATAATCCAAGAACCCATTACTAAAGATGTCTACCAACAAGGTATTTATAAATTATTTAGCTTTTTCTCTAGTCGCGTAGAACACATTTTCAAGGAAAACCTAGGAATGATTTTCAACTATTTTCAATTTAGTTGGTTATATTACATATTAGGTGGACTCCTAATTTTATACATAATTTCAGCTATATATTATTTTTACTTTTACTCAATCCAAACACACCTAGTTAGACATAAAAATAGAGTCCACCTTAACCAATCAACCAGTAAAATTTTTAAATTTTATCAATGGCTAAGTGAGGTACTTTATAAAAAACATCCTTGGGTTAAAAGAGATGTAATTATTCTTGAACGAGTTATTGTAAACTCCAACCTTCCTCACAGGATATTCTTATTTGTACCTCCTGCAATCAGTGCCTTAATTGGTTTTACAATCTTATTATTAGGAAATTTACAATCTTATTCTAATTTTATTTTGGCATTTTGGTTTATTGGTTGGATGGTGTTATCGCAAACTAGTTGGTTATGGTTATTAAATTATCCAATTTTACATCCAGGGAGTGAATTGAGACAAGTTGATTTAGTAAAATTGTCTCCACATTTTACTATTCAAAAATTGTTGAATAGTAAAGGAAAATTACTTAATATTTTTGCTTTTCCATTACAGTGTTGTTTTACAATTACATTATTAATCGGTTTCATTTTATTACACGGCTCTATTTATGAATTAATTGTTGGTATCCTTGGTATGTGGTTACTCTTCTTTATAAATGGTGGATTATCAACATATTGGATGAAACTATGTAGTCGCTTTGATTATGCAAATATGTTTATGGTACGTCTAGATAGTTATGAAGCTAAGTTTTTACAACAATTTTTTACTATTCCCAAACGTATAATTAATGGTCTATTATTTATTGTGTTTTTCATTGGAGCATTTATTAGTGCTGAATTAAGTCAACAACTTATTTATGACATTTTTTTAATCATAGTGGTACTATGGGGATTTAGTTTATACTTTGTAAAAAAATAACGTAATAAAAGGTTGGATTGGAACAATGAAAAAAATAATAGCGCACATAAATTTGAAATATATATGGTCAAATTATTCTAGAAAATTCACTTTAATTTTTTTAATATTAATGGCTTCTTGTATATGGGGAGGCATCTATCAAAGCCATCAGGATCCTTTGCCACCTAATCCTCCAGATTATAATTGGATGCATTATTTTTTACACAATATGCAACAATCCTTATTTTCTATTGCTGTAGGATTTATTACTTACGGGATTGGTAGTTTTATATTGTTATTTATGAATGGAATGGTAATAGGGATTGTACTAGCCATGACAATACAACATGACATGGTAGACACTATTTTTACGGCATTTTTACCACATGCTATTTTTGAATTACCTGCTATGATGCTAGCTGCTCTTGTACCATTTATAATTTGGAATTTTATTAAAGAGAGTATACGGAACCGTAAGATTCAATACACCTTAATTAAAGCTGAGGTCATCCCTTCAGTTGTATCAATAGTGATTTTATTATTTATAGCCTCAATTATGGAAAGTATGTTTGCCATTTAAAAAAGGAGTTTTCATTATGCTTGAGATAAAAAAATTAAAATTTCAATATGAAGAAAATATTCCATTGCTACAGAATATTTCATTTTCTGCAAAGCCAGGAGATATTATCTGGCTTCAAGGATCTAATGGCTGTGGAAAAAGTACATTATTACGTATAATAGCACAGTTAATTGAAGTTGATTATGAGCTGTACTACAATCAAAAAAAAATTGAATCAAAAGAAGAAGTACTAACAAATTTAATTTATATTCCTTCAGAACCTTATCTTTTTGATTATTTAACGGGTGAAGAAAACGCAGAGTTTTTACAAACTCTATTTGACATCTCTAAAAATGAGTTCCATCAATTTTTCTCGAAAATGACTGAAGAATTCCAAATTAAACATGCACTTCAAAAATTCGTACAAGAATACTCTTTAGGAATGCGTCACAAATTGTATTGGTCCGCAGTTTTTTCACGTAGTGCACCAATTATATTATTAGATGAACCGTTTTCATCATTAGACAATAACTCTCAAGAGATCGCTATTAGAATGTTGAAACAAAAAGCGACTGAAGGAGCAATTATAATATTTGTTTCTCACCTTCCTGAAATTAGTGAGAAACTGGCAACTAGAGGGATAGCCTTAGAAAATGGAACAATAACTAATAGATTTTAACAGTTAGTTTGTAGAAAAGGATGAAAAGTTAATGAATCATTTGAATCAATTAATAGGAATTTTGTTAGGTTTAATTATGTACCTTTGTATAATAATAAGTATTAAAATTGGAGATAATACGTACATAGGCGATTACTTTTTTAAATTATTTAACATGAATAACAATAAATTTATTGTGGCAATCATCTTTTTCGTCTGTTTGTGGATTGTTGGAAAGATATTCAAAGAAAAACAGGCCATATGGTTAAATTGGGGACGGCTACTTTTAACAGGACTAATGTTAGTTGCCTTAGTTTCATATTTAGTAATGTAATAGCGCTATCGCCCTGTAGTATGACAACTACATAAATTGTAACCAGGAAAATTAATAATATAATTGTTTAATTGCAAAGAAAGAGAAGAATGTTTGTCATTCTTCTCTTTCTTTGTAACGCTTACTAAAATCAATATCGAATGTTTTTGCCCATCCCTCGAAAAAACAATACTATAATTAAGATCCATCCTGAACGTACTCAAGGAAAAGGATTAGTCTTGTTTCTTTTCTTCAA
Source organism: Bacillus cereus (assembly GCA_002578045.1). GTDB lineage: Bacteria > Bacillota > Bacilli > Bacillales > Bacillaceae_G > Bacillus_A > Bacillus_A cereus_AK. Next base: position 5,494 of record NUMR01000144.1, read on the forward strand.
TAACTAAATATCAATATTGAAGAAATAACGTAAACAAAGTAATCTAATGAAACGATCAAAAAAAATTGTCTGTTCTAAATCAACAAAAGGAAGCACTGATGAAATAATGGTCAGTGCTTTTTCATATAGCGAGTTTATTTCTTAGTTATTTCCTACATTTTATATCATTCGCCAATCGTGTAAAGTTAAGGGAGATGATAGAAGAAAGGAAAAATGTACAAATGAGTATAGTAAAAAACGGAACATTACAAGTACCTGGAGCAAACCTCTACTATGAGGTACGTGGCTCAGGTCCAATTCTTCTTTTGATTCATAGTGGAGGTGGTGATGCCGACAAGTTCCATAATGTCGCCGACCATCTGGCTAATTGGTATTCAATAGTTACTTACGATCGTCGTGGTCATTCCCGTAGTAATCTCGCCTATAAAACTGAGGATTATCATGTAGACACACATAGTGAAGACGCTCATCGATTATTGCTAGCCAATCTGACCAATGAACCGGTGTATGTATTCGGAAGCAGCTCAGGTGCTGTCATCGGACTCGATCTGTGCATACGCCATCCAGAACAGGTACAGTTACTAATTCCACACGAACCAGTTTTATTGCAACTTTTAGCCGGAAATGAGTTGAAGCAGGCTAAAAAATTCATGGAAGACCTTAAAAAATCATCGAAGTGAGGTTATGAAGTTATTGTCAAATTTTGATGATAGCAATTCCAGACCATCAAAGGATGTGCTAACAGAGCGACTACTCGGTAATTCAACGTATTTCACTGAGTATAAAATCCCAGGAATTCTCAAATATACTTTAAATATCAATCCATTAAAGACTGCATCGATGCAGGTACTTCCAGCAGGCAGAAGTGCTTCAGAAGAGTTTTTTCCTTACCATTGTGCAGTCAACTTAGCAGAACAACTCGGAACAGAGTTCATAGAATTTCCTGGACACCATATGGGCTACAATACAGTTCATCATAAAAAATTTGCTGAGAGGTGACACGACGTTCTTGAGAATTGAACGGAAAACATATCAATGGGTAGTGTATAAACACAATAGCAATCGTATGGACATCAATAGAGAAAATAGATATCCAAGGAGCTACAAGACACTTCGTAATTTAGAGTTTTGTCTATATGTCTAATTATAATACGATACAAGTTATTCAAGAAAAGGGCGCGATTGTGTAACAACACGAAACTGTTTTTGTAGGCAGTTTCCTCGGAACTGGCTACTCACTTTGTGTTCATATAAACAAAGTGAGTAGCCTTATTTCTTCTATTATTTTTTCATTTTAGTCTTGATTTCCCGAAAAGGGGTATTAATACAAACTATTCTATATCAGTTGTAAAAGCATTTGGAATTCAATCTAAGTTGTTCGATTTGTAACAAAAACGACGAACGTTTATGTTACATTTTTTCTTTTTCAATTCTAAACTAGATCGAATTGAATTTAGATGTAACTAAATATTGTCTCAATATAATTCTTCTACCTTTTTGTTACATTGATTGTTTATTAATTGGTAATTTAAGTACCATCTCCCTTTTTCGGGGAATGGGCAAAGAAACCCATATCAATAAATTTCTCTTTCAGGTTCCTACCGTTTATTTTCAAAACCTTTCAAAAAATACACTAAATAATTTCGAAATAAACTACGTCGCATTTTAATTTTATTCTTTATAAATTATTTTTCATTTATGTATAGCAAAATAAAGCATAAATTGCCCTAATGTAAATTAAAAAAACCACCAAATATGTATTGGTGGAGACGGTGGGAGTCGATAAAATACAATGCATTTTATTTAATTAATAAGTTTTATTCTGTAATATTAAGTGTTTTCTTACATACAACTTTTCTGAAATAAGTGTATTTTTTTAACTGTATGTTACCAAAAATGTTACCAAAAAAATCCCTAGTAATTAAGCTAGGGATTTTGGTCTATAAATTTAATTCTATGTTTCTATTTATACAATCTTATTCTGATTCTTCTGCAATAATAGGTTCAATTCCATTTATAATTCCATCTTCAACAATAACGGATTCCTCTTTGGGAGAATAATATTCATAAATTTCATTTCGAACAAAATTACGTATATTTTCATTTTCTTTCAGAAATTGCTTAGCATTGTCTCTACCTTGTCCGAGACGTTCCTCTTTATACGAATACCATGCTCCACTTTTCTGAACAATATCTAACTCTACCCCAATATCAATAAGCTCTCCCTCCAAGGAGATGCCTTCCCCATACAGAATGTCAAATTCCAGGTTTCGAAATGGTGGAGCAACTTTATTTTTTACTACTTTCACTTTTGTTTTATTCCCCAAAACGTCACTCTCTTTTCCTTTCAACTGTTCCCCTCGACGTACATCTAGTCGAATTGTCGAATAGAACTTTAACGCCCTACCACCTGGTGTGGTCTCGGGACTCCCGAATGAAACGCCAACTTTTTCTCTGATTTGATTTAAAAAGATCGCCACAACTCCGTTTTTTGATATTGCTCCTGATATTTTTCTCATTGCCTGCCCCATCAATCTAGCCTGCAATCCCATATGCGAATCTCCCATGTCCCCATCAATTTCTGCTTTTGGGACTAGGGCAGCTACAGAATCTATCACAATGATATCTACAGCCCCACTTCTAACTAGAGCTTCTGCAATCTCTAACGCTTGCTCTCCTGTGTCTGGTTGTGACATGAGCAGTTCATCAATATTTACACCTAACTTCTGTGCATAAATAGGATCAAGCGCATGCTCTGCATCAATAAATGCCGCTGTTCCACCTTCTTTTTGTGCTTCTGCAATTGCATGTAATGCTATAGTTGTCTTACCTGAAGATTCAGGGCCAAAGATTTCAGTAATGCGCCCTTTCGGATATCCACCAACACCTAAAGCTTTATCTAATCCAACAGAACCACTTGATACGACAGATATTTTTTGAACAGGTCGCTCACCCAATTTCATAATAGCACCTGTACCAAACTCTTTTACAATTTTCTTCAGAGCCTCTTCTAATGCTTTCTCTTTTCCTTGAGTTGCATTTCCAGTTGCTTCCATATAAAATTCTCCCTTCCAGAACGTTTGTTTGTAAAAATAATTATAGAACATGCGTTCTTTTTTGTCAATAAATTAGAAATTAACATTTACAGGTATTACATGAAATTGGTATGATTTAGGTAATTGTAATAAAACAGAATTTACATTAGGAGGACAACTAAAATGAAAAAATTTATCGTGGCAGGATTAGCGTTAGGGCTTTTAGCTGGATGTAGTTCTACAGATAGCAAGAGTGAAGATAAAGACCAAACAACACAAAGTGAAAAATCTGAAACTAGTAATAAAAAAACAAGTAAATATCCTTTCCCTAAAGATGCAACACCAGTTGGAGAAGGGAAAATAACAGTTGATACGCCAGCAGGAAATTCCGAAAATGGAAATGTACCTGTTTTATTTTCAGATAAAAACACTATCATGGACCAAATTGGTATTGATTATGCTAATTTCCAAGGTGATAAACAAACATTTGTTTACGTTGATAAAATTTTTAATATGACTACTCAAGTTGGTGAATTAACACAATCTACTTTCTCATTAGAAGAAGATACATTAAAACCAGGTGTACATACAGTTACTGCGGTTCAATTTGAGAATGATGATCCAAAAGGTAAAGTATTAAATTTTGTTGAAGCTAAATACGAAGTTAAAGAAAAGAAGTAATAAAAAAAGCCGCCCAACAGGANNTACTCGTACCACCATTTCCGCTCATCCATCCAAGCAGTAATTTTATCAAGTTCAGTGTTCGGTAAAACTTCAGTTTGTAAGTACGCTAAACCAGTTAACGGATCAGATACGACTTTACCTTTAGTTCCGCGCTCATTCATAGCATTCAGAACCTCTTGAGCCATTGAAACACCGAAACCACCAGATTTAACGTATTGATAACCACTATTAGAACCGCTGTTTCCTCCGCCATTCCCAACCGTTTGTCCAGTCAGAGCGTAAACAATTGAATTAGCGATTTTATCAACATTCCATTTCGCCATATCTGAATCGTTGTCGATGAACCCTAATTCAACTAAGATAGCTGGAGCTTTTGTATTCTTTAGTACATATAAATCTGTGCGCTGTTTTGCGCCGCGATCACGCCAGCCGATATCTTTCGCTAATTGAGCTGAAATTTTAGCTGCTAGAGCTTTTTGGTCATAGTATAAAACCTCTACACCATGACCGTTACCATCAAAAGCATTTAAATGAAATGAAATAACCAAGTCAACATCATGCGAGTTACATTTTACAACAATATTACTTAAATTTTGGGCTTGAGTAGAACCTGTTTCATCCGTATCATCATATACCGTGTGACCTAACGCTCTTAATTTAGCAACAACTGCATCCTTTACTTGTCTATCCATTACATGCTCTTTTCTACTTCCACAATTAGCACCTTGTACAATACTATTGTGACCACCATGTAAACTATATTTAGTCATTATTCAACATCTCCTTTTCTATCTTCTTGTTTTTGTTTGCCGCCCAAAATCTCAACTGCATTTGTTAAAGCTTGCGGGAGTGGAATACCCATTCGCCCAGCGTTTTCTAAAAGTGAAAGTAACTCATTACCCATGAAGAAGAAAATAGTTGCTTCACGAATTGCGCTATTACTACCGATTGCCGCATCTGCCTGCGTAGCTGCTCCAACCAATAAAAAAAGCACTACCTTTTTGGCAATGCCTTTGAAACCTATTTTGCTTTTGAGCTGACCAAGTATTGACGCGGCAATCATGCCTGTTACATAATCAATTACCGCTAAAGTTACTAAAATTTGCAATGTTGCATCCCATCCTCCCAAAAAATATCCACAGAAGCCACCAAACGTAGCTATACATGTTTTTATTAATACATCAATACGATCCATTTATTTCACTCCTTTTTCAAAATAAAAAAGCCTGCTTATGCACGCTTGATTTGTACGATCTAAATTAAAAAGCTGATTTCAATATGAAAAGTACTTCCGCTTTGAACACCATTTACGAAAATTCCACCATCTTTTTTTACTGTAACTTCACAAAAGTTTGTATTCGATCCTCCTGTGATCATAACAGCCGGACGTGCAAAATCTTGAACAGGTCTACATCCAACTGGAAGTGTAGCAAATACTGTTGCGTTTTGCGCATTCCGAACAGAACCAATCACACTAATGTTTTCACCACTTTTTTTATATTTCAAAATCCTATCTGTTACATTCTCTACCCCAGTTGTAGGAAGGTTAATCCATCCTGTATCTGTTGCTTGTTTGATTGTTCCGTCTGGCATAATTTTAACAGCTTTATTCCAATCCCAAGTATCCCCTTGAGATACTGTGGATGGAGCAAATATCAGCTCTCCCTGTGATCCTTTATGAATAACTGTCTTATAAGAACGACTCCCTAATACAATCGCATTATCGGTCTTAAATTCAAGTAATCCCGTTACATTATCCCCTGACTTACTTACTACTTTTGTAGCATCTGGATGTTCCACCCATCCAAGCCATTTCCCCTGGTCTAAGTAATTTGTAAACATTTTACTCTGGTAATCTAGTGCAATCACAAAACCATAACTAATGGTATTTAAAAATGAGATACCTCTCCAGGATTTTGCGTTAGGCGTGTTCCCTTGCACCCCACTAGCACAATAAATAGTGCTCATACCAGGACCATTTGCTACTATTTCATCCAATATATTTAATGATATATCACTAACGGAAATTGTTTGGCTTCCATTATCTTTAGTGATTTTTTTCATTTGTGCATCAGCTTTTTTAGCTAAATTAGTTTCACTATTTACATTAAAATTATTAATACTCTGGTTTACGATTAAATTTTTTGTATCTGGTTGATATTCCAACGGTATATTATTATTATTCACATCATAAAGAACATATCTTCCTTGAGAATTCATACCTACTCTAAAAACATCTTGTCCGCCTAATGAGTAAACTACATAACGAGCCTGAGTTGCATTAGCTTTATCTAGTTTTAAATCACCTGTCATGGTGTCGCCGGATTTCTTAACGACATCCATTTTATCCACTTTCTTTTGTAATTCATCTACTTGTTTTTTTACCGCATCAAAATTATTTTCAATTTCATTTATAATGCCACTTCCTTCTTCTAACAACTTTTCTAAATCAGAAATATATTGCCCTGACTGAATATGTCCTGTTTGTGCATCATGCAATGTAACTAATACAAAATCTTGCGTTGTAGCACGTACTGTTTTATCTTTTTCAATTGAAAAAAACGATTGCTTTGCTTTTCCTGGTGATCCGAATGTTTCAACTGGAAATGTATATTCAAAATGACCTTTTGCGGCATCAATAATTTTTACGCCTTTATCATCGCGTACAAATGTATTATCAGGCTTTACACATTCAAAGAAAATAGATAATCCCGTCAATGGATAGGGAGAACCGCCGTCAACAACATAAACGTCAACAACGTTGCTCGCTTTATCGCCAACTCGTCCCATAACTATATAATTAAGTTGAGCGTGTTCTACTTTATGAATATCTAAAATTAATTTAGTCTTCATTTATTTCACCTTTCTTTATACACTTCTTTAAAAAATCTTCTTCGTAATCAAATCCGGTGAAAAATAACTTTTTGACCTCATCATTAGTAAGATCATCTTGTAAATTCAACCGATCATTTTCATATCCCCGACGCTTCGCTTTGATCTCCCACACGAATTTTGCTCCTGGCTCGCTTGATTCCACGACAAAATAGTTTTCTTCGCGTGCTGATACCCATATCATTGCACGACTGTATGGAGATATAAAGACTTGGTATTCAATAGAAGTGTTTACCGTATCTGAAAATATTTCATCAATCGCGATAATAGCTTGGCCGTTTTCATCTGTGACACCTGTTCCAATATCGCCTAAATATGATTCTGTTGTTTCATATGCTGGCGTTGCCCTTACGCCGTCCCTTGTAACGTGTACCGCATTCTTTTCTCCTATTGCTCTAAAGCTTCCGACAACTTCCACACGATTCCCTGTTAGGCTGATCCGATCATCAAAGATATATATATTCGGTACTGATTTTATGCTGCCTTGTACTGTGTATTCGTCGCCCGCTGTAATCATCAATTGATTTTCTGCGAATAAATAAGAGAAGTTACTTTGTCCATACATCCCGGTACCTTTTGATTTTCTAACGCCAAATCCATATTCTGCATCGTAACTGCTTACGTCCCATCTTACTTTCCCTTTTAAGGAAGCCCCGGCATTCGTCCAATCATACAGAAGCTTCCCATATTCTTCATTACCTTTACCGGATAAAATGATTTGGCCGTCTTTTAAAATAAATCCACCCTTTTCTGTATTGGATTCAATAGAACCGTTATCTATATTTATTTTAAACTTACCGTCCGCCCTTTGGATCGTACCTTTTTGAAAAGAAACGCTACCGCTATCAAAATCAATAGTAAGATTATTCCCTTTTGCAACGCCTGTTTTAAGCAATGCAGCGGTTAATGTACCGGTTGTAATATAATCTGCGACAATGCTTCCATCACTTGTTATCGCTAAACCATACGGCCCGTTGATCCCAGTTTTGCTATAACCCAAACCGTTTAAATTCCATTGCCATACCTTTTTTGCGGTCTTTTCGTCTTTTGTATCCATGATTAAAATTTTATCCGGATAAACACGAACATGACCACCAAAACCACTATTAATTAAGTTTGTCGCTTCTTCTTTCGCTTTATCTAAAAATGAAGTTTCCATTCCGGAAATATCATCTTTTATACGGTCGCCCATTTGGTCAACTTTGTTCCCTATATCTGCAAATGATTCCTTAAAATTACCCATCGTTAAATGAATGTATTCTTCTTTGATTGGATCATATTTGTAAGAAATAATTTTCGCTTGTATATTAACGTTATCTTCTTCATGTTTAACTGTAATCGTATCCGCCATATAAACGCGCTGTAATACAGCAAAGTTTTTATATTCTTCTGTTTGCGTTAACTCTTGAAATTCTACTTTATAAGTTGCTTGTGGCTGATCTACCTTTTGTACTTCATACAAATCTTTTGCAGCTTGTCGCAATAATTTATAAGCTTCTTCTAATGGTACAGCGTCATCATCATTTGCGTTATCATCTATTGCCGCTTTTATATGTTCGAATTCAACGACTCTAATTTTAGGATTCACATATTTTTTAATGTTAGGACTATCAATATATTTTTCTGGTAACAGAAGACCGTTAAAACCCTTCGGCATAATTCTAGTTATAGGACTTTGCCAATCAACATCGCCTTCATAGCCTAATAAATCTTTTTTATGTTGGATTTCTACACCGCGATCTTTACCACGATTCAATAAAATGTTTACTTTAAAATTATCCCTTTGCAATTCGCCGCCCCAACGATTCAAGAAGCAATTATCTTGTCCTACATCAAGAATCGCTTCAATAGGATTTTTGCGGACTAATCTTGAACTAGCTACCTTTTTTATATCAGTGAAAAATTTAAAGTTATGTGCATATTGTGTTTTGCTTGCAATCTGATCTAATGCAGCTTGTCCGGATTTGTTTTCTATAAAAGTATCCTCTATCAAGTTATCAACTAAATCATAAAAAACGTGATAACAGAATACTGTTATTTCTCCCATGCTAGGTTTTGGGTTTGCGACGCGGAATAATTGTTCACCGTCTGGCGTTGGTACTTTAATAAGACATTGTCCGTCTATTTCCAATCCATGCGGCGCAAACAACGGGTATTTGAACGTTAAAATAAATAAGCCGTTGAGTGTTTCTTCAACGACCGCATCATATATATTTGCATCTAAAATACCGATTCCATTATGGGTAAAATCGGTTTCGTTTGGTTTGTATAAAGTAATCATAGATAACGCCACCTTGTTTCCAATTCTATTTTTGTGACTGTACCTGTCCATGAAATTGTATTTTCCCCTGTTTTAAACACTGGAAACTTTCCAATCATGTTTTGATTCATTGGCGTTGTTCCCGAATAACATTCTTTTAACTCGGAATCTACAACAACAGAGCCATTAACATTCTTTAGTTGGAATGAAATGCCGTTAATTTGCATTGTAATTGTACCGCTACCGTATATAGTGAATTTCGGCAATGAATCAAAAGTTCCATAGTTAACAATAGTCATTGCCGTTGTAAATTCTAAAGGCTGCTGAATCGCATATTCGTATGGATCTGCAACAAAAGTGACCTCGAAAAAACCGTATTCTTCAATTTCATTGTTTATATCGCCTATTTCAACACTTTTAATCTTTCTATAGACGTTGTCGTCAGTGAAAGAAAGTATTTTCGCTGTCAATAACCACGCTTTTATACGTCTTAACAACTGTTTTATGTTGTAATCTTCTAGTAAGTTAAAAATAATCTTGAAAGTAACGTCCCCATAACCTTGTTTCTTCGTTAAAGTTCCGTTTTCTCTCCCGGGAATTTCAATAAACTCTACTTTTTCTTTTGCTGTTGGTATTTCCGGGCGCTCAACCATGCAAAGTTGAAAATCACTCCCTAACTTTGAATCAATTCTAACGTCAAACACGTCGCGCCCTCCCTATACCTATATTTAAAGATTGTCCACGTTTTGCAAACCAATCATCAGCTTTTTCAAACATGCGGTCTAGGTCTCTATCATTTTTTACAGTCGTATAGAAATTGACTTTAACATCACCTGTTTCGTTTACTTGATGTATCTGTTGTTGCTGTCCTGCGATTCTCCCCATTGTATTAGCAGTTATGTTTTTAAGATTAGAAAGTATTCCATCAGTTTGCATAGCATCTGCAATCCCTTTGCCAATATCTCCAAGTGTTTTTCTATTTAGAGGTAAGACTGCTTCTGGTCCAGCTTCGCCCGCACCTTGCAACTGACCATTACTCATACCGAAAATTGTAGGTCTAGTAAAGATACCGCCTTTTGCACGCCATTTCACATTAATACCAGACGGATAGGTAATATCTTTACCTAAAATGTTTTTCGTACTAGTTTCTAAACTAAAATGTGGCATTTTAGGCATTTCTGGTTTAGGAATTTTCAACTTTAAATCACTGAAAAACCCTTTGATTTTATCAATGAATCCCTTTACTTTATCCACCGCATCTTTTATCGGATCAATAATAAATCTCTTTGCTGCATCAAATTTTTCTTGTGCTGCACTCTTTACGGAATCAAATTTTTCTTTAGCTGAATTATATAAATCAGTGAATTTTTGTTTGGCTTGATTATACGTTTCAGTGACAGGATCAATAACATATTTTTTTACTGCATTCCACGCTGAAAGCGTATAAGATTTTATAGTTTCCCAGTTCGAATTAACCCATGATACTAAATCCCCAATCTTTCCTTTCGTCCAATTCCACAATTCTGTGACTGGATCAATAACATACTGTTTTATTAAATTCCACGCTGCAGAAGTATAAGATTTTATTGTTTCCCATTGCTCATTTAACCAATTTACTAGATTACCAAACTTTTCTTTAACCCAATTCCATGCTTCTTGAACGGGTTGAGTAATATATTGTTTAAATAAGTCCCAAGCAACTTGTGCGGCAGCCTTTATAAGTTCCCAATTATCACTTAACCATTTTGCTAATTCACCAATCTGTTTAGTCACCCAATCATAAGCTTCCTGAATCGGTTCGATAATATATCGACTAATAGCAGCCCACGCAATTTGTGCACCTGCCTGTATTAGTAACCATCCTGCTTCTAAAACCGTAGAAATTAATGAGATAATTGGGTCTAAAATAGTAAGAATTGTATTCCAAGTATATTGCCAAGCTTGAGTCAACGTTCCCCACAATTCAGATGCTGTTTCTACAATACCTGTCCATAGATTACTAAAGAACTCTCCCAAAGGAGACAATATACTATTTGCTAATTCAACGAATGAAGACCACAATTCTGAAAAGTAATCAGTAATACCTGTCCAAATTTCGGATGCTGTTTCAGAAATGTCATTCCACAAATCACTGAAAAATTCACCGATTGGCTCGAAGAAGCTATGCATCATTTCCGTAAAGGAAGCCCACGCTTCTGAAAAATAATTAGCTGTGGAATCCCATCCATCACTACAGGCTTGAACTAAATCAGACCACAATTCGCCAAACCAAGATGAAAATTGCGACCACTTTTCCGAAAGCCAATCAGTTACGCCACCCCAGTTATTGAATATCGCAATTACAGCAATTACAATTGCAATTACCACCGATATAGCCGCTACAACCGCTGCAATCGGCGCTCCTACAAATGCTGCTATTGTTGTTATAACTATCCCTATAACTTCAGCTATACCACTAATCCAACCTATTAGAGTGCCGATAAAACCGATCACCGAACCGATGGCGGTTATTATCGTCCCTATGGCGGATATCACAGCTCCTATAACTATTAATATAGGACCTATAGCCGCTGCGAGTGCCGCAATAATTACGATTGTTTGTTTAGTTTTAGGGTCAAGTTTAGAGATCCAATCCATCAGTTCTTTTAGTTTTTCGACAACTGGCATTAAAGCTGGTAATATTTCCGTACCAAATTGAACAGCTAAAGTGTGCATTGTTTGTTGTAATTCTTTAAATTTATTCTCAGGAGTGTTTTGCATCTGTTCAGATAAATGTTTAACCTCACCTGTTGCGTTACGAGCATCGTTAGCCATTTTCTGTAACTTATCGCCACCACTGTGAACCATTATTTGCCAACTAGCAAGATGGTCTTTACCAAATATCGTAGCTATAGCCGCATTCCTTTGTTCCATAGTATAATCTTTCATACCTTTATCCATTTCATTAAGGATTTGCGGTAATTCTTTCATATTTCCCTTTGAATCGAATACACTCAAATTCATTTTATTCATTTCTTTAGCCATTTGTTTAGTAGGCTTTGTCAAGTTAACGAAACCTGATTTTAAAGCCCTTGCCGCTTGTTCTGCTGGGACACCATTCGATTGTAATATTCCCATTGCTGATGCAGCTATTTCTAAAGACTGACCTGCAGCTGAAGAGGTAGGACCGATAATAGACATTGATTCCGTTAACGAATGAACACTAGCCTTCGTGTGGTTAGCCGTATATGCGAACACATCCGCCATATGATTGATACCATCTATATTCTGTTTAGCATTGTTAGTTTTCTGCCCAGTAGCTTCATAAGCAGAACCTAGTCCATCCACAGTTTTTGATAAGTCTTCATTCGCTCCTCGTGCAGTGTGGAGGGAAACAGTCATGATTTGCATTGCTTCTTCCGCTGTATATCCATCCTTAACTAACACAAGTAAACCTTCATTGATTTTTTCGGTACTAACACCAAACTTTTGAGAGTTAGCAAGGGAACTATCCCACATTCTACCCATAACCTCGTTAACCTGTTGAGAAGTTAGCCCCGTTGCGTTAACCTCTTTTCGAATATCAGCCATTTCATGTTGGAATTTCGACGCTTCTTTTGCAGCATAACCCATGGCGCCAGCTACAGGAACTGTAACTTTCATTGTCAAGTCTTTTCCTACGCTAGAAACACTTTGACCGACTTCTTTTACTTTGTTACCGAATTCTTGAACGTGTGATTTAGCTGTTTTAAAACCGTCTCCGACTCTTCTTTCTAGAGCTTCCGTTTCTCTGCCTAGTTCAATTTCAGCTTGTCTCGCTCTATTCAATTCCGTTTCTAACCTTTTAACCTCTTCTGAACCTGCTCCAAATGCAGTTTTAGCATTACTTAATTGTTGCGCTAAATTTCTAGTTTGTTCACCAGCATTTTGTTGCGCTTGCTTTAAATAGTCATATTGCAATTTAGCCTTAGATGTTTCTGAAGCATTCTTGCTTAATGAAGCTACCTGAAGATCATAAGCAGACTTTAACTTTTGGCTTTCTGTTTGTAGAGCGGAGTGAGATTGTTTAAGTCCTTCTAACGCTTGCTTAGACTTTCCAACTTCACTATTACGTAGCGCCTCGACATCTTTAGCTTTTTTCAAATCTTCTGTTGTTGTTTTTATCTTATTAGATAAATCAGCTTCAGCAATTTGAGCACGACGTAACGCTTCTTCAGCCTTTTTGGTTTCTGTAGCGTTTTCTCCCCACACTTTTTTAGTGCGTTCTAACTGATCCGCCGTTTCTTTCGTTTTCTGTTTGGCTACTTCATATTGTTTTTCTAAACTAGACAGTGACGCTTTAAACTTTTCTGTATTTGTTCCAGTAAGTTTCATTTCTGTTTGTACTAACTTCAATTCTTGTTTTAAAGCTCTATTAGATTGATTTAACGCTTCAATCTTTTGTTTATATTCTGCTGTGTCAGCCTTAAATTTGATTATCGTTTCTTTTGAAGGAGACGCCACTATTTACCACTCACCTTCTCTTGCACATAAGCCTTCCAACCTTCATATGCACTTTTGTTTTCCGCGATTCTCTGGACATCACTAAGTGGCAATGACCAGAAATCTTCTCGCGGTATTTCGAATATAAAAACATACAAACTATATAAATCAGTGACGGTTTCTATATCGAATTTAGGAAGACTTAAGCCTTTTTTCCTCTTGATTTGTGATTAAAACCCTTTGCCATATTGTTTTTACGTTCTTTTTTCATGATAGCTCCGAAAATTTCTACAGATTCTGACATATCAACTTCATACAATTCCATGAATGCCTCGAATGGCATGAATTCAATCGGGTTTGCCTGTCTGTATGCGGCATATACAGTTCTGAACGTGTCCAATAAGTCGATGTTTTGAATTCCACCTGTACTGAATAGTGAACTTAAAAATGATTTATCAATAACCTCTTCTTTTTCAAGTTTAAAAAGAGTCATAGCTGTTAAATTCGCATTGATATTTACTGTTTTACCGTTTGATAATCTAATTTGTTTTTTCATGTTTTTACACTCCTATTTTCAAAATTAAAAGGCACTCATAAAGAGCGCCTTTGAACAATTTATTTTGTTTGTGCTGTTTTTCGTAATTTAGCCGGATCAAATTTTGTCATCCATTCTTTTGCAATTGTTTCCGGTAGTTCAATACCTTCATAGTAGAATTCGTTAAATTCATCCGGTAATGCTGTAATTTCTAATTCTACTTCTGCTAATTCTTCAGCTCCGTTTTCTACACTCTTAATGAAGCCTGTTGCACTTGCACAATTAGGGAATGCGATTAAACGCGTGTTTTCTTCGAATGTGTCAAATTCTTCCGCAACGAACGCAAAATCTTTACCTAAACTGTCAATTCCGTATGAGTAAACACCGTCAATAAGACCTTCGTTTCTAATACCGAAAATGTCACGAATAACCTTTAATTTCATGTGGCCACTAATTTTTATATTCATTTTTGTTGGTTTTGTTTTCTTCTTTTGTGGAACACCACCGCAAAGTTTCTGGATTGATTTTACTTCTGTTTCTGCATCTAACTTACCTACACAACCGAATGGATCAGTTACCTGTTCACCTTTAAAAAGTACACTAGCATTTTTAATCTCGACCGCATCAAATACATCAATTGTTTGTACTGGCATATTATTTTGCTCCTAACGTTTTATTTATTTGTTCTATTAAGGATTTATTTAATTCCTCAATAGAGTAATTTACCTTTTGTTCAACACCACGCTCCATAAACTTTTGTGGAAGTTTCTTTTTACTTGTGCCTACCCCTAAATCTGGAAATACAAGATATTTGTATTTAGCCTTAGGTTTAAGAGTCAAAGTTAAGTTTTCTTTTGTATCTCCATTAATGGATTTATACAGTTTAGCATGTGTTTTTTTTCTATTTGAAATCGGCATTAAACCGAGAATAGACTTTTGCATGACAGGCGAAACGACTTTATCTAAATCTTGATTAATAATTTTCTCAGCAACGTTTGGCAATCGCTCAATATTTCTTTGCAAAGATTCAAATTGAGAAGTATCGACACTAAAATTAGCAGACATGTTTTACATTCCTTGTAAGTTCAAATGTTAATACATCAACGAAAAACTCTGTATCTTTCTTCCTCATTTTGTCTTTGAGCGATTTATTACATGTGTGACCAGTTTTACTTAATGAATTCATAAACTCAACTTGCAATACATCTAAATCCTCACGATTTTCTGAAAAGTAATAAACTGTTACATCTTGTGTAAATGCGCTTGCTCCCGTTCTAACAAACCCACCTGTTTCAAATACAACATGGTTGATCGTGGATAGATTTGCTTCATCTTCCTGAACAGAGTCCTGATACACTTCTTCAGTGCAGAAGAAATGCTCTAAATGTTGGACTAGCCTACCATTAAACTTTTCAATTAAATCATTCAGTGTCATCTATACCACCAACCTTTTGCAAGTATAAAAACATGCTATTTTTAAAACGATCTGCTTTGATGATGCTATAAGAATGACCTCGCAATTCGATAGTTAGGCTATCCACATCTTTATTTCTAAACAACGGGGCGAATAACGTTTCGATTTTCATGTCTAACTTTTTATCAATACTTTCAGCGAATTGAATATCAGCTTCTCGACACGAAAGTTCCGAAAATCGAAGTTTCATAACTTCAACAACGTCGTGACCGATTACTTTTTTGTTAGCGTTACGTTTTGTTTTTGATTCCATAACACTTATAAAACCATCGTTAAACGTTTTTCTGTGTTGTTCAATCGCCATTGCTTTCTTTCCTTTCGTCTATCGCTACATGTAAGATTAATCTTGAAAGAGGTTGTCTATAATTATCTTCAAATTCATCTAACGCATTGTTGTATTCATAACGAATTCTATTAATAACTAATTCCCTAGCCGACAAATTGACGTCTAAATCTAGTTCAACACCTACCAAATTATTCATAAAGTAAATCGAACGATCTATTAACTTTATGATGTCCTTGTCTTCTTCGTCCCAAGTAATTGCTAACGCATGTTTTGTTTCTTCTAGCAAATCAAAAGGCGACTGTAACGTCGCCTGTGATTGATTGTCACTCATAAAGGATCACTCCTTATTTTCCAGCAGGTGGTGTAGTTTCAGCAGGAGGGCAACAACCTGTTGGTTCTTTCATTTTACTAATGTCATAAACTAAGAATGAATCGTTACGGTCAGCGCGACCATTAGCGTACATTTTAGCGATGTATAAATCTTCATCTTCGATAGCACGTGTTTGATCATAAACATCTAAACGTTGAGCGCCACCTAATCCTAAGAAGTAATCTTTAGCCATACCAGCGATTAACTTACCTTTAGGGACAGCGTTAGATTTAACGATTTTTCCTGGAATCGGAAGAACGTTATAAGTGTATGACCCATCCATGTTAGGACGAGTAGTGTATCCGTAAATTTTAGCCCAATAATCAACAGGGTTTACGATTAAAAGTACATTTGATGGATTACGTTTACCATCACGGGTGAGCTCAGCCATAATTCCACCTAAAGTATAAGGGGAAAGATTTTCTAAGCTTCCTTTAACAGCTTTATCAGCATGAACTCCACCTGCCACTGTATCGAGGTCTTTCATCATACCAATTGGTTGTTCTTTACCAGTACCAGCAACGATCGCTAATTCTAAAGCGATTTTTAAAGATTCGACTATTACAGTACGCACATAACGGTCTAACCAAGTTGGTCCTAAGTCAAGCATGGCTTTACATACTGGCATGAAAGAAGAAAGTTTGTATTGGTTAACTTGAATTGTTTCGAATCCTTCGTCTAAAAGTTCTTTATGAGCCGCGCATAATTTGCCCCAAAATGCAGTTTGGATATCGCCTTTCTTAAGAATCCATTCTGTTAAAGCACCTACGTTAACAAAGTTAATTTCAGATAGTAATTCATGATTTTGAACTAAGTCTTCGAATACACGTTCGATAACAGTTGGAGGAACTAAGTCTTCCACACCTGCAAAAGAACCACCTGCAATTACTTGATTATAGAATTTAGTTTCTTGACTTGTTAATGCGCGTCCGCCGCGAGCCGCTAGAATAGCTTGATCACTATGTTGTGTATTAGCCATTGCTAAAATTTCGTTTTGAATACCTTTGGCGAAGTCTACTAAAGCGTTATCTACCTGTTCAGGCGTTCCATTTGCTAAAACCTCGCTTAAGTTTTGACGATTTTCAATTTTAGTTTCTAAATCTTTACCCATTTTGTATTACCTCCAATTATTTGATAGATTTTAATAAAGAATTCATAAATTGCATTGAACGTTCTGCATTTTGTGCTCGTTTGTTAACTTCGTTTTCGATACCTGCGTCAGTAGAATCCGTTTGTTCAGGTTCTTCAATAACATTTTCATTAGACTCGCCGTCCGCATTGTTTGCTACTGCATCGATAATCTCGTCGCAAAGACCGTAAGATTTAGCAGTTTCAGCAGTCATATAAGTTTCGTTGTCTAACAGTTCTTCTAATTGGAAGAACTCACCATTAAAACGGTTTCTGTATGTTTGAATTAAAGCATCGTCAACATCGCGTAACATTTTGGCTTTTTTTTCTAATGAATCAGCATTACCAAATGCATAAGTTGATGCACGATGCACCATCATTGTTGTATTGGAAGGCATGATAATTTTATCCGCTCCCATAGCGATTAACGACGCGGCAGAAGCTGCTAATCCATCGACAACGGCAGTTACTTTTGCTTTATGACTTCTTAGATAGTTACAAATCGCTATACCCTCAAAAGCATCTCCACCACCGGAATGGATGTGTAATTCAATTTCGTCAGCATCAATACCATCTAACATTTCACGAGTTTTCTTCGCATTAATATCGCCCCACCAACCACTACC
Organism: Bacillus cereus; assembly: GCA_002578045.1. Taxonomy (GTDB): domain Bacteria; phylum Bacillota; class Bacilli; order Bacillales; family Bacillaceae_G; genus Bacillus_A; species Bacillus_A cereus_AK. The sequence continues at coordinate 23,245 of NUMR01000144.1, forward strand.
GACAACACCATGCATGTAAGCAACGACTTTTTTACTTCCTGATTCGTCGTTACTATCCATCATCAGAAACTTCGGTTTGATTTTTTCCATTGTCAATATGTTCACCCCCTTCTAATGGCCGTTCTATGTCGGCCCGTTCATAGTTCTTAGTAACATAACGTTTATTTGCCCAATCTTCTTTTATAGGTTCTTGCCCTAAACGCTCTAATACATCGTTGATACTCATTCCGCCAACGGCAAATAACTTGTCTACAGCTGTAGCAAGTTTAGTGATATCAAGTAATTTGAAGTTGTTCATATTAAATTTGATATATGTCTTTTTGAGATATTGTTCTTGTGAGAACATCTTTTTGTTATATTCATTGACGAATAGTTCACCAATCGGCCTAACAGCAAAAATAATAAAATTATCTAAGTCCCCTGTCGGGTTTCCTGCTGTTGAAATACCACCTTCACTGATACCACTTAATAATGATGGTGGAATGTGGAAAGCAGTAGCGACGAAATCTAGCATGTCTTTCGCTAAGTTCTTAATGTCTCTAGTATCTAGGTTACGCGGGTCTTTACTTTGATCTTCTAACGTTACGTTGTCAGGTAGAAAAAGAACTGACGCTAACTTTTCAGGATTTGTATAGTCTTTCATTTTTTCTTCAAACAATTCTTGTGCGGCTTTACCATCTTTATCCGTTAAAGAATTCATGAAACGACCTTTCGCCAAGTAACGTTTCTTTCCATTTCCTTTGTAATCTGTCATTGCTTTTGCTAATAATAGTCCATATGAACTATACAAACTATCAATAACAACGTTTATAGACTCTTCCGATATCTTCAAATACAAAATATCTTGTTCTTTGAATTCTGTACTAAGCAATCTATTGTTGATAGAAACGCTTTTGTAAGTGAATTCATCAAAACCATTCGTAGTTTCGCGATAAAATGATTCAGCTACCCATAACTGATCGTACATAGGTACAATTAACACTTCATTTTTATAAATCAATTGATAAACAACTTTATTCCAAAACTCATGCGCGTTTTCATTTTTGTTAGGCGCTACATTTAATTGATAGTAGTTTAAGCTTCTCTTTAACTTGCCATTTCTGTATGATTCAAAATCACAAGCTACTAAACTACGTGCAATCAATTCAATTGCGGAATTGACATACAATTTCTTGTAGGCAATTTCAGCCTTTAACGCAATGCTTTCGCAATCATAATCTGGAATTGTTCCATTATCACTTTTACCTAAAAAACTTTTTAAAACATTACGAACTCCCATTTTTTCACACCCCCCTTCAGTAAGACCATACTTGCATATCATTTAAATCAATCGCATAGTCTTCTAAATCACCATCAAAGTTCAATGCATGGGTTAATGCAAAAAACCCGTCAGTTTTTCTTTTGACAGGGTCAATTTTTTTATATTCTTTTGAGCCATTCCCTAATTCATCCACATAAATATTTCCACAATACCACCGCATAACAGGATCATCATGGAAAACGATATTATGATTGATGAATAGATGTTGAATAAGGGGGTCTAACATTGCATGGATATATTGACCACGCCTTACTACTTGAATACGGTCATTAAATCCTGCTTGTTCTAATAAGGGCTTTAAAATAACTGAACGAAATTTATCAATTGCTAAATATTTAATGTTATAAGTTTTCGCTTTTTCTAAAAACCAATTGATAACACGTTCGGGCTTGATTTCCTTATCGTAGACGATGGTAAAGAGTCCTTTCTCCACACCTATATCTATAATATCTTGATTAATATCCTGCATTTTTAACGCCTGATGCCATACAAAAGTGTGATGAATCCAATAACGCTTCCCCTGTCGTTTAAATAGCAAACCGACGCTGCAGAAGTCGCGTAATTCCGCGTAATCCACACCACCAATACATTCATATAAATGTAAATCGTCTGGTAGTTCTTGATCTGTTGCGAGAATATCATCATAACTAGCTATTTTGTGTTGAAATAACTGTTTAGGAATGTTCATCCGTTTTGTCATGAATTCAACATGCATTGGAATAGACGTTTGACAATCAGCCCATTCCTCTTTCATCGTTTCAAATAATTCTTTGTTATCCCTAATTGAAGGGTTAGCTTTTTCCCAGTTTGCAATGTCTTCTACTTCTTCTTCTGAATCCAATTTGCAGATGAAGGGGAAAAGTTTACTGTTTTCAACTTCACCTTCTAAAACGAGACGACTTTTCTCTTTGAAATCATCAAGTACACCGCCACGTACATATCCATCGGTAGTTAAATAGAATGTTCTACCATCTTGTACCTTACCGAGAGCGGAACGGAATACTTTAATCGCTGCATAATCTTCATATTCGTGAATTTCGTCAAACCAAACAGAACCTGGTCGCAAACCGTCTTTTGTACGAGCGTTTGAAGTATGATATTGCATTTGAGATTTTGTTTTTTTGTGCTGAATTAAAACTTTCGTTTTTGTGAATGCTTTTTTCAACGCTTTTTCGTGAGCAGGATCTTCTAAAACGTTCTTTACATCTTCAAATGTTGTCTTCGCCTGTTTCTCCGATGTTGCTATCCATTCAATGTTGTATTTATCGACACCAAAATTCTTAGATAACATATGAAAGTTATTCCAACCAGCATATCCGTTTTTACCGCCACCACGTCCCATCAATATTAAGAACTGATTCCACACTAAACGGTTTGTATCGACGTATCTTACACCGTAAATACAAGCATTAACAAACTTTTGCCATGTAAATAAGCTAAAAGGAAAGTATTTATCAGGTATTTTGACACTATCTTCGATTGCTTGTGAATCAATGTAAACGTTTGGATTATCTAAAGTCTTTCGGACAAGCTGCATAAGTTGTTTTTGTTCTTTACAAGTCTTAATTTCGCCCGTTTCAACAAGTCTCATATATTCATCTATGTAAGGATGGTAGTTATACGTCTGATTCATCGTCATCATCCTCTTCTGATACTGCTTTTAGATTTAATTCGTTCAGAATCTTTAACATTTGAGTATTTGTTTTATTTAACTCATTAATGCTATCATTCTTTTTCAAAAAACCATTAGCAGCCATAACAGAAACACCGCGCTCTTCTATATCGGCTATCAATTTATTTTTTATATCCCAGAGCGACATATAATCCTCTACTAAATCCATAAAATGAGCGTGAATGATACCGTTTGTGCCAAGCTGTTCGAATAAATCATCTCTTATTTTATTTCTAAGCGTTTTTTCTCTGTTTTTTTGAAGTTTTGCAACCTTTTCTGAAACATTTTTGAGACCTTTTTCATTTATCATGTCTTCCCAATAACGGCTGCGCCATGATTTAACAGTACTAACAGATACGCCATATTTCTTCGCGATATCCTTATATTTAACGCCTTCTAAAAAATCTTTGAACGCTAATTTATATTTACTTTGTTTTCCGCTCACAATATCATCACCCCGCTTTTTCATTGGATTTTTTCGAAGATTAATTTTTAAAATGATACTTGTAAAGACGAAAATAATCATGTATAGTTTTACTTAGAAGGAAACAGTGGCGACGGTCTACTGATCACAAATACATATCGAAAATTTTTATCATCCCAGAGAAGGGATGGTATTTTTTTTGCCTTTTTTCTATTTCCACGCGCGAAAAGCAAAAAATAAAAAGAGAAATCTCCCCCCCGCGTTGCACGCCCCCCCATCAAAATTGTTTCTATATTTTACCCGGGGGGTATCTTAGAAAATTTATTTTAAATTATTTTATAGCTAGACCAAAAAATAACTCTGCATATTCGATTACTAGCTCAGCTTCTTTTCTATTCATATCTAAATAGATTTCTAACCAATGATTTCGTAAGTTAGCCTTTACTTTCTCGAGTGAATACTTCATACAAGCTTTAGGTTTATGTACGTTACGTATCTGAACATAAGTTTTGTATACATCCTTATTGAATTGTTTATATACTTCTGTTTCTTCTTGTGTCATATCAATTGAAGTAGTAGTAATCAAACAATCAATGAGTTCTAAGTCATATGTGTTACCCTGTATCATTAGTTCTTTCACGAATGATTACCACCTTTCCTCATCTACTATCGTACAGTTACGTTTGATAATATTCTTTTCTTTACCGTGTTCCTTGTTATGGCATTGAATGCATAGCGTTTCTAGGTTTGATAGTTCATAAGCTAAATCAGGTCTGTCACGTAATTCCTTGATATGGTGAACGTTCCTACCTTTTCTATACTTACCTTTACGCTTGCACCCCTGACACTCATTGTTGTCTCTCTCTAATACCTTGATTCTAATGTTCCTTCTCCAATATGGATGCTTATAAAATTTAATAATGTTATTCTGCTCATACAGTTTATTAATCTCTTGTACTGTTAAAGGTTGCATTAGCTATCTTCACCTTTTACTTTCCCATTCCTCAATCTTTACTTAGATAACATCAATAACTCTCTCATGCCATCTACAACTTCTTTATCGTTTTCAATAAGTTTACCTTTAACATATATATCCCCATTACTTTTTAAAGATACAATCTCTTGTTCGCCAACTTTTAAAATGATACTGTCATGTGAAGTATTTCTTGCCAACGTATTCAAATCTCCATTATGCAACGTTAGACTCATCCTCTCACCCTCCTTAAAATTACTTTGATTCATCATTGGTCCATTGCATTTAGGACAGTTCCATCCATCACGTATCTTATGAGAAGTTTCTTCAAATCTACAACTCTTATTTAAACACCAATGTTTTGTTAATGGCATTTTCAAACTTCTTCCTCCCCCAAAATAAAAAAGCACCCAAATGGATGCTTTTTTTCATCATTTTCTTATTTACTTTTTAATTACGGTATGTGAAGTTTTATTCTTCTCTCAGCTAACAACCGCGACAGACACCATCGGAAAACTTATCAGGTTCTCCTGATTCTGTCTACCTAGGATGTTGTTAGCTCAAAGAAGAGCAAAAGCTCTTCCCCGTTTACACAACAGATTTTGACTTTGAAATTGAAAACAAGAAACAACATCTCATTCAATCCTCAACCATCACCCATAGCCTAACGATCCATTTGAATTATAAAGGAACGTGAAAAGTGTTTTCCGCCACTTCTCACAATACAAATATATCACGTTGATTCCAAAACAACCGGCACATTTCCTGCCAAAAAGCGGTCACGACTCTGCCACTTATTTTTATTCTTCACTCTCATATACTTTATCTTAATGAGTTACTCATATCTTATATTGTGTGTAACTGACCCT
>NUMR01000145.1 GCA_002578045.1 Bacillus cereus
ACATACTACCGCAGGTCTATTTTCTTTACTTCCTTCATCATAATATCCATTTATTTGTTTGTATACAGACAAATTCGAATTCATCCTAATTTATCCTCTAAAAGTAATATTTATATTGCTTTCGGGAATAGTAAGTACAACTTCGCACGAAGGAGTGTCCCTATTGCTTCTCTTTTTGTTTAATGTATCGTTCTTTTTTATCTTATTTTTACTATCACTTAAGCTACTTGGTAAATCTGCATTAGCACAACTAACCCCTCATGATTTTGGGGCTATTATCTTTTTATCTTATTTTGCTTTTCAAGCAATACCAGTCGCTGGTGCTTTGCAAGCCTTTCTCGGTATGGTTGTTATTACTTGTTTACATTTGCTCCTTACAAAATTAAGCTTACTAAATAAACTAAATCGCTTCATTCTCGGACACCCTATTATTTTAATTAAACATGGTGATATTATTTTTGAGAACTTACAAAAAAGTAGATATCCAATCGCTGAATTACTTTCTAACCTTCGCGTTGCAGGATATCCAAGTGTTCATGAAATTGAATACGCTATTTTAGAAACGAATGGAGCCATTAGTATATTACCAAAGCGAGAACTTGTGCCATTAACCCCAAAAGATTTGAACATAGATGTTAAATATGCTGGATTACCAATCGCCCTTATCGTCGATTCACAAATTCAATACGATAACTTAAAGTTAATTCATAAGGACGAAAAGTGGTTATATAAAGAATTAAAAGAAAAAGGCATCACAAATATGAAAAACGTTGCTTTTGCCTCTGTTCAAGAAACGGATGGATCTTTTGCTATTAGTTTAAAGAAATAAAAAATCCCCTTAATTGCTCAAGGGGATTTTCTTCATTATATCTCTTCTTTCTCTACTGCCATGTTAAATGAAACAGGGTGTTTCATACGATTCATCGTAAATACGATAATTGCTGTCAATACTTCAGCTACTGGCATAACGAGCCAAATTCCGTTTTATCCTCAATAACTTTGGCATAACCCATAACAATGGAATAATAAAATACACACGTCACTCTTATACCTCTAAAAAAGCTCCCATTTTTTCATTGATTTTTTGTAAAATCTATTATATATTAATTACAGGTTCATATTACAAGTTCAAAAGAACCTTCAAAAAGACCTTTTATTTAATGGATCTTTACATATTATCATTAGGAAAATTCCGAGAAATCGTATTATAAAACTCAAAATGATAAGGAGAGGATCAAATGGAATTCGAATTTTTCTTTCAAATTGCACTTATTTTATTAAGTACAAAGCTTGCTGGTGATCTTAGTGTTAGATTAGGTCAACCTTCTGTACTCGGTAAATTAATTGTCGGTATCGTTATCGGTCCAGCAATATTAGGTTGGATTGAGAATTCAGAACTTCTAACGCAATTAAGTAATGTCGGTGTTATTCTTTTAATGTTTATGGCTGGACTTGAAACAGACTTAAAAGAATTAAATGAAAACCGTAATTCTTCTTTAGCAGTTGCAGTCGGAGGTATCGTTCTTCCATTCGTAGGTGGTTACGTTTCCGGTCTTGTTATGGGAATGGAACAAGGGAACGCTGTATTTTTAGGATTACTTCTCTGTGCAACAAGTGTTAGTATTTCCGTACAAACACTTCGCGATTTAGGTAAGATGAAAACACGTGAGAGTACAACAATGCTTGGAGCAGCTGTATTCGACGACATTCTTGTTGTTATTTTATTAGCATTCGCAATGAGCTTCTTAGGCACAGATGATGTGAACTTAACAATGATTATCTTGAAAAAAGTAGTATTCTTCGCTTCTATTATTTTAATCGGATGGAAAGGTGTTCCAGCTATCATGCGTTGGTTATCACCACTACGCGTGTCTGAGTCTATCGTAAGCGCTGCGCTTATCATCTGTTTCTCATTCGCATATTTCGGCGAATTATTAGGAATTGCTGGTATTATCGGTGCTTTCGCAGCTGGTATCGCTATTTCTCAAACGGACTACAAACATGAAGTAGAAAAGAAAGTAGAACCAATTGCTTACGCTATGTTCGTTCCAGTATTCTTCGTTAGTATCGGTATGAATATTACATTTGACGGTATCGGTGATCAAATTTGGTTCATCTTATCATTAACAGTAATCGCTATCTTAACAAAACTAATTGGTTGTGGTGTTGGTGCACGTATGACTGGATTTGATGCAAAATCTTCTGCAATTATCGGTTCTGGTATGGTCTCTCGTGGTGAAGTTGCTCTTATCATCGCAGGAACAGGACTTTCTTCTGGCCTATTAGCACAAGATTATTTCACAGCTATCGTTATTGTCGTTATTTTAACAACAATGATTACACCACCAATGTTAAAATACACTTTTGGTGCTAAAGATAAAGCAATGAAAGCAAGTAAATAGGCTTACTATAATAAAAGGAGATTACTATCTTATAAGGTAGCAATCTCCTTTTTCGTTTTATCTTTAAACAATTTTATTCGTTTTTAACCATTTTTCAAAAATGTCCCGTGCTTCATCACCAATGTCATCGCGAAACGAATATACTTTGATGCCATAGCCATCTATATATTTACCAAGCTTCATTTCCTCCATCTTTTTATAAAAATCGTCTGTCTTATATTGTGGAATATAAGCATCCCAAACTGGATCATTTATTCTTTTGTACGCTGTCACTTCTAAATCATATCCAATGTGATATTGTTTACTAGAAACATATTCTCACATTTAAATCCCCCCTATAAAAAATTGTCGTATTTCACGTAAGAAACAAGAGCGAGCTTTACATTACAGCTCGCTCCTTTCGTTCGATTTATTAAATACGCTCCATCGCCGTTTTCAAAGTTCCAACAACAAAGGCAATTTCTTCACTTGAAATAATAAGCGGTGGTGCTAATGTTAAGACGTTATTATATCCTGCTGTCGTCACACCATTTCGTCCTATAATAAGTCCCTTTTCTTTACAAGCATTTACAACACTTGCAATTTTGTCGTTATCAATTGGCTCTTTCGTCTCTTTATCATTTACTAGTTCGATACCAACTAACAATCCTTTCCCTCTAATATCCCCAACAAGTGGATGTTTTCCAATTTCCCCCTTTAATTGTTCTAATAATAGTGAACCCATTTGTGCTGAGCGCTCAATTAAATTTTCATTTTCCATAATCTCTAAGTTTTTAAGCGCTAATGCACAAGCTGCTGGGTTTCCACCAAATGTATTAATATGGCGGAAAAATTCATATTCTCCCTTACCTTTAAACGCTTCATATATTTCTTTTTTCACAGCTGTTGCTGATAATGGTAAGTATGCGCTCGTAATACCTTTTGCCATCGTAATCATATCTGGCTTCACATCATAATTCATAAATCCAAAGGCTTTTCCTGTACGCCCGAAACCGCAAATCACTTCATCACTAATGAGTAGTGCGCCGTGTTTTTGACACGTCTCATGAATTGCTTTCATATAGTCTTGTGGCGGCATTAAAATACCTCCGCCCGTAATAATCGGCTCCATTATAAACCCAGCTATCGTTTCACTTAATTCCCACGTCATAGCACGATTTACTTCTTTTACACATTCTACATCATAAATATTTTCTGTTTCTATTTCAGGCATACGGTAACAATCCGGCGGCGTTACATGTAAGAAACCTGAAGCAAAAGGCTCATATTGATATCTACGCTGCGCTTGTCCTGTTGCCGCCATTGTTGCCATCGTATTTCCGTGATAACCGCGGTATCTTGACATAAATTTATAGCGATGTGGCTCACCTTTATAAGCATAATATTGTCTTGCTATTTTAAAAGCTGTTTCATTCGCTTCCGAACCACTATTAGAGAAGAAAACAACATACTCTCCTCCAAGCCACTCATTTAACTTTTCAGCAAGCTTTATAGCTGGCTCATGTGATTGCGACATCGGAAAGTACGACAATGTTTGTAATTGCTCATAAGCTGCCTCTGCCAGCTCTTTTCTTCCGTATCCACTATTCACACACCAAAGCCCACTCATACCATCTAAATATCTTTTCCCCTGTATATCTTCAACCCAGCACCCTTCTGCTTTTGCCCCTACCATTGTACGACTTGGACTAAATGGACGCATTCCATGCCAAACATATTGCTCGTCTTTTGCTAATAATTCATCTGTTTGTTTTGTTTTCATCATTTCTTCCACCTTCCATAACAACTTATTTTCACAAAGCTGTGCTGGTACCATGATGATTTAAATTTCTCCCTGCTTATTTTCATTCCACAAAATTAAGACAAATCCTACTTACAAAACAGTAATATTTACAAGAAAATACCAAAAGAAAAAGGAGCTTTTCTTATATGTCGAAAAGCCCCTCTTTTTTTAATGCGAAGATGCATCACTAATACGATGGCCTGTGTTAGATTTCACGAGAATTTCATCAAATTTCGCTGCATCTTCTTTCGTACTAGAGAAAATAGTTCCTAAGTATGCTGCTAGGAAGCCAAGCGGAATCGAAATAATGCCAGGTGTCGTATATGGGAATAATGCTTCTCCAACAAAAATAGCTTTCCCGGCTACTGGATTCCAAACATTTGGACTTAGCGCCACAAGAACAATTGCTGATACGAGACCGACGATCATACCAAAAATGGCACCCGTTGTATTAAAGCGCCTCCAATAGATTGTAAATAATATAACTGGTAAATTAGCGCTCGCTGCAACTGCAAATGCTAGTGAAACTAAAAATGCTACGTTTAATGTTTGAGCAAATAACGCAAGTATAATAGATAATACCGCCACTCCAATAGACGCATAACGAGCCATTGACACTTGCTCTTTTTCCGTTGATTTTCCTTTACGAATAATCTCATTATAAAAATCATGTGCAAATGCTGATGCTGCTGTTAATACAAGTCCTGCTACTACAGCTAAAATGGTTGCAAAGGCAATTGCTGATACGAAAGCAAATAAGAAGTCTCCACCTAGCGCTTTAGCTAATAATGGTGCTGCCATATTACCAGCAGGGTTTGCTTTCATAATCACCTCATTTCCTACAAACGCTGCTGCTCCAAACCCTAGGAAAATTGTCATAATATAAAATGCGCCAATTAACCATGTAGCGTATACAACAGATTGACGTGCCGTTTTTGCATCCCGTACTGTGAAAAAGCGGACAAGAATATGTGGTAATCCTGCTGTGCCGAGAACTAGTCCTAAATTTAAGGAAAGTGTATCAAGACCATCTTTATACTTTACTCCGGGGTTTAGAAACGAATCTTTTAGCGGTGTAGCTGTTTTCATTTGAGCAAACATTTCTGTCACACTAAAATTAAATTTTGCGAAAACGATAACAGAAATAATAAACGTACCGGCCATAAGTAATACAGCTTTTACAATTTGTACCCAGCTCGTTGCTGTCATACCTCCAAAAATAACGTACACTGTCATAAGTGTGCCGACGATTAATACAGATGTCGTATATTCGATGCCTAATAATAATTTAATAAGTGCACCTGCACCAACTAATTGGGCGATCATATAAAAAATTGAAATTGTCATCGTATTAAGCGCCGCAATACCGCGAACTTTTTTCGCATCAAAGCGTGCAGCAATCATATCAGCTAGCGTATATTTTCCTAAATTTCGAAGCGGTTCTGCAACGAGATATAGTACGACTAAATACGCAACTAAAAATCCAATACTATAAAAAAATCCATCAAATCCAGTCAAGGCTATCGCTCCAGCGATACCGAGGAATGACGCAGCAGACATATAATCTCCGGCAATGGCCAGACCATTTTGCCAACCAGTTAACCCTCCTCCAGCCGTATAAAACTCACTCGCGTTTTTCGTCTTTTTCGATGCAAAATAGGTTATAACGAGTGTACCGAGGACGATAATTAAAAATAGGGAAAAAGCAGTAGTATTCAAATTTAGTCCCTCCCTTTTTGTATATTTTGCAGAATTTTTTGCGAAATTCCATCAAAGGATTCGGCTTTTTTGCTATACATCATACATAATGACCATGTCATAATAAATTGCGCAAAAGCAAATATCCATGCCCATGTCACATCACCAAATATCGGTGTATTAAGCACCCTTGAATACGATGTTAAAATAGGTAGTGCTATAAAAAAACTTAAAAAGAAAATACTCATCGGAACGATAAACTTCCTTTTCCTATCTAAAAGCAATTTAAATTCTTCTGACTGAACAATCCCTGTATAATTTACCTCATTTTGCAACTTACGTGCTGACGTATCATCCCGTTTCATTCTCTACTCCCCTCTCCAACACGACATACACTTTCCCTTGCATAACGAAAAACTAAATTTTATAAATATTCAGAAACTTATTTTTATTTTAGACAATCCACACATTTCTGCAAAGATTTTTCGATAGACATTTTTCGACAATTTCTCCTAAATTTTTAATATGCTTTTTCAAAATAAAATAAAGTGAAACTTTAATCAGTGGGAGTTTCGTCCATCCCCCACTGATTATGAGCCCGCACCAATCGGGCTTTTACGNNCACAAATAGCGGGATAAAACTGAAACCGTTCTTTATCCTCATTAAAACAGAAGTGGTGCTTATCGCACCACTTCTGTCTTTTTCTCCTTTTCTAAATTACGAGCTGTTTCACTAAGTTCAACATCTTTCCCATCTTTATACGTACCAAATAAAAAATCATATACTGGATTAGAAACACCAAACCAAAACTTTTCATTTTTATAATGATGTAATATATGTTGTTTTTTAAGCCATCTTCCAAACTTTGTAAGAGGACGAATCGGCTTATGTGCAATATAATGTTTCCATTCATACACGAGGAGCATTACAATCATACCAATTCCAAAAGAGAGTGTAATGGTGACACTCTTAGAAAATCCATATAAAAGAAATAAATAAATAGAAAATCCAGATAGACTATACCAAACAGGTAAAAATAATAGCTTTACATCGTCTGGATATACGTGGTGATCATAATGTAACCTACGAAGCAGCTTTAATAAAAAAGGATTGTTAGGTGGCTTCATATGGAATAAAAAGCGATGTGTAACATACTCGTTCAGCGTATAAAAAACGACCCCAACCAGACAAGATAACATACCGATCCATGTGAAAAATTGCATTTTTAAAATAATGATACAAATTAATAAGATACTATACATAATAACAATATCATGCTGTAAAAAGAACTCTTTCCCCACCCTCTTCATCTTTCTTCCCCCTCGTATAGTATAT
>NUMR01000146.1 GCA_002578045.1 Bacillus cereus
TGAACTGTACCCTATAAAATGGACAGTTTAATAAAAAGACCTTTAAAAATTAGGCACTTAAAAGATGGTTCCGGTATTGTACCGGGGCCATTTTTTTGAGTGTCCATTGATAACGATCATACTTATAATCTTGCATATAATCTTCTATTACCTGCCTAAGAGATTGGAACGTTTGACAACACTTATAGTCTAGTTCATCTTTCATATGACCAAAAAAAGATTCCATTGGAGCGTTATCTAAGCAGTTTCCTCTACGTGACATAGATTGTCTTATTCCCATCTCCTTTACACGGCGCTGAAATTCTGGATGCGTGTAGTGAGTACCCTGATCAGAATGCAAAAGTGCTTCAGGATGAATGGTATCTCCTAATCTATCTTTTAACTTATCTAATGTTTGATAGACAATATCCATCTGTAGAGAAGGGGAAACATGATAAGCTAGAATTTCTCGTGTCGTACTATCTTTGACACAAGATAAATAAGCTTTCTTTCCTTTTCCATAAAATAAATATGTAATATCCGTTAACATACCTTTCTCTGGCTCTTCTTGGTTAAATTGACGTTGTAATAAGTTCGGACAAGTTTTGTGTTCTTGTGTCGCTTTTGCGAGTTGTTTGTATGGATTCGCACGACGAATCTGTGTTTTGAGATTGTATGTACGCATAATTCGAAAGATACGCTTGAGATTCATTGTAATTCCCATTGTATTTTCTAACTTCATTTTGATAAATCGTGCACCACACTTTTTCTTTTTCTCGTTGAAAATCTTTTGAATCAACTCATAATCTTTCTCATCACGTGCTTCTTTTTGGGTCCGTACATCAACTGTATGAAGCCAAGCGTAATAACCACTTCGACTTACACCTGCTAGCTTGCAAAAATAACGTACCATACGTGGGAATTTGAAGCGACGAATCGTTTGTTCAATGCGTATGTATTTTTCACATGGTGTTAACGTTTCTTCTGTAACACCTGCCTTTCGAGTTCGTCTAACTTTTTTAAGAATGCCAGTTCCGCTTCTAGAAAGGCAATACGTGCTTCCGCTTTCTTTAGTTTGTCATCAGAAGATAGCTGTTTGGAGGAAGGGCGGCCAGTACTTCCTTTTCCGCGTCGTTCTGTATAGAATCCTTCTTTACCAAATTGTTCATATGTCTTTCTCCAACGTTTCAAACATTGATTTGGCTTTCTTTCCCCAATGATTTCTAAATCGAATCCATTCTCTAGGAAGATTTGATTTGGGCCTTTCCCACTTTGATTTTCTTTCACAGCTTTTATTTTAAAATTAGCACAATAGGTAATAGAACGTTCCGATACCTTCACGACATTTTCGTTCTTCTCTAGTTGTTTCATTTGTATTTCATTAAAAATAATTTTACTCATTTCCCGTACCTCACTT
>NUMR01000147.1 GCA_002578045.1 Bacillus cereus
TTTAAGTTTCCGAGGATCGAACTACTTGTATTCGCTGCACTTCTCACTCGTAGACTTGTCGCATTGATTGTTCCTACTTCTTGTACTCCATTTTTGATTGTTGGTTGCTGCTGCTTTTGACTAGAAGTATCAGGTGTTTGAATTACATCTCCAAATTTTAAAAATTCTAAAGATACATACCCCTCTTTTCCTTTATATTCAATCTTTGCCCAGCCATTTGTTTTTCCTAATACCGTTACTTTTTCATTTTTTTGAACATAACCAATTATTGAACTGCCTAAAACCGGACTATTACGTACATTCAAACGAGTCGCCGTAACAATTCCTTCTTCTTTTTTCCCATTATTGATTGTTAATTGTTGTTTTTGTTCAGCGCCTGGATTTTTACTCGAAAACCTCAAAAATTGTAATGTAACATACCCCTCTTTTCCATTATAAGAAATTTTAGCCCACTCTTTTTCCTGACTTAAAACTTGTACAGTGCTTCCTTGTTTTACTGTTCCGATAACTTTACCTTGAGTTGTAGGTTGTTCACGTATATTTAAATTTGTTGCATTTACTGTTGCTAAATTATCACTTTCTGCAAAGGCATGAGTCGAAATAAAAGATGCTGCTGTCGCTAGAAATGTACCTGTTATTATTTGTTTTGTTGTTTGCTTCATATTTTTATAAGAATATAGGAAATCCTATATTCTTCAGCCCCCTTTTTTTATCCGTCTTACTATTAATCTTAACATATCATCCCGAAATATATATTTCGAATATCTAAATACAACTATAAAAATTGTGAACATCTTTTTTCTATATAGTTTTTTTGCATAAAACCCTTTTTCCTATGAAATATTACATTGGTATGTTATTGTTTATTCGCCGTAAAAATGCAAAATAAAAACCAATATCCTTCCATCTAAAAAATACATGAAACAAATATAAAACTAAAAAGGACTTTGGATTGCATTTTATTATGCAATTCAAAGTCCTCTTTTCATCTATAAGAAAGAGTATTAATATACTTTTCCCCAATACACCATACGCTTAGCTTTTTTATCACAGCAAATACATTCATCAGCTAAATGTTCTTGTTCAAAAGGCATACAGCGTGAAGATACTCCAACCTCTTCTTTTAGTTTTTCTTCACAATCTAGTTCTCCGCACCACATTGCCTTAATAAAACCTTGCTTTTCGTCAGCTACTTTTTTCATCTCTTCGAAATTTGTCACACTATACGTATTCTCATCGCGAAATACTTTTGCTTTATTAAATAAAGAATGATGAATTTCCTCAAGTAATGATGGAATGCGTTCTTCTAATTGATCCATTGATATAAACTCTTTTTCCTTCGTATCTCTCCTTACGAGTACAACTTGATTCTTTTCAATATCCTTCGGACCAACCTCTAATCGAACTGGAATCCCCTTCATTTCATACTCATTGAATTTCCAGCCCGGCGTTTTATTACTAGCATCTACTTTCACACGTGCAACCTTTTGAATACGACCTTGTAACTCTGTTGCCTTTGCTAACACACCTTCTTTATGCTGAGCAATCGGTACGATAACAACTTGTACTGATGCCACTTTTGGAGGCATTACAAGTCCATTGTTATCACTATGAACCATAATAAGTCCACCTATCATTCTTGTTGATACCCCCCAAGATGTTTGGTGTACATATTGCCACTTACCGGTACGATCTAAAAACTTAATATCAAATGCTTCAGAGAAATTCGTTCCAAAGTTATGAGAGGTTCCTATTTGAAGCGCTTTTCCATCATGCATTAAAATAAGTGCAAATATAATATCAAACTGTTTGTCTGGAAAACGTCCCTTTAGTAAATATGAAATAGCAAATACAAGGAGAATCGTGATTCCAGCAACGATGTAAAATATACTAAATCCATCTAACCAGTCCATACTATTTCCTTCTTCCATACATTCCCTTATACTCATAATTTGTTTAACTTTTCTGAAAATAAACAATAAAGAGAAATTTTAATTAGGGGGTGTTTTCTTCATCCTCCACTGATGATTCGTTAAACCAATCGGGCTACGGGATAAATTTTATTCAAAAATATATTTTTATCACTAGGTATTAATAGTAATATATAAGAATAGACCTTATATAATTAGGGGGGGTTACTTTATGGATAAAGCATTAACTACTCGTGTCATTATTTTATCTTTCGACTGTTTATCAGCTTTAGATTTCCCTATACTACAAAAACTACCTAATTTCCAATCTTTAATAAAAAAGGGCGTGGTTGTAGAAAAAGTAGAACCAATTTATCCTTCTGTAACATATCCAAGCCACTCAACAATCGTAACCGGTAATTATCCTAATAAGCATGGTGTTGTTAACAATACGTTACTTCAACCAGGACGTGAATCACCCGATTGGCATTGGTACCGGAAATCGATAAAAGGAACAACATTATATGATGAAGCACGCAAAGCAAACTTAACGACGGCCGCACTTCTATGGCCTGTTACTGGAAGAGCAAATATTGATTACAATTTACCAGAAATTTTCCCAAATAGACCGTGGCAAAATCAAGTATTAGTTTCCTTATTTAGCGGTAGCCCACTATACCAATTAGATTTAAATCGTCGTTTCGGCCATATACGAAATGGACTGTCACAACCTGAACTCGATGATTTCGTACTTGCCTCTACTGTACATACAATTCAGAAGAAAAAGCCTAATGTTATGTTCGTACATTTTACTGATTTAGATACCCAAAGACACTATCATGGCTTTGAATCTAGCGAAACAACAGCTGCAATTCATAGACATGATGAACGGCTAGGAAAAATTATTCAAGCTTTAAAAGAAAGTGGACTATACGAAGAAAGTACAATTATTGCTCTTGGTGACCATAGTTCCTTAAGTGAAAACAAAGCAATTCAATTAAATGTGCTATTTCATCAAAAAGGGCTTATATCTATAAATTCAAAAAGGAAACTAGTAGACTGGAGGGCCTATTGCCAAAGTTGCGACGGATCTGCCTATGTATATGTGAAAGACAAAAACGATACAGATACAATTAGAGACGTACAACTACTCCTTGAAGAACTGCTTCAAAATAAACAAAATGGAATTGAATTTATCCTTCATGATGAAGATGTGAAAGAGTGCGGTGCAGACGGTAATTGTTTATTTATGCTCGAAGCACAAGAGGGGTATTATTTCACTGAAAATTATACGGGAGATTTTATAAAAAAAATTACTAAAAAAGAGGTTACGCCTAGTAAAAAATATACATTTGGAACTCATGGATACTCTCCAACAAAACCTAACTATGAAACAATTTTTATAGCTGCTGGGAAAGGTATAAAAAGCGGCGTTACCATCCCGTATATGAGACTTATTGATGAAGGTCCAACTATTGCTAGGTTGCTTGGCCTGTACTTAGGTGAAACAGACGGAGCAATTGTAGAGGAGTTACTTCAATTGTAAAAAACCGTATATATATGTAAAAGTTATGTAAAACTTATCACTGTTTCTCTTTTTACAATTTTTATTTTTGTACACTGTTAGTAAAACAAATGTAAGGGGGAACATTATATGGAAAAAATGTCCATACAAGAAAAAAGCTGGATATTATACGATTGGGCAAACTCGGTATATTCGCTCATCATTACAACTGCACTATTTCCAATTTACTTTAAAGCAACTACAAAAGAAGCCGGACTATCTGGCGCAACTTCAACAGCTTATTGGGGATATGCAAACTCATTCGCTACACTTTTAATTTCTATACTTGCACCTATTCTCGGCACGGTTGCTGATTATAAAGGATTTAAAAAACGCTTTTTCACATTCTTCTTTGGGCTTGGTATCGTCTTTACAAGTATGCTAGCAGTTGTTCCAACACCTCAATGGTACTTATTATTAGGATGCTATATGCTCGCATTAGTTGGATTTGCCGGTGCAAACATCTTTTATGACGCGTTTTTAGTAGATGTTACTTCTGAAGATAGAATGGACCGCATTTCTACAAGAGGATTTGCCTTAGGTTATATTGGAAGTACAATTCCTTTTATAGGCTGTATTGCTCTTATCATTCTTTCTCAAAAAGGTACTATCCCTCTATCGGTCGGCATAGCTAGTCAAATTTCTTTTGCAATCACAGCTCTTTGGTGGGGGTTATTCACAATTCCAATGCTAAAAAACGTAGAGCAAACACACTATATTGAACGTCATCCAAGGCCAATTACAATGAGCTTTAAGCGCCTTGCTAATACTTTTAAAAATATTAAAGAATATAAAACTGTATTTATGTTTCTAACAGCTTACTTCTTCTACATTGACGGTGTTGATACGATTATCACTATGTCTACAGCTTATGGGACAGATCTCGGGATTAGTACAACTAATCTATTAATCATCTTATTTGTAACACAAATTGTCGCTTGTCCATTCGCTTTATTGTACGGAAAACTATCGGAAACGTTTACCGGTAAAAAAATGCTATATGTTGGCATTATTATTTATACAATTATTTGTGTATATGCTTATTTCTTAAAAACGACACTTGATTTCTGGATTTTAGCAATGTTAGTTGCCACATCTCAAGGTGGTATTCAAGCGCTCAGCCGTTCTTATTTTGCAAAGCTAGTACCAAAAGAATCTGCTAATGAATTCTTCGGATTTTATAATATCTTTGGCAAATTCGCCGCAATTATGGGTCCAGTATTAGTCGGTGTTACAACGCAATTAACAGGAAAGACAAACGCTGGTGTCCTTAGTATTATTGTTCTGTTTATTATCGGTGGATTCTTATTAACTAGAGTGCCTGAAGATGATACATCCGTTACACCACCTAACCCGAAAACTAAAACGATATAAGCGAAAGTTCCTCTTCACACAAGGAGGCCACTGAAAAAGTCCACTTCATAAGAAAAAGGAATCCAGCACCTACTATATACAGGTGCTGGATTCCTTCTTTTTCAAAATATTGATAACATGTGTGTTATTTTTTTAAAGCAATCACTTTTTCAGTGCCTTTCACACAAGAAGAGGATCTTTTTCTTTATTTTTAGCGATAACGCCTTACAATTAAAAACTCAACAGCTGGCTTTACAACAATAGCGTACTGACAGCTACTACTGCCGTAACGAACAAGCTTATTTTCTCTTTCCCCCAACAACTACTCCCCCTACTGCTTGTACAAAAATAGTTTATCAACAGTTGTTCCCAATACTTCCGCTAAACGGAATGCTAACGCTAAGCTTGGATCATATTTATTATTCTCAATTGCATTTATCGTCTGTCTTGATACACTACACTTATCAGCTAATGCACCTTGTGAAATATTACTTTCAGTGCGTAATTCATAAATTTGATTTTTCACGCCATTACTCCTAACCTGCAAAATCGGTTTTACAACATCAGTATATAGTTGGTACATTTCATTGTCAAAAGATTATCATAAGAAAAGAGAGCAATCCTGCTCCCTTACAATAGCTATTTCGAAACTAATGAACCCGTCATTTCTTCTCGATTAGCAACCTCTTCTTTATTTATATGCATACGTAAAACCGGTCCTATTGCTAGTAAAATAAGTGACATTGCTATACAAAATACAATAACTAGTGAAGTCATTTCCTTTAATCCTCCAGCTAAAGAAGTGCCAGTTAGCATAGCTCCCATAAATAGCGGTAAAATTGTCCCGTTTACTCTGCCAATCATGTTTTCTGGTACAAGTTGAATCATAAGTGTACCAACAACGATATTAACACAAGCTAAACAAATACCTGTTCCAAATCGCATAAAACCTGTAATCCAAAATGATGTAGATAGCCCTTCTACTAAAAATGATATTGCTAATATGCTCATGCCAAATACAAACATCTTTTCCGGATTTACTTTTAACGTGAAAACTGCGGCAATAATACCACCGATTAACATACCTATTCCATCCGCTGCGGCTAAATATTGAACTGCTTCTTTCTCCATGCCTAAACGTTCGATTACAAGGAATCCTTCCAATGGGATCGTTAATCCAACTGCTAAACCAATAATTGTAAAAGTAATCGTAATCATACGTAAATTTTTCGTATGAAGAACGTATTTCCACCCCTCTTTTATATCATTTTTTAATGAACCCTTTACTGCTTGCTCTTGTTCAACCCATTTTGGTAAAAATGAAAGAGCGATAGCAGATAACAAAAATAAAATGATTAAGCTATATAGTGACGTAAATAAGCCAAGTTGTGTATACACAAGTGATCCTACCACTGGTCCGAAGATCATAAACAAGGACTGTAGTGTTTGATTAAATGCAATCGCATTTGCTACCTGTTCTTCCTTTCCATAGCGCTTAAATATGCGCGAAGATGACGGCTGAGAAAACTGGCCTACAATTGCGGAAACAAGTGTTGCAAAAAATATTGCCTGCCAGTAATCAACCTTTAGCAATAAGACAATTCCTATAATAGACAGTACACTTAACACATCTCCAGCAACCATTGTTCTTTTCGGATTCCAGCGATCTGCTAATGCACCACCAATGAACGAGAAAATAAAAATAGGTGCATATTCCATAACTGATAATAATGATACTGAAACTGGATCATTATTCGTCCGCTCCATTATGAAATACAGTAGAGCCATGTTTCTAATCCAAATTGCGAATTGCTGTAAAATATCAGATGCCATAACGAGCATAAATGCTCGATTTTTAAATGCTAGCTTAACAAGAAATACGCCTCCCGCAACGAATAAGAATAATAATACTTTCCCTTTATTGTTTACTTTCGGTTCCCTTCCTATTTCCATTCCCCTTAGTATGTTAAAAATATTAATCAAACGTTTGTTTAACTGTTTTTATGCATATGTAAGCTAACTAATCAAACGTTTGTTTAAAAAGAGGGGCTGTCCCATAAGTCG
>NUMR01000148.1 GCA_002578045.1 Bacillus cereus
AAACGCTGCTGCCCAAAAATGTCGAGAGACGCCAATGGGTCAACAGGAAAGGTCGGAATGAAGGCCTTTCTTAACGTAGCTGGTTTTTCAGTACCTATGCTATACAGTGCTAAAACTCAACGAGGGAGAGGTGCGTTTTGTCACGTATAAAAACTGTTTTATTATGTCTATTTTCATTAAACAGCTTTTTATCGTTGATACTTTTAACTATGGATTCAGACCTTTACTCGTTTTGAGTAAAGGTCTTTTTTATGCCTTTAGGCACCTTACCATGAAACAAACATAGCATATTCAGAAACTACTAAATTGGACGGAGGTGAGGAACAGTGGCAAGTGATGATTCGGCCCAGATACCCATATGTTTTACGTTAATATTTCATCATGTAAGTAGGAAAGAAGCTGTTCCTCCCTGTTTAAAATAATCGAGTAACAGATTGTTTCCTCCTTCATGAAAAAGGAGGAACTACCGATGTTAAATTTACAAAGACAAAGACAAGAAACAAAACACACTTATAACGAAGAAAGCATGGACACAAATAACAAACTGTTAATGGAAGTTGCAACACAAGATGTAAACTCAGCGTTAAAAATTTTAGAAACAACAGAAAATGGGCTCTCTAAACAAGAAGCGTCTCATAGACTTTTTTTATACGGTCCAAACGAGATAGCTCATAATAAAACATTGCCTTGGTATGTTCAATTTCTACTAGCATTTAAAAACCCATTCATTTTTGTTTTATTAGCGCTTGGAGCGCTCTCTTTTTTCACAGATGACATACAAGGAACTCTTGTCGTATCTGTAATGGTGCTACTAAGTGCAACGATTCGTTTTTTTCAAGAATTTCGTTCTCAAAAAGCGGCAGATAAGTTAAAAGCTATGGTTCGAACAACTGTAAGTGTCTTTAGAATAAACGGGTTTATACACGAAACAAAGAATGTAGCAAATTTAAATCGAAACCCTACAACAGAAATTCCAATTGAAGAACTTGTACCTGGTGATATCATTTCACTTTCAGCTGGTGATATTGTTCCAGCTGATGTGCGTATTTTATCTGCTAAAGATTTATTTGTAAATCAAGCTTCCTTAACAGGAGAAGCACTTCCGGTAGAAAAATATGAAAACTGCTACCATACGGAAAATAAACATCTATTACCGAAAAGAATGAAAAAAAATTTCAATCCGCTCGATATGGAAAACCTTTGTTTCATGGGAACTAACATTGTTAGTGGTAGCGCAAAAGCTGTTGTTATCTCAACTAGCACTGATACGTATTTCGGTTCTTTAGCAAAAAAAGTAGTTGGCAAGCGTACAGAAACAAGCTTTGATAAAGGCGTAAACAAAGTAAGCTGGCTCTTAATTACGTTCATGCTTATTATGACACCTATTGTTCTTCTCATTAATGGTTTCACAAAAGGTGATTGGCAAGAAGCATTCTTCTTTGCTATTGCTGTTGCAGTTGGTCTTACACCTGAAATGTTACCAATGATTGTAACTGCTAATTTAGCTAAAGGTGCGGTTAACATGTCTAAACAAAAAGTAATTGTAAAACAGCTAAATTCTATTCAAAACTTAGGTGCTATGGATATTCTTTGCACAGACAAAACCGGCACTTTAACAGAAGATAAAGTTGTTCTTGTCCGTCATTTAGATCCTAATGGCAATGAATGCAATCGCGTATTACAATTTGCATATTTAAATAGCTTCTACCAAACTGGATTGAAAAATCTAATAGATAAAGCTGTTATTGCGCATACGGAAGAAAAGCAACAGATCGATCCTTCAATGTTTCAAAAACTAGATGAGATTCCATTTGATTTTGCTCGCCGTCGTATGTCCGTCATCGTCAAAGACATTTCAAGTGAGCATACAATGGTTTGTAAAGGAGCGGTAGAAGAAATTTTATCCATTTGTAACTATACCGAAATGGATGGTCAAGTTGTTCCACTTACCGAGGAAATGCGTTCAAATGTTAAACAACTGAGCGAGACATTGAATAGTGAGGGTATGCGAGTTATTGCTGTAGCTTATAAAAAAGGAAGAAAAACAAATGAAAAAGAGTACACTGTAAAAGATGAATCAGATATGATTCTCGCTGGATATATCGGCTTTTTAGATCCACCTAAACCATCTGCAGCAGCCGCAATTAAAGCTCTACATGAGCAAGGTGTGCAAGTAAAGATTTTAACTGGTGATAATGAAATTGTTACAAAAAAAGTTTGTAAAGAAGTGGGATTGAATATCGGTGAACCAATCCTCGGTTACGAAATCGATTCTTTACCAGATAAAGCGTTAGCAAAACTGGCAGAAGAAACGACCGTATTTGCAAAACTAAATCCAATGCAAAAATCCCGCATTATACGAGTATTACAAGACAACGGTCATACTGTAGGTTATATGGGAGATGGCATTAACGATGCCGTAGCATTACGTGAAGCTGATGTTGGAATATCTGTTGATACTGCTACTGATATTGCAAAAGAATCTTCCGATATTATTTTACTTGAAAAAAGTTTAACTATATTAGAAGCCGGTATTTTAGAAGGACGCACTACGTTCGGAAATATTTTAAAATATATCAAAATGACAGCTAGCTCTAACTTCGGAAATGTATTTAGTGTGTTAGTGGCAAGTGCTTTCATTCCATTTTTACCAATGCTTGCAATTCATCTATTAATTCAAAACTTGCTTTATGATATTTCACAGCTTTCTATCCCATGGGATAAAATGGATAAAGATTTTCTAGAGAAACCGCGAAAATGGGATACTACAAACTTACGGAACTTCATTATTTGTATCGGTCCAATTAGCTCTATATTCGATATTATTACGTACGTTGTTATGTGGAATGTATTCGGCGCAAATACACCTAGCGAACAATCATTATTCCAATCTGGTTGGTTTGTCGTTGGATTACTCACACAAACTTTAATTGTTCACATGATAAGAACACAGAAAACTCCATTTATTCAAAGTACTGCATCAACACCAGTTCTTTTATTAACCGCTTGTATTATGGCAATCGGGGTTTATATTCCATTCTCGCCACTTGGTGCAGCCGTTGGTTTACAAGCATTACCACTTAGCTACTTCCCTTGGTTAGTAGGAATACTATTAGGCTATGCTTTCTTAACACAATTCCTAAAAACACTTTATATTAAAAAGTTTCATAGTTGGTTATAAAAATGAAAATGAGTGGGTACTCCCCACTCATTTTTACAAAACATAACATGTACTTATGTATGGAGGTGACCATAATGGTATGGTATGACATCGTATTAAGATTATTAATAGCAATCATTGTAGGTGCTTGTATCGGAATGGAAAGACAATGGAGACACCGGATGGCTGGGCTACGGACAAATGCTCTCGTATCACTTGGAGCCTGTATATTTGTTTTATTATCCGTCATGCTTGATTATGATGCTAGCCCCTCACGCATTGCCGCTCAAGTTGTTAGTGGCATTGGCTTTTTAGGAGGCGGTGTGATTATCCGTGACGGTTTTAGTATTAGAGGTTTAAATACAGCGGCAACTCTATGGTGTGCAGCTGCTGTCGGTACCCTTACAGGCGCTGGCTTCCTCGTTGCAGCTATATTAGGTGCAGCCGGCGTTTTACTAGCAAATATACTACTTCGCCCAATTGCTCTCTTTATGAACAATAAACCAAAAGAAGAATCACCTGAACAAACAAACTACTTACTTTCTCTTACTTGTTCCGAAGAAAATGAAGCACATATTCGTTTTTTACTCATGCACATGGTAAGTTCAGAAGGCATCGGCTTAAAAGAGTTGTATAGTGAAGATGTAGATTCTAATCAAAAAGTGTGTATACAAGCTACATTACACTGCAATACAAAGGCAGCTGTCTTAATTGAAAAAATAGTAAGTAGAATGCTATTAGAAGCTGGCGTTACTGCCGCTGGATGGAAGACTTCTTTAGATTTAGAAGCAAGTTAAAAATAAAAGGTGTCATCATATTTACTACTTTATGACACCTTCTACATAAACTTATTTTCTAATTTTTGCTGAAACGACTTTTCTTGTTTACGCAATAATTGGCTACCACGTTGTAAGAGTGGCGTTCCATACTTATCATTAATTTGATCAATGACAGCAAGTAGTGGCTCTTCTTTCGCATCTTCTTCAAATGAAAACAAATCTAATTGTTTCACCGATTCGGTCTTCCACTCTATTTCAGTAGCTGTAACACCTAGCAAACGAACGGAATCACCGTTCCAATGTTGCTTCCATAAACGGGATGCCGCCTGAAAAATATCTCGTTCTTCCCAAATTGCATTTTTCAATTGCTTACTCCGCGTTACCGTCCGCCTATCGTGGTATTTGATCATAATTTGAATATTATAGCTGACAAGAATTCGCTTTTGTAACCTTTTACTCACAGATTTTGATAGGCGTTCTAACATATCAAGTAGTTCTTTCTCCTCATCCATATCCTTTGAGAAAGTCATCGAATTGCCAACGCTTTTATGTTGTCCCATTTGACTCGGGTCAACCTCCCTATCATCCACGCCTTTTGCTCGCCGCTGCAAATCAACACCGTGTTTTCCAATTTTAGCGCGAATGATATGCTCGTCTCCTTTTGCCAACTGTTCAATCGTCTGAATATGAATACCTTTTAATTTTTCGGCTGTCTTCTGTCCAATTCCATGCATGGATTCAACTGGAAGTGGCCAAATCATTTCTGGAATATCGCGTTTTCGAAGTACTGTAATACCAAAAGGTTTTTTCATATCAGAAGCTGTTTTTGCTAGGAAAAGGTTTGGAGCGATTCCAATACTACATGGAAGTTGTAATTCTGTTAGTAACGCCTGCTGAATCATCTTTGCTATTTCAAGGGGCGAACCGAGCGCATAACAATCTGTAATATCTAAATACCCTTCATCTATAGAGACTGGTTGTATTTTTTCTGTAAAACGGGAAAGTATTTGGAACATTTGAAATGAAGCTTCGCGATATAATGTAAAATTAGGACACCTTACAACTAATTGTGGGCATAACCTTTTCGCTTCCCAAAGAGGCATCGTCGTACGTATTCCATATTCTCTCGCCTCATAACTACATGTTATGATAATTCCTTTTCTCTCTTTTTCATTTCCAGCAACCGCTAATGGCTTTCCTTGTAATGATAGGTCATGAGCAATTTCAACAGATGCAAAAAAACAATTCATATCTACATGTAAAATAACACGACCATTTTTCGGATACATTTCTCGCATACTACTCACCTCCGGAAAGAACATTTGTTCTTTTATTATATCAAATTTTACTACAATAGTTATAATAATTACTTGTTCTTTTTCATTTATATATTTTCTATAATTTATATAAAAACGATATAACTGTAAAAGGAGCCGATTATTATGAAACCAACTGATAAAGTAAAACTTTAAATTGAATCAAAATAAAAAGCGTGTAAATCACAATTGATTTACACGCTTTTTCTATTAAATTATTTCGCTACTTCTTCAATAATCGCAACAACTAATTCTGCTGTTTTTGTTAATTCTTCAACAGGAATCTTCTCGTTTGTTGTATGAATTTCCTCATAACCAACGGCTAAGTTAACTGTTGGAATGCCGTGTCCTGCAATTACGTTTGCATCACTTCCGCCACCACTTTGGTGAAGAGAAGGTGTACGACCAATTTTTTCAGCTGCACGTTTTGCAACTTCTACAACGTGGTCGCCATTAGCAAATTTAAAACCTGGGTACATAACGTTTACTTCAACGTCTGCTTGACCACCCATTTCTTTTGCAGTTGCTTCAAATGCTTCTTTCATTTTCGCAACTTGTGCTTCCATTTTCTCATTGATTAAAGAACGAGCTTCTGCAAAGATTTGCACATGATCGCAAACGATATTTGTTTGTGTACCACCTTCAAAACGTCCAATATTTGCAGTCGTTTCAGAATCAATACGACCAAGTGGCATCTTCGCAATTGCTTTCGCTGCGATAGTAATTGCTGATATACCTTTTTCTGGTGCTACGCCAGCATGAGCTGTTTTCCCGCGAATAATTGCGTTCACTTTCGCTTGTGTCGGAGCTGCAACAACAATTTCACCAACTTTTCCATCACTATCTAATGCGTAACCATATTTCGCTGTAATACGCTCACGATCTAGCGCTTTTGCACCAACAAGACCTGATTCTTCTCCGACTGTAATAATGAATTCAATTTTACCATGAGGGATGTTTTTCTCTTTTAAAACACGAATTGCCTCAAACATAGATGCTAATCCTGCTTTATCATCCGCACCTAAAATTGTAGTACCATCTGATACGATATACCCATCTTTAATAGAAGGCTTAATTCCATTACCAGGAACTACTGTATCCATATGAGAAGTAAAGTAAATCGTATCAACACCCTCTTTTGTTGCTGGTAAAGTACAAATTAAGTTACCTGCACCATGACCAGTTACGGCCATTGTGTCATCTTCAAATACTTCTACACCTAAAGCTGTAAATTTCTCTGTTAATACTTTGCAAATTTCAGCTTCAAATTTCGTTTCAGAGTCTACTTGTACTAATTCCATAAATTCATTTACTAAACGTTCTTGATTAATCATAAGACTGCCCCTCCTACACTACCATTATGTACGTAACACTACTAATTATAACAAAATTTCGCAAAAGTTTCGAAATACAGGACAAAAAAACAGATAGGTTATATATCTAGATAACCATCTACTTTCTATTACTCATTTAACAATACCCAGCGCATATGATCTTCCCACACTCCATTTACCATTAACATCTTCCTAGATACGCCCTCATATTGAAAGCCTATCTTCGTCACCACTTGTATAGATGCTAAATTACGTGGCATAATTGGCGCTTCTATACGATGTAAATGAAATTCCTCAAAAGCAACTTGAATTGCTTTTCTAAGTGCTTCTGTCGTGTAACCTTTATTTAACTCTTCCATATCTAATTTATAACTGAGTACACAAGATTGATACATACCACGAACGATTAAATAAAATGAAATACAGCCAATTATTTTCGTATCATCACCCTTTTTAAAAATCCATAGCTTGATGATCTTACCTTCTGCAAACTCTTTTCTATCCTTTTGTAACCTTTTTTTTTGATAATCTAATGTGAAAAAATCCTCCGGTCTATACGCTTCCCAAGCTTTTAAAAATTCACGATTTCTGTCGTAGTATTGAAGAACTTTTTCAGCATACGACTCATCAATTTCCCTTAAATGTAAACGATTTGTTTCATATATTTTCATCATCGTATCTCCATTCTTCAGCTTGCATAACAAAAAATAACAGTCTATCTTTTATATATTCTCTACATATACGCAAATTTCCTGTTATATTTTGCAATTCCTTCCCGAATTTTGTCCTCCCTCTCCCCTTGTCCACGATTTCATTTCTCGTTACAATGAAATTGTACTGATTTGCAAGGAGGTATAGGTATAACGATGCATAAAAAAGCTCAAAAAATTATGGTTTATGTAATGCTAATTTCTATGCTTGTAACAACATTACTTGCTGGCGCGAGTATGTTTTGGTAAAAAGGGCGATATGCTCATCCTTTTCTTACTTTTTACACATGATAAAATAAACCATTTCGAAGTCGAGATGGTTTATTTTATATAAAGCACTATTGCTACAATACTAAAGGAAAATGCCATTACAAGTGCTATTACAAAACTCGTGTACTGTTTCTGCTGAAATGCCCCAATAACAAAAGTAAGATTAAGTACTGCCATCAATACAATCGCTACAACGTAAGAACATATATTAAAAGCTGCCAATATGAATGTAATCACAAATAGAAAACCAATAAAAAACTGCATATACGAAATTTTTGGATTCAAGTATATATGAGCAACCCCTTTTTCTTTTTTCATCTTTCTATATCTTCATTAATGCATGGTTATGTATACATGTCAAGACAACTTATTTTAAAAGAAAAAGCCAACCTTTTTGAAGTGACCCCTAAAA
>NUMR01000149.1 GCA_002578045.1 Bacillus cereus
ATTAACTTTAACTTTAAAAGAAACGGTCACATCGTTCATATTGGCGTTCATATTAGGAAGGCTCACTGCTAACGATTGCCCAGACCACGCACTATCATCTAATGGAGTCGTTCCAGTAGGGGTTGTTATAGTCATTGAACCAGGAATATACGAAACATATCCATTTAATACACTTTTTAAAATAATATTCGTCCAATCTTGTTTACCAGAAAGATATTTCGCATTAATCTTATATGTGAGTTCCTCACCTGTATTAACTGACGTACCACTTTCTACAATTGAATTATCTTTTTTGGTAATCGTTTCTTTAACATCTGCCTCTACTAGCCCTGGTACTTGATCAAATGTAACACGATTGTTCTGAAACTTAGATCCTGTTGAACCAGTAAAGCCCCAATACACTTGATTAGAACCAAAGACATCTTGCACATTTAGTGAGAGAGTATAAGCAGGTAGACCTTGTAATTGATACGTAATCTGTGAATTAATTGCATTCCAATTAACAGTGAACTTGCGCCATGAATCATTTGATAATAGGCCAGGAAATTGAACACCAACATTTCCATCAACATTATTATGTTTCATCGTTCTTCTATTTGAAGGAAACGTATAATAATCGATATAAGTATCTACTTTTCCTGGATAGCTCCATGCAACATGATTCCCTTGGGTAACATTCGTATCAAAATAACCATCATTATCATTATTATTGATATAGGTATCAAACTCCACCGCAAAACTGTTTTGAACTCCATTAGTTTTGGATTGTCCATAACCCTGTGATGCATAAACTCCAAGTCCAGAACCCATATTACCCAGTGCGTTTATACCTCTCGCATCATTGTGCATAACAAAAGCCATACCGTCACCTGCATTCGCTCCTTGATTTCCAAAATATATATACATAGATGCGGTAAAATTTTTTGTTAAGTCCATTTTATTAATGTCAGTTGACCAAATTCCACCCTTTTGATTTGCAATATTAGGAGTTATTTCAACCATATTCCCTCCTATAATGGAACTGTTTGAACCTGTCGGCATAGTAAATATACCCTTTAAATCAATTTTAGATGGAGGATTGTTTTCATTAGCAGCCTCTACTTTAGCAGGTGCCAGCCACCCAGTGCCTGGCATCAACAAACTTATGACTACCATGAACAAAAAGGAAACGCGAAGGAACTTTTTCTTAATCATCTTCATTACTTTTCCCTCTTTTTTTCTTTTTTAGCAAAATAATAATTATTATTATTATTACCAAAATGAGTGCGCCGATTCCTAGGAAAAGCCATGTATAATCTTTTTCTACTTCAACGGCTGTTTTATTTATTTTTTTTGCTTCTTTACCGCTAATTTCAAACATTTTATCAAATTTCCAAGTTTGATTCGCGTCTTTAGCAGTTATATATAAATGGTATTTACCGGGCTTTAAACTTTTGTTATCCCAGTTAATTGGAAAATCAAAATTAGAATTAGGTGCCATAGATAATTTGCTGCTCGTAGTTTCATGAAGCACCTCTTTTTGGCCTTCTTTCGTAATTTTGGCATTAACTTCTAAATTGTTCACTATAGTAGCTGCTGTATTTTGTAAATTGGCAGTAACTACTGTGCGATAGTTCATCAACCCTGCTTGTACATGATTTAATGTTAGATTAGGTTGTACACTTACATCTGTTTCAGTTAATTTCACACCAATTACATAAGAAAATTCATTTTTTATTTGAGCTTTAGTATTTTCTTGCGTTTCATCATCTTTACTTATTTTGTAAATGTAAAATCCACCTAAGATCATTCCATCAAATGAATCTTGAGGCATCTGAATGGTAAAAGGTACCTCTTTCTGTTCTTTTCCTTTTAACAAAACTTTTTGTTTTGGAGAAATAAGCTCAGAAAACGGATACTGTAAGGAACTATCTTTTTTATGTTCATGTTTGCTATAATCGATAACTCCATTTTGGTTTGTGATAGCTGTATTAGGTTCAATCATTAATTCTATTTCTTCTGTTGATGTGTTTTGAACTGTTAAAGATATTGTTTGTTTCGCCCCAGGCTTCATTCGCAAATCAAAATAAGTAAGCTTCTTGTTGATTTGATTTTCTGGAATATTCGCTTTGACAGAGTAATTCATCGTTCCTGCAAAGGCCGTTTCATTTTTCAAACCAATTCCTAACCAAATCAATAGCGTACTAAGCAAGATCGATAATCCTTTTTTCATTCAAAATTCTCCTCCTTGCTTACACATATTGTAATGTTCCTGTATCTAGTAAAAATTGAATTTGGCTCGACTAATCACTAGTAAAGCCAAATTCAATTACATAAGTTATTTTAACTAGGTGCGTTAGACAATTCCCATGTAATTGTGGAACTGTAATCCGTAGAGGTATCAGCTGAACCTTCTAAAACTTTTAATTGTACATTACTGTTATCGCCATCAGTTCCTGAAAATATGTCTGCCCATGTTCCACGGCCAGCATCTACGGCAGCCAACATCACCACTTTTGCATCCGTGTTATTGAATACAACGTCATTCCCTACAGGTGGAGTAGAAACA
>NUMR01000014.1 GCA_002578045.1 Bacillus cereus
AGTGGAATTTAAAGAAGATGACCCCTGTTGAATACAGGAATCATCTTCTTGATGCCGCCTAACTTTTTTTAAAATGTCCTTTACAAAGGGTACAGATTACTGTTCGTCAATTCCTTTTCTCTGTCTTATTTCACACCTAGTTTTTCTTTCACTTTCGCAGGAAGCTCGTCTTTCTTCACTTCTTCCCAAGCCGTTACGCCTTTTTTATCTGAGTAATATACACGTAGGAATGCTTCTTTACGAAGATTTTTTTGCGCTGTGAATTCTAATTCTTTCTCTTTACCGTCTTTATCAAAACCAGTTAGCTTATATTGGTAGTCTTTATATGGCTCACCATTATCAAATTTACCATGATACTCTTTTCCATCTACTGTAATTTGAACGTAATACTCATCTTTACCTAAACGGTTAATATCACAACCAACTAACAGGCTTGTGAATACAACTAAAATACTAAAAAGTGCAATATACCTTTTCATTTCCTTCACCTCATGTGTTTTTCTTATATTGTTATCTTAAAGCCTAATCTTGAAAGAAGAAATTTAAAAACATGACATGAACATTACACTTTTGTAAGATAATCAAAAATATACTTGCAAGCCTTCCATTCTAATCATTTCTTCATTTTATATAAGTTGCTACCACTTCATTACACTTCTTCATAGCTTCTGTATAACGTTTTTGTTTCGCACTTTCATCAACTTCACTACGAATTCAAAAATATTTTCCAGCCTATATCCCCCCACTATACCTGTAAGAGAGCGATTAAAGCTAAATAAAAAGACCTCCTTAACGATTTTATTTCATCGCTAAAAAGATCTTTTCTGTTTCACATAACAAACTAAAAACTTAGCACTCTTCTGGCTTACCAGCATTCGTCGCTGTACGGAATGATGATCCACATCCGCATGATGCGATTGCATTTGGATTGTCGATTGTGAATCCTCCGCCAAGCATAGATTGTTTATAATCAATTTTTACTCCTTTAACAATTGGAGCACTTTCTTTATCGATAACAAATTCAACACCGAAAAATTCAAGAACTGTATCGTCTTCGTTTGGTTCTACTTCAAATCCTAAGCCGTAAGAAAGACCACTACATCCGCCGCCGTGTACAGCAAGGCGCACGTACTTCTCTCCATCTTCAGCATCTTTTAACATATCTTTAATTTGAAAAGCTGCTTGCTCTGTTACTTCAATCATGAAATGCACCATCCTTTCTGTTCTCATTCCATTATACATCTTTACGCTTCTATCTTGTACTCATACACTCCGTAGCAAATTACTTCCGCAGGTCCCTTCATTAACACATTGCCTTCTTCTGTCCATGCAATCATTAAATCGCCGCCAGCTAAATGAACTGTAATTTCCTTACCACGTTCCATCTTCCTATTTAAAATAGCAGCTACAACCGCAGCGCATGCTCCTGTTCCACAAGCCTGTGTTACACCAGACCCACGTTCCCAAACGCGGAAGTTTATCTCTTCCTCATTCAAAATCTCGATGAATTCAACATTTACTCGCTCCGGGAACATTTCATGTGTCTCAAGGACTGGACCAAGTGTTGTAAGAGGTGCCTTTTCTACATCATCAACAAAAATAACCGCATGCGGATTCCCCATTGAAACAGCTGTAAATGCATAACGGTGATTATTATATAAGAAGTTTTCACGAATAAATGGTGTTTCACCTTCACCAAGCATCGGTATTTCTGCACGTGTTAAACGCGGTGCTCCCATATCGATTTTTGCTAATGTCACTATACCATCTTCTACGGTTACTTCTGCCGTTACAATCCCAGCTAACGTTTCAATTGTGAAAACTGTTTCTTCTACTAGTTTATGCTCATACGCATATTTCGCTACGCATCGTAAACCGTTACCGCAGCTCTTTCCTTCTGAACCATCATTATTAAACATGCGCATTTTCACTGGTGCCACGTCAGAAGGACAAATTAAAATCATTCCATCTGCTCCAATACCAGTATTAATATTTGAAACCTTTTCCGCCACAAGAGCTAAATCTTCTTCAGAAATTTGTTCTTCAAACATATTTACATATATATAACTATTTCCAAGACCATGCATTTTTGTAAAAGAAAACTTGCTCATTTGTATTCACTCCAAAAATAATTTGTTATTTTAAGTATAAAATGCATGCTTTTAGAACACAATATGAATGTCCCCCGTTTCTCATATTTGATAGCGTTTTGGCTATAAGCCATTCTTACACAAATTGTGTAAGAAAAAAAGCCCTTCTAAAAGGGCCTTTTTTATTTACACAAACATTCCCGCAATCGCTGCACTAAGCAAGTTGGCAAGTGTTCCTGCAATAATAGAACGCAAGCCAAACTTTGCAATATCACTACGGCGAGTTGGTGCCATTCCTCCAAGACCTCCGAGCAAAATTGCTACAGAAGATAAGTTCGCGAAACCGCAAAGAGCAAATGTAATCATTGCTGTTGTTTTCTCAGTCAATTTCCCTATTTGAGGAGCAAAATCTGTAAATGCTACAAACTCATTTAAAATTAATTTTTCACCGATAAAACTTCCGGCAGTAATTGCCTCTGTCCACGGCACACCAATAATAAAGGCAAGTGGAGAGAAAATATATCCTAATATAAGTTGTAATGATAATTCAGGATATCCGAAGAACCCTCCGATTCCACCAACAATTCCATTTAAAAGAGCGATAATTGCAATAAAAGCAATTAACATTGCCCCAACATTTAAAGCTAAAGATAAACCGTCAGCAGCCCCTCTTGCCGCTGCATCAATTACATTAGCAGGTTTTTTCTCATCCTCTTTATCACCATCTTCATGTGCTTTATGAACTTCTGGTTGTTCCGTTTCAGGAAAGAGGAGTTTTGCCATAATAAGCCCCGCTGGCGCTGCCATTACACTTGCAGCTAACAAAAACTTAATCGGGATACCGAGCGCTGCATACCCAAATAGTGTTGAGCCCGATACAGATGCAAGCCCTCCGACCATTACTGCAAATAACTCTGATTTCGTAAGCCCAGCCATATATGGCCGAATAACAAGTGGTGCTTCTGTTTGCCCTAAGAAAATGTTTGCCGTTGCTGATAAAGACTCCGATTGGCTCGTACCGAGAAGCCTTGCTAGTGCTCCGCCAATAATACGAACAACCCATTGCATAATTCCTAAATAGTATAAAATCGCAATAACAGAAGATAAAAAAATTAAAATCGGAAGGACACGGAACGCAAATACGAACCCTGTCAATTCTGTTGGATCCCCTAAACTACCGAATAAGAACAAGATTCCGGCATTTGCGAAGTCCATAATTTTTTGAACGAAATGAGCAATCCTTTCCAAAATCATACGACCGACATCCCACTTTAATACAATAAAACCAAATAGTAACTGAATCGCAAGCCCACCAAATACAGTGCGCGCTGAAATTGCTTTTTTGTTATTTGAAAGTAAATATCCAATGAGAAGAATTACAATAATGCCAGCTAATCCCCAAATAATATTCACCCTATCACCTCACAAATTCAAATTCAGTATTAGCCTATCCTTAGAAGCGGCATTTCATCTAATGGAATAAATGGAAAAAGAAAAAGACGTTGCTTATTTGCAACGCCTTAAAACATTGGATTTTCATCCAAATAATCATATATATTTTTTACAAGTTCTTCCATCGTCGCCCCTTGTACAACTTCACCATTCACAAGGGCAAATGGTCCTTCAAAACAAATACCACAATATCCTAAACAACCGTACTCCATTACATCTAAATTCGGATCTTTTTCTAATTTCTCTAAAGCTGCTTGTGAACCACTCGCAAGGTTACCTACACAAAATTCAATTAATGGTTTAATCAAAATTCTCTCCCCCTGTACTACAAAACAAAATACCCATTACTAAATAGGCTTTCTAACTTCATCTATAAGAAGAAAACTAGGCTGTTTCTTGTTGTTTTCATTACACATTCTAAACTATTTAGTTACTTCATTACTTCACTTCAAAGTAGATGATTTCTTCTATATAACATACTACTTGCAATAAAGTGAAACTGTAATTAGTGGGGTTTTGTCCATCCCCCACTGATTATTAGCCCGCACCAATCGGGCTTTTACG
>NUMR01000150.1 GCA_002578045.1 Bacillus cereus
AACCATTGGTCGTCCGTTGCTGAACGTTCAAACTTATGTATTGGATAGAAATTGGTTGCCAGTTCCGGTTGGTGTGATGGGTGAACTTTATATCGGAGGAGCAGGTCTAGCGAGGGGATACTTGAATCGACCAGAGTTAACGTCTGAACGATTTATTCCTCATCCATTCAAAGAAGGCGAGAGGTTATATAGAACGGGAGATCTTGTGAGATATCTTCCTGATGGTAATATAGACTATCTAGGAAGAATGGATAATCAAGTGAAGATTAGAGGATTTCGAATTGAACTTGGGGAGATTGAGTCGACCTTACGGGAGCATTACTTGGTAAAAGAGGCAGTTGTAATGGTTAGGGAAAATCAGTCGGGGGATAAGAGGTTGGTAGCTTATGTAGTGGGCGAAGGAAGTTTAGAAGAATGGCGCGAGTATCTTAAAGCAAAACTGCCAATCCATATGATACCTTCCTACTTTGTCGAAATGGAAAAGTTCCCGCTAACCATAAATGGAAAGGTAGATCGGAAATCGTTGCCTATACCAGATTATCAAGGAACACAAGAAGGATACGTGGCTCCAAGAAATGAACGTGAACATATGCTTTCTATCATTTGGGAACGTGTGCTAGGTTCAAAACGTATTGGTATTCATGACAACTTTTTTGAAATTGGTGGAGATTCAATTCTTAGCATTCAGATTGTCTCTCGTGCGAAGCAAGCGGGTTTACAGTTGACACCAAAACAAATATTTGAACACCAAACAATTGCAGAGTTGGCGCAAGTAGTCAAAGAAGAACAAGGTGTACAAGCTGAACAGGGAATTATAACTGGAGATACGATTCTTACACCTATTCAGCAAAGGTTTTTTGTACAAAATCATCCTAACCCACACCATTGGAATCAATCCATGTTCTTTAGAACGAAAGAGAAACTGGACATAGTATCACTGAAGAAGTCAGTACGTACCCTTCTACTTCATCATGATGCCCTGCGTTTAAGATATGAACGTTTACCTGATGGGGCTTGGAAACAGTGGAATGCAGGAATAGAAGAACAATTGATGCTGACTGTCATTTCATTAGACGAAGTGCCGGAAGCCAATTGGCATCAAGTGATCCAAAAAGAGATTAATACTGCACAAGAAAGTTTGAATTTACATGCTGGTCCGTTAATGAGAATGGTGTATTTTGATGAAGGTGAGAAGAGGGGCCGATTATTTTGGACAATTCATCATTTAGCCGTGGATGGTGTTTCTTGGCGAATTTTATTGGAAGATTTGCAAACAGCATATACTCAAGCAATTCAGGGGCAGAAAATCCAATTACCTATGAAGAGTACATCCTTTAAAGCATGGTCGGAGAAATTACATCATTACGCTGAATCTGGAATATCGCAAGAAGTGCTGCATTACTGGGAGCAGCAGTCCGAACAAGAAGTAGTTATGCTACCAGTAGATGTTACTATAAGTAATGCAGTAAACGCAGTAACTGAGGAAATTACTGTGATGCTAGATGAGAAAGAGACCCGTATGTTATTGCAAGAGACTTTAAGCACTCATCGTGTGCAAATTAATGAAGTATTATTAGCGGCATTGGTACAAGCTACGGCAGTATGTACAGGAAATCCGATATTGAGCGTGGATCTAGAAGGGCATGGTCGAGAAGAGATTATTGAAGACGTTGACTTATCGAGAACCGTGGGATGGTTTACAAGTGTTTATCCTGTTCACTTAAATATTACTGGTGCCAACACGCCAATTGCAGCATTAAAAGCAGTTAAAGAACAAGTACGCAAAATTCCTAATAAGGGTGTTGACTATGGGGTGTTGCGTTACATGAACGCAACAATGTGTAAGCAATTAAGCTCTCAACATACACCGTCCATTAGTTTTAACTATCTTGGACAATTTGACCAAATGTTTTCTAACGATGCAATGTTTATTCCGGAGAACGATTTTAAGCGTTTAGATCATGCTTCCGGTTCTAAGCGATCGCATTTAATCGATGTAATTGGGATTGTAACGGATGGAAAGCTTCAGTTCACTTGGATATACAATGTTGGACAATTCGCGAAATCAACGATTCAAAGTATTGCACAGAATATGCTTCATCAACTGAGCAGATTGATTCAATCTTCAGATAGAGAATCTGCGCTGACCGTTTCGGATTTTGCGATGACTAATCTTAACCAAGCAGGTTTGACAAACATACTAACCAAAATGAATCGTGGAAAGAACTATCCAATTACTGATTTATATCCACTATCTCCTCTGCAAGAAGGTATGATTTTCCATACATTGCATGACCAAGGGGATGAACATGTAGCACCGTATATCGTGCAATTAAGTTTTATGATTAAAGGTAAGATGGATATTCCTACTTTTGAGCAGGCGTGGAAATCTGTAATTCAGCGGCATGAAATTTTTCGTACAGCATTTGTTTGGGACGAAATTGAAGAACCTCTACAAGTGGTGTATGAGAATATCCCATTTAAGGTGAACCAAGAAGATTGGCGCGTGATGACAGCTGAAGAGGTAGAGGAAAAAAGAAAAGTCTTTTTGGCATTAGATCGAAAACAAGCCTTTCTATTTGAGGAAGCGCCATTGATGCGGGTAACTGTCATTCAAGAAGGTGAGGAAGAATATCGGATTGTTTGGACACATCACCATATTTTGCTGGATGGATGGAGTCTACCACTGGTCTTTAACGAATTACTTACAGTCTATCAGAAGAGAATGAATGGAGAAGCTGTGAATTTACCTAAGTCATCGCCATACAAGAAATATATCCAATGGCTAAGAGAACAGGATAAGGAGCAGGCGGAACAATTCTGGAGAGAGAAACTTAAAGGTTTCACTGCACCAACTTTGTTGGGCTTAGAAAGTAAAGAGCAAGAAAAAGGTTACACAGAGAAGGTTACTCATTTATCAGAAGAGCAGACCCAAGCGTTACAAGGCTGGGCGAAGCGCAATAAACTTACTTTGAGTACGGTAATTCAAGGTGCATGGGCATATCTCATGAGCCGGTATAGTGGAGAAAAAGACATTGTCTTTGGGGTAACAAGCTCAGGGCGTTCTACGGAAATTATTGATGTTGAAAACATCGTAGGTCCTTTCATTACTACGTCACCGACGCGAATTCAATTGATAGATGATATAAAAGTCATAAATTGGTTGCAGAAGATACAAGAGGATGAGATAGAAAGAAGACAATATGAGTATGCTTCTTTGACAGAGATTCAGGGATGGAGTGAAGTTCCTAGGGGAACACCGTTGTTCAATAGTTTATATGTGTTTGAAAATTATCCAGTGAAAGAGGAGTCTTCAGGAAATCTGGAAATTGGTGAATTGGAAGGACTAGAGCAAACTCACTACCCATTAGGGTTGGCTATAGTTCCAGGGATCCAGTTATCGTTAAAGTTAATGTATGATCGAAGCAAGTTTAATAGATTAACCATCGAACGAATGTTAAGTCATTTACGCCAAGTGTTAATGCAAATGCTTAAAAATATTGATCAAACTCTGTCGGAGTTGGTATATATTACGGAAACCGAACAAAGACAACTATTGGAAGAATGGAATGATAATGCTATATCCTATCCACGAGAAAATGCGATTCATCATCTGTTTGAAGGGCAAGTAAATCGTACACCTGATGCGGTGGCAGTAGTGGAT
>NUMR01000151.1 GCA_002578045.1 Bacillus cereus
AATACGCATTTTTTAATGCACCCACAAGCTTTTTTAATTCGAAAACATAATGATGATATGTTTATAAATGGTAATCCAGATGACGCTTTTCAAGGTTACGGCGGGAATGGTGCTGTCATTATTGAGGGTGGCATTCTAGAGGGGAATGCACTTGAACATCCAGATGGATTTAACGGGATAAATTTTGGACATGCACAAGGATTGATTTTTAAAGATATTACTATTCGTGATATAAGTTATGCTCATGCGATAGAAATTAATGCGTGTAAAGATGTTCTGTTCGATGGTTGTCGGTTCGAAGGATTTTATGATCCAACACCAACTAAAGAGCGCTATATTAGTGAAGCAATTCAACTCGATCTTGCGAAAAGCGCAGATGTCTTTGAGTCGTTTGGTGATTATGATAATACTCCATGTCATAACGTCAAAATTACAAACTGTTATTTTGGTCCAAGCGATAACTTTCCCGCTTGGAACCGCGGTGCTGGTTCGCATTCGTGCACGCATGATAGATGGCATGATACGATTCGCATTTTAAATAATACTTTTGAGGGAATACAGGATTACTCAGTCTATTGTTTCAAATGGAACAATGTCCTTGTTTCTGAAAATAACTTAAATGACTCAGCGGGCATTGCGGTTCGTATTCCTGATCCGAACACTGAAAGTACATTAGATGCAAA
>NUMR01000152.1 GCA_002578045.1 Bacillus cereus
TTTGCATCTAATGTACTTTCGGTATTCGGATCAGGAATACGAACCGCAATGCCCGCTGAATCATTTAAGTTATTTTCAGAAACAAGGACATTGTTCCACTTAAAGCAATACACTGAGTAATCCTGTATTCCTTCGAAAGTATTATTCAGAATGCGGATTGTATCATGCCATCTATCGTGTGTACATGTATGAGAGCCAACTCCACGATTCCATGCTGGAAAGTTATTGCTTGGACCGAAATAACAATTTATAATCTTTACGTTGTGACATGGAGTATTATCATAATCACCAAACGACTCAAAGACATCTTTGTTTTTTGCTAAATCAAGCTGGATTGCTTCGCTAATGTAGCGTTCCTTTGTCGGAGTTGGATCATAAAACCCCTCAAATCGACAACCATCAAACAAAACATCTTTACATGCGTTAATTTCAATGCCATGCGCATAACTCACATCACGAATTGTAATATTTTTAAAAATTAACCCTTGTGCATGTCCAAAATTTATTCCGTTAAATCCATCAGGGTATTCTTTCGCATTCCCTTCTAGAATTCCGCCTTCCATAATAATAGAACCATTTCCACCATATCCTTGAAATGAATCATCATAATTACCATTTATAAACATATCGTCATCGTGTTCTCTTATCAGCGAAGCCTGTGGATGCATTAAAAAATGCGTATT
>NUMR01000153.1 GCA_002578045.1 Bacillus cereus
TAACTACAGGTACCAGATTACTTAAGGAAAGCGGTATGCTCTTCTTTTATTTTTCATCTTCTTGACAGCTGACTGCCGCCTCAACTATAGACTTTAAAATTGGATTTTTCTTTTCCCATTCTTGTTGGAACCATTCTTTTTGTTCTTCTTTTTCCATTGATGCAAGTGGTGAATGAATAATAACTTTTGTATTACCAAATTGAAATTCTCTCATCATATCCCCCCTTGCATTATATGTATGCAAGACAGGAAAAAAGACGAACTATCATTTTCATAGGACAAGCTAGCCATACATATTCATAACAATAATAATAGACAAGCTGGTAGGTGAAACTAATGTACCGTCCACAAGAACTTGATGTATTCATCTATTTACGTAAAAGTCGAAAAGACCTTGAAGAAGAAAAAAAGGCGATGGAACACGGACAGCATTACGATACGCTTGAGCGCCATCGAACTCAGTTATTAGAGCTCGCTCACAAAGAGCATCACAATATTATCGATATTTTCGAAGAAGTTGTTTCTGGTGAATATATATCTGAAAGACCTATAATGCAAAAGCTTCTTCGGGAAGTAGAAACAGGCATTGCTGATGCTGTATTAGTAATGGATCTAGATCGCCTTGGTCGTGGTGATATGGTAGATCAGGGAACAATTTATCGTGTGTTTCGTTA
This sequence comes from Bacillus cereus, assembly GCA_002578045.1. Classification (GTDB taxonomy): domain Bacteria; phylum Bacillota; class Bacilli; order Bacillales; family Bacillaceae_G; genus Bacillus_A; species Bacillus_A cereus_AK. Next base: position 675 of record NUMR01000153.1, read on the forward strand.
TTCAGAAACATTCATTATTACACCAACAGAAGTTATTAATCCAAATGATGAAAATCAAGAGTTAACCTTTAGTATAAAATCTTTAATTGCGCGAGAAGAATTAAAAACAATTGTGAAACGCATGCAACGTGGTAGAAGAGCTTCTGCGAAAGAAGGAAAATCCATCTCCCGCGTCCCACCTTACGGATACTTACGAGATGATAACTTAAAATTGTATCCTGATCCTGAAAGAAGTTGGGTGATACCTAAAATTTTTGAATATATGGCTGATGGAATAGGTAGACAGGCAATTACACAAAAACTAGATAGACTAGGAATTTCTCCACCTGAAGGTGAGTATTGGAACCCTTCAACTATCTCATCTATTATCAAAAATGAAGTATATCTTGGGCACATTATTTGGGGAAAAATACATTATACCAAACAAAATGGAAAATACATTCGTAAAAAGGTACCAAAAGAAAGATGGCAACGACACAATCATGCTCATCCTTCTCTTGTATCGGAAGAACTATTTCAAAAAGCCAACATGGCACATAGTAAACGCTGGAGACCACCAACAATCAAAACAAAAAAACTTTCTAATCCACTGGCAGGCATCTTATTATGTGAACTATGTGGTCATTCCATGCTTTATCAACCACGGAAAGATCGTCCCAATCCCCAAGTGCGTTGTGTACAACCATCCTGTAAAGGAATTCAAAAAGGGGCATCCTTAATACTTGTTGAACAGCGCATACTTGATGGATTAAAACAAATTATCGAAAGCTTTGAGATACAAGAAAATATGGTACAAAAAAAGAAAAAAGAAAATAATATTCAGTTGCAGCAAAAAGCTTTGGAAAAGAAAGAACAACAAGTTAACGATTTACAAAAGCAAAAAAATAGACTCCATGATTTATTGGAAAAGGGTGTATACGATATTGAGACTTTTTTAGAACGACAAAAATCTATTATAATACGTTTAAAAACTATCCAAGAAGAAATTGAACAACTCGAGCATGAATTTAAGCATGTATTAGAAAGAGAAAAACATATACATGAGTTTGTTCCCAAAATTAAAAATGTATTAGAAGCATACTATGCGACTGAAGATATAGAAAAGAAAAATCGCCTTCTTAAGTCAGTGCTTGAAAAAGTAACATATTTGAGAAAAAAAAACTGGCAACGAAAAGATGAATTTGTAGTGGAGTTACATACTAAAATATAATCATAAAAATCAACTCTATATAACAGTATCCAGCCAAAATACCCATTAATAGAAAAAGAAGATAACTACCTATTACATACAGTTATCTTCTTTTCTCGATTTATATTGACTTCGTTTTTATTGCCTGTTCATCATTGTTCCTTCAAGCAAAAAATGAATTGAATTTTCATAGACAACTGTGGAGAGATAAAATTTCCTCATATATTCATGCCTCTGTTTATCTCTTGAGAAACTTTGCAACAGAACCCCTAAAGGTCTTTGTAAACCTTTGTAAATATAAAATCCAGCCTTTGTCATCATTAAAAACATAGGCTGAATCGTTTGTGTTTTGAATAAAATGTACACTATTTCAGTAATCAGAAAATGTTTTTAAATAGTGTTATCTTAACCTTCCATTTTCCTAATTACTTTTTATTGCTTTGCTTTCTTTACCCACTCTGCAACAGTTACTGTACGCTTCGCTTGATGTTTCACTGCTGCTTGTACATCTTCAATCATTTTTCCATCTTGGCCAACAGTAACACTAGTACCATATGGATTTCCACCTGCACCAAATGTTACGGGGTCTGTATATCCTGGTGCGGCAACAATTGCTCCCCAATGATACATTGTAGTATATAATGATAAAATTGTTGCTTCTTGGCCTCCATGAGGGTTTTGTGCAGAAGTCATTGCACTCACAACTTTATTTACAAGTTTTCCATTGAACCATAATCCACCTGTTGTATCTAAAAATTGCTTCATTTGTGCAGGCATATTTCCAAAACGAGTTGGTACACTAAAAATAATAGCATCTGCCCATTCTAAATCATTTAATGTTACTTCAGGTACATCCTTTGTTGCTTCAATATGTGCTTTCCAAGCTGGATTTCCTTCTATTACAGATTGCGGAGCTAATTCTGGTACTTTTAATACTTTTACTTCTGCACCAATTTCTTTTGCACCCTCTTCAGCCCATTTTGCTAATTGATAGTTTGTTCCTCCCATGCTGTAATAAATCACTGCTAATTTTACATTTTCCATTGTTTTTTTCTCCTTTATTGATGAATTCCCAAACAACTTGGATAAAATACCCACTTCATTACACCTACCTATTTTTTCACTTTTTTCAAATTATAATCCATACCATAAAATCTTTTTATCACGCATTCAACAAAGTACGATACCACTCAGCTGCTTTTTCTACTTCACTCGCAGTTAATTGATGCCCTCTATTTTCCCAATGCATTGTTACATTTGCATTTGCTTTTTCTAATAATGTTTGTAATTCCTCAGATTCCATAGATGAACAAATTGGATCATTTGTCCCAGCTGCAATAAATACAGATTTACCTGATAAATCAGAAAGTTCTATTCCTCTTCTAGGTACCATAGGGTGATGGAGAATGGCACCTTTCAGTGCATTTTGATAATGGAATAATAAACTTGCTGCTATATTTGCTCCGTTTGAATAACCAATGGCTACTATATTTTCTCTATCAAAACCATATGTTACTGCTACTTCATCAAGAAATTCATTTAATTCTTTTGTGCGAAAAATAAGATCCTCTTCATCAAAAACGCCCTCTGCCAATCTTCGGAAAAAACGAGGCATTCCATTCTCTAATACATTTCCACGAACGCTTAATATAGATGATTCATCATCAATTCTGCCCGCAAGTGGTAATAAATCTAGTTCATTCCCACCTGTACCATGAAGCAGTAATAATGTTGGTTTCGATAAATCCTTCCCTTTATGAAAAATATGTTTCATTATTTATCCCCTTCCAAAACTCTAACCTCAATAGGAGGTAAGATTTCTTCTAATTCTTCTCTTTTCGGCTCTAACCAGGATGGTAACATAAGCTTTTCGCCCAGTTCCTTTGTGGGTTCATCTACTGCAAAGCCTGGTGGATCTGTCGCTATTTCAAATAAAATGCCACCTGCTTCATGAAAATATAGGGCCTTGAAATAATTTCGATCCAGAATTTCGGTTGGGTAATATCCTTTTTCTTGAAGCATAGACCACCACTCTTGATGCTCTTCTTCATCCTTTGCTCGCCATGCAATATGATGAACAGTTCCTGCTCCCATTAAACCTCGGATTGAAGCAGTTAATTTAATATCAATTATATTTCCAACCTCTGCTTCTGATTGAAATCTCAAAAATCCATCCTCTTGTCCGATGCATTCTAATCCAAATACCTCTTCAAGCAATTGGGCTGTTTTATTCGGCTGTGCAGAATATAAAGTAGCACCACTAAACCCTTTAATCGCGTTCTCTACTCCAATTCCTCCAAAGCTCCACGTATTTTGTGGATTCCCTTCTCGCTCAACCAATTCAATTTGGAGACCATCTGGATCTTGGAATTGTAAATATGTTTCCCCAAAACGAACTGATGAAACAAATTCAATATTGAATTTTTGCAAACGATTCTCCCAAAATGGCATGGATCCATTTGGAATCATATAACCGGTTACCCCAACTTGACCTGTTCCAATCCGTCCTTTTAACTGTTTAGGCCATGGAAAAAAGGTGATAACAGTTCCTGGTTCACCAGACTCATTCCCAAAGTACAGATGATACACTTCTGGACGATCAAAATTGATTGTCTTCTTTACAAGTCTTAGTCCCAGAACACCTGCATAAAAATCAATTGTTCGTTGTGCATCATTTACCATTGCAGAAATATGATGAATCCCTGCTATTTTATTCGGCATAACTCTCTCTCCATTTCGTTAATAGGCTATATTCAATTTATTTGGGGCGTTCAATGGAAAAAATCTCACCTATTTTCGCATAATTATGACCTGCCAATCGACTCACTGCTCCCAATCCTTTTGGATCAATTCTACCCTTTTCGTAAATCTCATTTTCAATATGGAATTGAATCACTTTTCCTATAATCAAATCACATCCAGGAGAATCTGAACCGCCTAATTCTAGGGAGTGCTCTAGTACACACTCCATTCGAATTTTAGCCTCTTGTACCCCTGGTACAGAAACCTTTTCACTCTCTACCGGTGTGAAATTTGCCAACTCAATTTCACTTTGATTAGAAGGTAAATTAGCAGCAGTTTTATTCACCATTTCTACATTTTCTTCATCAACAATATGAACGACGAATTCCTTACTATCGAGAATATTTTTTGCTGTATCCTTTTGTCTCTCCTCTGACCGTTGAATTGCTAATGAAATCATTGGAGGATTAGAGGAAACAATATTAAAGTAACTGAAAGGCGCACCATTTAAAACATATTCCCCTGAGATGGTAGTAACAAAAGCAATCGGTCTTGGAATAATACTTCCAATTAGAAATTTATAATTTTCTCTTTCAGTATTTTGTAATGGATCTATCGATAGCAAAGAAATCATTCCCTTCTTGAAATTAGTCTAACTCTTTTACTTCAAATGGTAGTAATGCTTGTTCAATCTGTTTTCTATGTGGCTCATATTGTTCAGGTAACATTAATTTCTCACCCATCGTTTCTTTTGATTCATCATGTGCGAATCCTGGAGGATCAGTTGCAATTTCAAACAAGATTTCTCCATGCTCTCTAAAATAAATCGCGTTAAAATAGTTTCTATCTCGTACAGGTGTTACACCATATCCATAGCGTGAAACATGCTCTCTCCAATCCAATTGATCTTGATCATCACTAGCTCTCCATGCAATATGGTGAACTGTACCAACTCCCATTTGTCCACGTCCAATAGAAGTTAGTTTTAGATCAATGATATTTCCAATCTCAGCTGAGGAACGGAAGCGAACAAAATCTCCCTCTTCTCCAATTCGTTCTAATCCCATTACGTGTTCTAATAACTCTGCAGTTTTGCTAGGTTGAGCAGACAGCAGAATTGCTCCACCAAATCCCTTAATCGCAACTTCTGGTTTTACGTCTCCAAAAGTCCAATTATTTACTTCTCCTTCTTCTCTTTCAACAATCTCTAAATGCAAGCCGTGAGGGTCGTCAAATTCTAAATACTGTTCTTCAAAACGCTCCATTTTTGTATACGGAACATTGAACTTTTCCAATCTCTTTTCCCAAAACTCCATTGCACCTTTTGGAACAACGTAAGAAGTTACCCCTACTTGACCATCTCCAATAATCCCTTGACGAGCACCTGCCCATGGGAAAAATGTAATAATAGTCCCTGGTTTGCCTCCTTCATTCCCAAAATAAAGATGATACGTACCTGGATCATCAAAGTTTACCGTTTGTTTGACTAAACGTAACCCTAAAACCCCTGCATAAAAATCTACATTCTCTTGTGGATGACCTACGATTGCTGTAATGTGGTGAATTCCCATCGTTTTCTTATTCATCTCGTGTACTCCTTTTTAATTTCTTATTTAATAATCACTGTACATTAACGATTGTCTTATTCCTTTTGCATTAACTTACACTTAATCTTATCCACATGATGTGGTTACATTCACATCATGTGGATTTATCTCAAATTAAATTATCTTGAATTCGAGATATCAGCCCAAAATTTATAGCTTTTGGGCATAGTATCCTAATTTCTTTAATTGTTCAATCATCATTCTTTTTTCCACGGAATTCAATCCACCAAATATTTGTTGGATTGCCTCTTTATGCTTAGGGAATATAGCGTTCATCAGTTCAATTCCTTTTAAGGTAATCGCTGCATACGTAACACGACGATCTTTAGGACATGGTTTTCGAACTAACAATTGCTTCTTCTCTAACTTATCAACAACATAAGTAATACTGCCACTTGCAAGTAATATTTTATCCCCAATTTTTTGTATAGGTTGATCACCTTTACTAAACAGGAACTCAAGAACTGCAAATTCAGTTGGATTAAGTCCATGGCTCTTTATATCTTCTTCAATGCGTTTTGTTATTGTCTGTCCTGCACGAGAAAATATAACAAATAACTTTAGAGATAAATCCTCATCGTTCATCTTATCCATAATTATCAATTCCTTTATAATTTATCTCGGATTCGAGATAAATTATAAAACCCTTAAATTCATTTGTCAATAGACTATTTTAAATTAGGACATCAGCATATACCTAAATTTCTTTCTCAAAGTATTATTGAGATAGCTTCAACAAAAGTGTGCGCCAAGCGTTGCCGCAACCTCCATCGCAAACTCAGGAGATTTATGACGAGAATCATAAGCAACGACAACACCACGTCTTTTTGCTTCTTCCCCTTGCTTAGTAATAAAACGCGCTAGCCCTTCTGTCGCTTTACGAACTGTATATACATTCAGACAATTCGTACCAGCACCAATTTCCCCGCGCATACCACCTGTACCAAACTCTAAGTTTTTATAGAAGCTATCCTCTATTTTCATCGTGCTGCATCGCTTCTAACTGTTTCTTTAGTTCTGCATCTAAATTTGCAAATGACATCCAGCGACTATATTCTTGTTTCCAATCCATGTTGCTATCTCCCCTCGATTAACATACTTCCATTATATGAAAAAAACTGTACTCTCCTCAATATGTTTTGACATTTAGAGGAGATTTACATGTTATATTTGTATATTTTGTATACACTAACGGTTAAAATCAATACTTCTCAAAAAGGAGAATATCATGGAAGCATGGGCACTATCAGAAAAACTAAAACACCAAATTAAAGAATCCATTCAAAATGTTGAAATGGAATTAACAAAAATGAAGCAATCCTTAGATGATGAACAGGAATGTATTTTATGTAAAGTCGAAGGAATCCAACATATGCTCATGCATATTCAGGCAAACGCTGCTTCTTATTATATGAAAACATACTTATCACCATTTACCGATTGTTACATCGCCTTAACAACAGCTATGCAGCACCTAGCCGAAAAAAAACACGGTGCTTTAATTGCTATTGAAAGACAAGACGCGCTCGATAGCTTTATTCAATCTGGAACACCGCTCACTGCACAGCTGACGGCCCCCTTATTAGAATCCATATTCTATCCAGGCAATCCTTTACATGACGGGGCTGTACTAATTAAGGAGAACCATATCATTTCTGCTGCTAACATTCTTCCGTTATCTCAGCATGTAACACCGGAACGAAAATTAGGTACTCGGCACCGGGCTGCGATTGGCTTATCAGAAGTATGCGACGCCCTTGTATTAGTTGTATCAGAAGAAACTGGACGTACTTCTTTTGCTTTAGATGGTACATTATATACAATCTCTTTATAAGAAAAATGACGTGCAAACTTTTATCTGTCTGCACGTCATTTCCTATGTTATCTATAAATAATTATACGTAAACGTAATCAAGGAAGGGAAATGAGAAAATGAATCTACAAAATATCGAAGAGGTAAATGTAAACATCGTAATAGAAAATGATGATGGTTCGAAGTAAACGTAAAGTAACTCCAAAATATACAATAAAAGTTAATTTTGGAGTTATTTTTTGTTTACTTCACTTCTTTTCGATACTCTGCATCTAGACGGTAAATCTGTTGACCACGGTAAGACTTTATCAATTTCTTCTTTTGATGTAGCCTTGAAATAAAGTTTGATTAAATTAACTTAATAAACCTTGATAAAAGAGCAAATAAAAAAAGCATGCTTCGAAAAAAGATTGTTCAAAACACGCTTTTTCTATATTCAATTGAATCATCCTTTTATAAAAAAGTTTGATAATTTTTGTGATCATTCCTCCATTAAAGCGCCCGATTGCGGAAGATCAAGGATAATTATTATGAATGCTGCCTTTAGCTTGTTGAACTAACACACCCGTTGATTAAGGAACCAACTTTTTTAAATTTGAACAAATTTGAATCAATAAAAGTGATAAAGGGCTGTTTGAATGAAAAATATAATACACCTTGGAGTATATAAGATTAGTTTTTGTCTAAAATGTATGTTGTAGTTTATAAATGAATAGGAGTGATTTTTATGGAAAAGACTAAATGGAATGTAGATACTGCACATAGTAGTGTTGATTTTTCTATCAGACATATGATGGTATCTAAAGTTAAAGGTACTTTTCATAATTTCGAAGCATCGATAGAAGCTGACCTTGATGACTTAACCACGGCATCTATTAAATTTTCAGTGGACGTTAACAGTGTAGATACTCGTAACGAAGAACGTGATAATCACTTGCGTTCAGCGGAATTCTTTGATGTAGAAAACAATCCTAAAATGACGTTTAAATCAACAAAAATTATTAAGAAGAGTCCCGGTGAATACGAGATAACTGGAGACTTAACCATTCGTGGGACAACTAAACCTGAAACTTTTACTGTAACCTATGAAGGAAGTGGGAAAGATCCTTGGGGGAATGTAAAGGCTGGTTTTGAAGCTCACGGATCCATTAGCAGAAGTGAGTATGGTTTGACGTGGAATGCAGCATTAGAAACCGGTGGAGTATTAGTGGCTGATCAAGTTCAGATTACACTGGAAGTACAAGCAGCCAAAGGAGCTTAAATATCTTTCTCTAACTTCATTATAAATAATGTATAAAAAAACATACCAATTGGTATGTTTTTTATGGCTTACCTCTTCAAGTAAATATAGCTCTCCTTCTTCAAACTGCCACGTTAGCATAAGTGAAATTCTTCGCAATCTTCTCCATAGCTTTAATATAAATATCCAATTTCCTTATAAAGAGTTATTCCACAAAATGACCCGATTGTTGAACAAAGAAATACTCTACAAAATAGATCTTTTTATCAAACTTTTTTATAAATTATCATTCTTTATTATAAATGATCAGACTTTTTTATAAATCATCGAACTTTATTTTAAATCCACATATGAACGGAAGTTCATTTTATTTTCCTTCTTAAGTTGATGGGCATGTATGGTGACCCCTAATAGAACGTTCACTTCTGTTGTTATCGATTTCTAAACGACCGTCTAATAAAAAAGCTTCAAGATGATCTCATTGATTCAAACAATAAGTGATGGCTTTTCCTGACGATAAAGAGGCAATCCTTCTACATATTTTTGTGTCATAATATACGCCATAATGGATGGGGAAGCGATACTTTTAGGAAAGGCAGGAGCTGGCATCTTAACCGTTACAATCGGTGTGGATACCTCATCTAATTCACACTTACGACAAGCGTATACATATCTCTTATGTTCCGTCACTTTTACTTCCGCTTATAGCAACAAAGTCTATTTTTATCGTTTTGAGCTAATCTGTTCTAATTAGGTTGATGGGTATGTCATGCTCTCCCATATATATAAATAAAAAAGAACGATCCTCCGTCCTTAAGAAGTTTGTTTATCTTAATTTCATTCCGTATTAATAAGAATTAAACTCCTACTAATAAAAGTTTCATCTTATCATTTCTCTATTTCTTAGATACTTATTTTTAATTTTTTTTTACAAAAAATGCTTTTAAACAATTAAAAACATCTTTCTTATTCTTCAATATATAATACCTAAACTTCTCATCCTCAATGTTCTTATAAACTGAAAAAAGGGTAGATGATGAACGATTATACTG
>NUMR01000154.1 GCA_002578045.1 Bacillus cereus
GCTGGTGTTTTATAAAAAAGAATCGTCTTAGGAAGTACGCCCAAATGTTGAGCGCACTCCTGTACAGTTCCGATACATATTAACGATTCGCCTTTATAAATGGCATATTCCTTTGGACTTGCATGAATGTTCATTATTCATCATTCTCTTCGCATAAGGTAAAATGCTCGAACAGCTCGTCTTCGTCATCAAACCACTCTAGACATTTAGGACAGCTATACATTCGTATCACCACTTTCTTTTCAAATGAAGTTTTTGTTTTAATCTTCTCCCCTGAAAATAACAGTTATATGATCTGTATTTAGTGCACATGGTAAGTACAATCCATTTCTTAAATCAAAAAGCATTATAAATTTTTCTTCATTCAACATATCTATAATGTCGCTAAAACTTTCTTTGCTAAATAACGTTATCAGTTCATCCTCATTTTTTAGTGATACATATAATTTCCGATACTTGTCCAATAATTCCACCTCTTATTCTCCAATAA
>NUMR01000155.1 GCA_002578045.1 Bacillus cereus
TGAAGTGGATTTTTTCAGTGGTCTCGGGAAGTATAGTGTGTACGAGTGAATTACCAACTACAAATGTATCTTTTGAAAATGTGGAGAGTCAGAAGCAGTATAAGGGAAGTGGAATATCCGCATGTCCAAAATGTAATAAGCGTTCATTCAGGACCACGTTTAATGAACATCCAAAGTGGGTTAGATTTTGTTTGTGTTGTGATTATAAAGAAATTAATCCAGCATATAGCCCATTTGTATATGAATGAGAGAGATACGCTTATAAGGGAGTAATTAATGAAAACATCAACAAAAATTTTTATATTGTCTGTAATTTATCCCGCTATTT
>NUMR01000156.1 GCA_002578045.1 Bacillus cereus
ACATGCATAGCGAGTAGTCCTCACCATCCACTCTGCATGGTTCTGTTATTCATTAAGCCTTTAATAACTTACAAAATTTATGATGCGGGAAAGCCCACGCAGGGCTTTAGTCCGTCTTTAGACGTGGGATGAAAGCATCGTTTTTGTATAGCAAAACATGGTATACTTTATTTATAGTCATGCAAAAGACGTAAAAACATTTGAGAACCAACAATCTGTACGGTATGGTCACAGTATCGTAGCCCACGAACCTATACGGTCTGTTGTGGGAGTGGTGATGGCACACCGCAATCTTGCACGTCAGCGATACCAGAAATGGACTTCGCCTTTGGTAGCAAGAATCCCACTGACATTAGTCAGCTGGCTCCTTTAGGAGTGGGAGTGTCAAGAGTGCTTTAATGATTCAATATGTTTATTAACTCGTTCATTTCCTAATTTCCAATACTCTTCATCCATCTCAAAACCGATGTAATTACGTTTAGTATTAATACATGCTATAGCTGTTGTAAAACTCCCCATACAATTATCCAATACTGTTTCGCCTTCTTTTGTATAAGTTTTAATTAAGTATTCAAATAACGCTACAGGCTTTTGTGTTGGGTGAAATGTTTTGCTATCTCTTGGAAAATCCATTATGGATTTAGGATAATTCGTATATTTCGTAACATGTGGTTTGTTTAACGTCTTGTCCCTACGATCTCCAAGTATTTTTAATTTCTTAGATCCACTTTTTCGAATCGGCTTATCTAATAAAACCAAATCTTGTGGATAATACTTTGGTAACTTTTTGTAGAACACCAATACATTCTCATGATTCTTTAGCGGCATTCTATTTGCGTTTGGAAAACCTGTTACATGATTTCCCTTCTTCCAAATCCACTCATAACGGAATAATTTCATGTTAGAAGCAATTAATTTCGTTGTAAATGGCTGACTCGCTGTTAAAAGGATAGCTCCATTGTCCTTTATAATTCGCTCATATTGTTCCCATAACAAATTAAAAGGAATGATGCTGTCCCATTTACAAGATGTAGTTCCATAAGGCAAATCACATAAAATCATGTCTATACTTTTATCTGGAATCATCATCATACCTCTAAGCAATCCATATTTAAAACTTGATTTAACAATTTTATAACCATCCTTTTTGCATAATAAAAGAGCAGCCAAGCATCAGTTGCCCTTTTCTATATAACTCTTGTTGTTCTTCCAATCACTGTATTTATTTAGATGGACTACATGTCTTATACGTCAGTGACTGGAAGAAGAGCAAAAGCCCTCCTTATAGACCGTTTAGTTATTTTTTGTATTCCTACATAATTACAAATAGCTTCAAAAGCACTCTTTGTAATTATTTACTTGCCCTATAAACGCCAGTTCATTCAAACAGACATCCATAAAAGTTAGTTTTCGGTTTTCTTTAACCCTCATTTTCAACTGTTGTCATATATAAGTGGCTTTTGTATGACAAATTCTCATAGTTTTTTATATTCTTATGTTTCTTCTTAATCCTCTAAAGTCTCATCATCACTTGTATCTCGTATTGCCCATAATTCTTCATAGGTAAATGTCCTTACATTTTCTTTTAAATTATAATCTACGTACTTTTCAATTTCTTTAACATCTGCTAGCCCAAAGGCAACGCCTTTAAAATCCTCAAGGAACTTATTCATTTTTACTACAATATATTTTTTTATTCTCGTATCAAATAAATCTATTTCATTCCGTTCAAAATGATCGTATTCATAACCAAAATGATGCAATTTCATAGTTATACTTGACTGAATTCTATTTAATTCGTTAATCACAATTTCTTGCTCAACTTCAGAAAATAAATAAGCAACACTAAAAATGTTATTTACACTTGGCTTTATATACGATTTATCATCAAATATTAATGAGCCGAAATCTCGTATTAACTTATTACACATTACTTTTAAATGGAATTCCAAATGATAAAATGGTTTTATTTTAAAATACAACTCTTCTTTATTGTAATTCACAATTTCTATATTATTCTTTTTAAAATGCTGATTAAACTTAGGTATTAATGATTCTACAAATTTAGGCTCTAGTATTTTATAGGCCAGTCTCGATTGTACATATCCGGTTCTTTTTAAAACCTCAATAGTTTCCAGGTCCTTTTTACGTCGCAACCATTTCACCATTTCCATTGTCACTACAAAATCTTGGTTTTTATTTTCTTCCTCATATTTCTTCATCTTTATTATAAATTTTTTCCTATCCAATAAATACTTGCGAATATTTTTAATATCTGATTCACTAGATCCTTTTTTTAAGTGCTTATCATATTGTTGCTTTAGTTTTTTTCCTACTTCTCGGTATGGCTCTTCTATCTCTTGAGGAATAAGCACTTCATATATATCCAACTCTTTTTCCCAAGAAGTTACTATTTTTTCTATACCAGGAAATTTAAAGATTAAATCCTGTAATCTAGATTGCTGTCGTGCTTTTTTTATTACTTCTTTTTTAGATACTCCCGAAGGATATTCTAAAGAATCAAATGCCCCTATACATGTGCTACCTACATTAACTCTTTTTCCATTAAATTTATTTTTTATATGAAATACTAATTTATTGTTTTTTTGTTTACAAAGGGAACAAGTTTTTCTTTCTTTTTCATTCTCAATAATTGCATATGGATCTACATCACCGACCCACTCATTTCTGCAAATATTGATAACATTACCTAACATTTCATTTAGTAACAATATTTCTCTTGCATCAAAACTTTTAAATGCTTCATCAATTTCTTTCGCATTACTTTCTAAATAATCTTTTGCTAATTTATACATAATGGGGAATTTTTCTTTGGAATGCTGACTATAAATCAAGAGCGCTCTGTTATTTCGATCTACAAATAAATCTCGAGCATTTTTGGAAATCACTATTTCTTCAGAAACCGTCAATATCATCAATCTCCCTTTATATGTAATTACATTGTTATTTTACCATATAAAAGCCTCAACTGCATAAACAGAAGAGGCTCTCATGTACTCGCTTAGCTATCTTTTTTTCTGCTCGTGTAATCATTGTCTGAACAGTGCTACGAGTTACACCTAAATACTTTGAAATATCACTATAAGTTAAACAATGCCCCCTAGACATTAGATACGCTTCCTTCTCACGTTCGGTCAATACTGATAGGGCATCTTCCAATTTAATTATCTCCCATTCACCTAGGGTATGTTCTTTTTGATGATTATCCCACTCATAAGTATTATCATCTATACTACGGAAATACCTTTGCATTAAAACAGGATCTAATGGTCGCTCCCTTTGATATGCTGACCTTCTTTCAATTCCTCGTCTTAATCCAGGTTCCTTACCTGTACGCATCCACTTTAAAGAGTCTTCAATATCTCTTATCATGCTATTCATGATTTTTTTATCTTTTTCATTCGCTTTTTCTTTTACAACTAATAATTGATTTAATGTTTCTTTGTATTGTTTGATTAAGTCTATCATGCAGTTTGCCCTCCTTAGAATAAAAAAGAGGACGCTGATTAGTTGTAAGAAAACATTATTTCTTACAGTTAATCAACGTCCTCGAATGCGGACTATTTTCTTTTTTGTTTTTATTTTCAACTCTTATTATGGTATATGAAATTATTTATTTTAACCCTCTCTTTTTCATTTGTATATGCAAGTTACCTGTAGTAATACTATATTTCTTTGCGATTTCAACATATGTTAGTTCTTTACTACTAAGTTTTACTGCATTCTTACATATTCTATTCCATTCTTTAGTTGTTCTGGGCTTCTTCTGTTCAGTTCCTATCCGCCCACCTAATAAAACACCTAATTTTCATTGATTCGTATTCCTGTTTCGCAATTTGTCCAACAATGCGCTACATCCCTACTATATCTATAAGCACACCCTACGCAGTGTTGCTCTTGTAAATCTAAAATTTGAATACGAACTTCTTTTTTATTCATATCGCTGCCCACTCCAACTTATCTACATAGTGCAGGTAATCTACTAACGCTCTATCAGTCGGCTTTACTAAATAAGCTCTATTATCAAATACTGATCGTGGAATTGATTTTCGTCCACCCAATTTTGCATCATAAATGTATTCTTTTATTACTTCAAATGGAATTAAAAAAACAGAATGCTCTATACTAAATTCGATTAAGAAGAAACATATTGCTCCTAGTTTTTCGGCTTGCTCCAAGTATTCAATTTGATGTGGTGATATATTCTTTAAAGCAAAGCTTGTCTTATTTGTTGTTGCTTTTGCTTCAAATGCTAGCATTCTACCTTTATATATACCGTCATAATCAACAGTTGATTTCTTTTCGAAATATCCTTCTTTAATCCTTCCATCTTTAAATAGTCTTGTAACAACTACAGGTGTCGCCCGCTTTGTAATTAATGCAATGTTTTTTCGTTTGTACATTTCATTCGAAAAATTAATTAGATTCTCAAACGCAGCACCATGATCCCCACTATAAGCCATACTACTAACTCCTATCTCATTTATTATATTTCTTGTAAATCCGATGAACTAAACGATACATTTGTATAAAATCATAAGCATTTAAATGTATTTCGCCTTTCTGCATCATTTCAAAATAGTTGAACTTATTAAGTTTTGTGATATCTTCTTCATTCAGCTTTTCTTTGTTTTCAATCATCCATTCATCTTCAATCGTAATCAATTCCCATTCCTCTTTTCTACAAAATGAAATTTTTGTATTA
>NUMR01000157.1 GCA_002578045.1 Bacillus cereus
TGTTTCTACTCCACCTGTAGCGAATGACGTTGTATTGAATAACACGGATGCAAAAGTGGTGATGTTGGCTGCTGTAGATGCTGGGCGTGGAACATGGGTAGACGTATTTTCAGGAACTGATGGCGATAACAGTAATGTACAATTAAAAGTTTTAGAAGGTTCAGCTGATACCTCTACGAATTACAGTTCCACAATTACATGGGAATTGTCTAACGCACCTAGTTAAAATAACTTATGTAATTGAATTTGGCTTTACTAGTGATTAGTCGAGCCAAATTCAATTTTTACTAGATACAGGAACATTACAATATGTGTAAGCAAGGAGGAGAATTTTGAATGAAAAAAGGATCATCAATCTTGCTTAGTACATTATTGGTTTGAAAAATGAAGCGGTTTTTGCAGGAACGATGAATTACTCTGTCAAAGCGAATATTCCAGAAAATCAAATTAACAAGAACCTTACTTATTTTGATTTGCGAATCAAACTTGGGCATTTGATAAAATGTTTGAAATTAACGGTAAAGAAGAAAAAAATAAATAAAACAGCCGTTGAAGTAGAAAAAGATTATACGTGGCTTTTCATAGGAATCGGTGCACTTATTTTGGCATTAATAATAATTATTATTTTGCTAAAAAAGAAAAAAAGAGGGAAAAATAATGAAAATGATTAAAAAACATATCCTTCGAGCTTCCTTTCTGTTTATGGTAGTCATAAGTTTGTTGATTCCAGGTCCTGGGTGGTTGGCACCTGCTAGAGTAGAGGCTGCTAATGAAAATAATCCTCCAGTTAAAATTGATTTAACGGGTATATTTACTACTCCGACAGGTTCAAATAGTTCCATTATAGGAGGGAATATAGTTGAAATAACTCCTAATACTACAAATCAAAAGGGTGGAATTTGGTCAACTAACATTAATAAAATGGACTTAACAAAAAATTTTACCACATCTATGTATATATATTTTGGAAATCAAGGAGCGAATGCAGGTGACGGTATGGCTTTTGTTATGCATAATGATGCGAGAGGTACAGACGCACTGGGTAATATGGGTTCTGGACTTGGAGTTTATGCATCACAGGATCCTTTATCATCCAAAACTAATGGAGTTCAAAACAGTTTTGCGGTGGAGTTTGATACCTATGTCAATAATAGTTTTAGTGATGGTTATTTTGATACGAATGTTTCCTCAGGGAATCATGTTGCATGGAGCTATCCAGGAAAAGTAGATACTTATATCGATTATTATGTGTTTCCTTTCAATAGAAGAACGATGAAACATAATAATGTTGATGGAAATGTTGGTGTTCAATATCCTGGTATACTATCAAATGATACATGGCGCAAATTCACTGTTGATTGGAATGCAGCTACATCAACGATTACGTATCAATTACAAGGTCAATCTGCCGTTAGTGTCCGACTAAATGTGCAAGATGTCTTTGGTTCTAATCAAGTGTATTGGGGCTTTACTGGTTCAACAGGAGGGAAGTTTCAGAATAATCGTGTTACATTTGATCAAGTACCAGGGTTAGTAGAGGCAGATGCTAAAGAAACGATTACCAAAAAAGATAATTCAATTGTGGAAAGTGGTACGTCAGTTAATAAAGGCGAGGAACTCACATATAAGATTAATGCGAAATATCTTTCTGGTAAACAAGATTGGAAAGATATTATTTTAAAAAATGTATTAAATGGATATGTTTCGTATATTCCTGGTTCAATGACTATAACGACCCCTACTGGAACGACTCCATTAGATGATAGTTCGTGGTCTGGGCAATCGTTAGCAGTGGGCCTTCCTAATATGAACGCCAATATGAACGATGTGACCGTTGCTTTTAAAGTTAAAGTTAAT
>NUMR01000158.1 GCA_002578045.1 Bacillus cereus
TAAAAAGAACCAGGAATCCTATATGTTCTGGCTCTTTTTTTATTTTATTTAAATGACCCCCAACTACTAATACGTTTTCCATTACTAGTCTCGCCACTTGCAATATAACCGTAACCATCCGAACGCTTTTGACGTAACCAAACATATCCATCTCTTTCATAACCGAATGCATCATACTTTACTTCATCGCCTGCATTCAGTGTAGCAATAACAGGAGCATCAGTGAATGGTTCGGTACGAAGTTTAATAGATGTATTCAACTTAAATACACCGTCTTGTTTTGTAAACCAATTTGAATCATATTGACTAGCTACAATTGTTTCCTCTACTCCAGCAAACCACTCTAAACTCTTATTACCAATCAAATAATTCAAGTCACATTTACCGATACCTGGTACATTACCTGTCTCAGTGTACTGCCAAATATCACAAGGATATGCTGGCTTATTAGTGCCATATCGAGGAATCCAAACAAAATCCGCTTTTACATTATCCATACCGAAAGGTGCATACATATGATGGCCCACATATAAGCCGACTTTCTTAGCTCCTAAGCGGCGTAATTCATCAATAAAAGCTTGTGTTCCTGCTCGCATATCATCCATTGTTTTTACTTCCACATCAGCTACCCAAAACTTAGCATTCTTGTCACCACGCGCCCAGAAGTCTTGTGCTTCTTTCTTCGCATCGTTA
Organism: Bacillus cereus; assembly: GCA_002578045.1. GTDB lineage: Bacteria > Bacillota > Bacilli > Bacillales > Bacillaceae_G > Bacillus_A > Bacillus_A cereus_AK. The sequence continues at coordinate 694 of NUMR01000158.1, forward strand.
ATAGATACAAAGCGACAAAACGCATAGTTACCAAAAGGAATATTTCTCTTGTTCATTTCAGCAGCGTAACCTTTGTATAATGGATCAACATAATTAGAACCATCTTGCACCCTAGCGATAGCTAAATCTAATTGACCAGTAGCTACATCCCAGTTAATATTACCATTCCATTTTGAAATATCTACAATGTAACCCATTACTTACCCTCTCCTTCGTTTCGTTTATCAGTAAACCATTTGCCAACTGTAGGATTAGATACAACACCTGCAGCAATCAAAATATATAGAATCATATCTACATACTCTTGATATCTCCCTAAATTAAAATTAGGGACAGCATCCATTAATACCATCCCTAAAAGTGCAAATAACGCTACCTACAATCCATAATTTTTGAATTTCTCTTGCATCATTATTTCCTCCATTTCCTTGTATTAGAGCGTTTCATTTTACGTCCTCCTTCGTATTTAAAACCTGTTTAATTTCCGATACATCTTTCGATAATGAGCCGAAGGCTTTCGCTTGCTCTTCGATTACACATTGGTTCTTCTCGATTACCGCTTGATATTTACCTTCGCGCTCTTTACTTTCTTTACGTGAATCGAAAAATAGCCAAACAAAAAGGACTGCTAGGAGTCCTTGTGATAGCGCTAATTTAAAGATTTCTTCCGTCATAAACATCGTTCATCTCCTTTCTAAAATAAAAAAAGCATGTTATAAGCACGCTTTGGTTCGTTTTAAATGCCGTATTTTATAACAAAAGAGCCTTATATAGGCTCTTAAATCGGGATTTCCGGCCACTTTTTTCGAATTAATCTTACTCTTTCCTTTGTTCTATCTAACTCACTCCGCCTAGCCCCTATACCTTCTGGATCAACTATACGCAGTATCACTATCGCATGCCCTATCAAATCCATTGTTTTCCTTATAACTGAACTTGCGGAGTGCCCTTCCGTTAAACTGCTATTTATTTCTGTAGCTGTATCAATAATCCACTCTGTACGCAATCGTATTTCATCTGCATATCTATCAAGTATAAAATCTTGTTCCTCTTCGACATCTGAAAAATACGTTAAACTCATCTAAAAACCCCCCTCTTATATTTCAATTTAATTATCACTCGAAAATATAAGAGAGTCTAATACATTTTTCTTATTTCAATGCTTTGTAAAAATCTTCACGATACTTTTGTACTTTATTTCTAAGATCGTCTATTTCCTCTTCTATAGTACTGCTATGCTCATATATTTCAACTTTTTCAGATACCTCATAATGATTAAGGAGGTCTTCAAAAATTCGTTTTAATATTTCTTTATCCATAAAATACACCACCTCGAAATGACTTCTACTAATAATCCTATTACTATTTTGGCAGATTTTATTCCAATGTAACATATCTTATTCATTTTCTTTTGATTTCTGATATAATCCCCCTGTAATTTGTTGATATTGTTCTGGTGTAATCTTATCGCAGCGAACAAACACAGCAACATCTTCATTAGAATAGAACTCCGGATAATACATCTGGCATAC
>NUMR01000159.1 GCA_002578045.1 Bacillus cereus
CTAGTTTTCAAAGAACATACCATTTGCTATTTTAAATAGCTTTTTGGTGGAGCCTAGCGGGATCGAACCGCTGACCTCCTGCGTGCAAGGCAGGCGCTCTCCCAGCTGAGCTAAGCCCCCAAATTGTATGGTGGGCCTAAATGGACTCGAACCATCGACCTCACGCTTATCAGGCGTGCGCTCTAACCAGCTGAGCTATAGGCCCATACAAATTGCAGAATTATTTTATATCCCATTGTTATATAAGAGTCAACACTTTTATTGAACTCTCAAAACTAAACGAAAACAAAACACGGAAACTTATATAG
>NUMR01000015.1 GCA_002578045.1 Bacillus cereus
TTAGTTGCGATGTCTAGAGTGATACGATCAGAAATATGGTAAGCTAGGATTTCGTTAGTGGATGCATCTTTTACGGTTGACAAATAAGCCATACAATTACCGTTATATGGCAAATAAGTGATGTCGGTTAATAACACTTTCCCTGGAACTCCTTGCTTAAATTCTCTGTTTAACTTATTTGGAACGACCTGATGCTCTCTCGTTGCTTTAACGATCCTTTTATAAGGATTTGGTCTTCTATGAGGACAGACAATTTTATATTTCCTCATGATTCTTTGTATCTTTTTACGACTAAAAATTAGGTTATAGTCATTCTCCAATATCATTTTTATGGAACGTGATCCTTTCTTATATCCTCGGCGATTAAACGCCTTTAATATGATATCTTTTGCTTCTAAGTCCAATCGTTCTCTTGCTTCTCGGCCAGTGGATGACTGTAGGTAGCTATAATATCCAGAACGGGAAACCTCTAAAAGATCACAAAAATACTTAGTCATTCGCTTAAATTGATTTTGTTCAATGGTTACATAAATCAACTGATATACTCTACTCGGTTTTAGATTTTCGCTTGTGTTTAGCAGCCTCCTTTCGGTCTCTTCTAGCTTTTTTAATAGCTCCACCTGCCCTTCAAGTAACTTAATTTTTGCCTCTTGCCTTTCAATCACTTCGGACGGTGTAAGTTTCCGTTTTAATGGTCTACCAGACTCAGTTCTCCTCGAATCGGTTAGCCCAATTAAACCATTCTTTTCATAAGTTTTTTTCCATCTGTAGGCTGATTGTTCAATTCGCTTCATTCCTATCACGTTCACATCGAAGCCGTTCTCTATAAAAATTTGTCGAGGAAGTTTACCAGCTAAATACTCATCAATAAATCTACTTTTAAAGGACTCCGTATATGTAATAGCTCGCTCGCTAACTCGTTGTACATTTGAATTGTTTTGAAGTTTTTTTATCTCTTTAGTTGAAAATATTATTTTACTCATGATGTCCCCTATTCTCCATATCTTGAAATTCAAGTATATAAAAAAATACCTGTAGATAAAACACTCTTTTTCAAG
>NUMR01000160.1 GCA_002578045.1 Bacillus cereus
ACTGAGCTACTGCGGAATATTATGGTGGGCCTAAATGGACTCGAACCATCGACCTCACGCTTATCAGGCGTGCGCTCTAACCAGCTGAGCTATAGGCCCCTAATAGGAAAGCGGGTGAAGAGAATCGAACTCTCGACCAGAGCTTGGAAGGCTCTTGTTTTACCACTAAACTACACCCGCATTAAATTGTAAATGGTGAGCCATGAAGGACTCGAACCTTCGACCCTCTGATTAAAAGTCAGATGCTCTACCAACTGAGCTAATGGCTCATTTTGAACGTGGTGCCGGCTAGAGGACTTGAACCCCCAACCTACTGATTACAAGTCAGTTGCTCTACCAATTGAGCTAAGCCGGCTTGCGATTTCAAAATGGTGGCTCGGGACGGAATCGAACCGCCGACACGAGGATTTTCAGTCCTCTGCTCTACCGACTGAGCTACCGAGCCTTTATGTAAAAATGGCGGTCCCGACCGG
>NUMR01000161.1 GCA_002578045.1 Bacillus cereus
TAAAGTTTCACTTTATTTCGTAATATTTCGATTGATAATGAACTAAATCAATATGCATTACACTTTTGCTTTATATCAATACCCCCAAGTATGTTCTAAAAGATTACGTAGTTCCATAAGAATGAAAGGAAGCTAACTTTATATTGGGGGAATAGGATGAAATTTTCAAAGCCATTTTTCATTACAGTAGCGCTCTTAATAGCGCTCGTTATCATTGTACCTGCAGCTCTTGTTATCCCGTTTGCGAAAGCAAAAGTAGGGAAAGAAGCAGTTTCTAAAACTCCTCCAGCCGTAGAAAGTATACCAGCTCCAGGAAAAGTAGATACAGCTGTTCAAGTGGCTGTATATCGCGAGAAACAGAAGAAGGTAGAAACATTACCGATGGAGGAGTATGTGACAGGTGTAGTAGCTTCTGAGATGAATGCCAGTTTTGAAATAGAGGCGCTAAAGGCGCAGGCATTAGCAGCGAGGACTTTTGTAGTACAGCGTATGCTAAGCGGAGAAAAGAAAAACAATGCAGACGTGGTAGATACGGTGAAAGATCAAGTGTACAAAAGCAAAGAAGAATTGAAAAAACAATGGGGTAATAACTACGAAAACAATTTAAAGAAAATGGAGGAAGCCGTTTCCAAAACCGCAGGACAAGTTTTAACGTATGAGGGAAAACCAATTTCAGCGTCTTTCTTCTCAACGAGTAACGGCCGCACAGAAAATGCAGCTGATTATTGGGGAAATGATTATCCGTATTTGAAAAGTGTAGATAGCCCATGGGATCAAGCTTCTCCAAAATTTACGAGCGAGCAAACATTCACAGTAGCTGATTTTCAGAAACGTCTCGGTGTGAAGGTACTAGCAGACGGGAAAGTTGGAAACATTAAAGGCCTTACAGAAGGAAAACGAGTAAAGGATGTAGAGTTTCAAGGAAAAACATTAACAGGAAAACAAGTTCGTGAAAAGTTAGATTTACACTCTTCTGACTTTACGTGGAAACAAGAGGACAATACCATCATTGTCACGACGAAAGGTTTCGGCCACGGCGTTGGTATGAGCCAATACGGGGCGAATGGAATGGCAGAGGAAGGTAAGAAATATACAGATATCGTCGCTCACTATTATAAAGGCGTTGAAATAAAGACGATGAACGATTATGAAGGGAAATTGATGGTGAAGAAGTAGGTGTCAGGGTCTCTTGGCACCTATTTTATCCCGCTATTT
>NUMR01000162.1 GCA_002578045.1 Bacillus cereus
CACCAATCGGGCTTTTACGGGCAGTTATCTCCCACCTAACTTCCTCGCATTCGCCGAATTTTGAGGTGGGAGTCTTACTGCCCGCAAATAGCGGGATAAAGATTCTTTTTCGTTTGCAAATAAATTAAACCTTTCATCATTTCTCATTAATCGGCATTGATATTAGGGAAATATAAAGAAGATGATCCTTGTTGAATACAGGAATCATCTTCTTTATGCCGTCTAACTTTTTAATGTCCTTTGCTAGACTCATGCTTTTTATATTTAAAGTGCATTATTTTCAATCACAATTATGCTGTTTAAAATCGATTACCATACGTCCTTGAATTCGACCTTGTTCCATTTCTTCGAATACATTTTGTACTTTATCTAGAGAACAAGTTTGAACAACCGGCACTACTTTTCCTTCTGCACCGAACATGAATGCCTCCTCTAAGTCCTTACGAGTACCGACTAGAGAGCCAACTACTTCAATTCCATCTAGTACAAGTCGCGGAATGTTTAAATCCATAGTTTCTACTGGTAAACCTACCGCAACGACTTTACCACAAGCACGTACTGCATCAACTGCTGAGTTGAATGCTACTTTAGAAACGGCTGTTACTACAGCAGCATAAGCACCACCAAACTCCTCTTGAACAATCTTATCAGCAGGACCTTGAGAAATTGGATTAATAGTCATATCAGCACCAACCTCTTTTGCTAAAGCTAATTTGTCATCATTGATATCTACTGCAATTACCTTTGCACCAAATACATTCTTAGCATATTGGATAGCTAGGTTACCTAATCCACCACAACCATAGATGACGATAGGTTGACTAGGTTTAATATCTGATACTTTAATAGCTTTATATGTAGTTACGCCTGCACATGTGATTGATGATGCTTGGACAGGATCTAATCCTTCTGGTACTTTCACTGCATAATCAGCTGTAACGATACATTGTTCAGCCATACCACCATCTACTGTATAACCAGCATTCTTAACTTCACGACAGAATGTTTCTCTACCAGTTACGCAATATTCACAACGTCCACAAGATTGGAACATCCATGCAATACTTACACGATCACCAATCTTAAGTGAAGTTACATCATCAGCAATTTTCGTAACAATACCTACACCCTCATGACCAAGAATGCGGCCATCTGTGTTTCCAAAATCATGATTCGCAACGTGTAAATCAGTGTGGCAAACTCCACAATACTCTACATCTACTAACGCTTCACCTGAGCGTAATGGACGTAATTCTTTTTCAATAACTTCGATGTTCGCTTTGCTGTTTTTATTAACCACTACTGCTTTCATATGTGATCTCCCCTTTAGAGTTTTAATGAGTTCATCTCACAACTCCAGTCCTCACTGTTTTAGCTAATTATTGTGCCAAAATTAAGTGTTCAATCATCATTACATGTTCATCATAGCATGTAATTTTATAAACCTATTGTGAAATATTGAACAATATTTGAATTATTGCACAAAGCATTTTTTGGTGTATTTGAAGAAAAAAACTAAACTTTCATCCTATGCACATTAGGGTTTATCAGGCTATTCTTTTGATTTTATATGTGAAGTATACAGAAATTTAAAAAATGAATGTTTTTTACATATGGGAGATTATGACTATAAGTAAGTGGCATATTTCTATAAGCAATTCGAACGAGTAGATTTTGAGAATATATCAATAAAAAGCTCTTCAAATGAAGAGCTTTTTATATTCGCTTCATCGAAATTGTTTCACGTATACTTTGTAAATTTTGTAGTGTTTCCTCTTGTCGCTGCAACGACAATCCCACATACAAAGTATCTAATAAACTTAGTTGTGCTAATCGTGATGAACTTGCTTCCGTACGAAATTCTGTCTCACGTGTTGAAGTATAAAGTGTTATGTCAGCAAGTTGACTTAATGCCGATTTCTGATAACTCGTTATCGCAATAATACGGGCTCCTCTCGTCTTTGCTACTTCTAATGATTCAAGTAAACCTTTATTACTACCAGAATGAGAAATTGCAATGACTACTGCTTCTTTTGTAAGTAAACCAGCCCCCATAATTTGAAAATGTGAATCTGTATGGGCGATACAAGAAATACCCGTTCTCATAAACTTATGATAAGCATCCATCGCCATAATACCAGATCCACCATTTCCATAAAACTCAATTCGGTTCGCTTCTTGTAAGGCTCGTACTGCCCGATCTAACGCAGTATCATTTAATAAATGTAATGTATCTTGCAGTCCTGTAATATGTGAATGAAAAACTTTTTTAGCAACAGTCACCATACTATCTTCTGCTGATACTTCTTCATGAATATTTTGCATTGGTGTATGTACAATTTCACGAGCTAATGTAATTTTTAAATCTTGAAACCCTTGAAAACCAAGGTGTTTACATAAGCGGAATATCGTAGCTTCGGAACTATTCGTAACTTCAGCTAATTCTGTAATAGATTTATGTACAACATCTTGTGGATGTTTCAAAATATGTTCAGCAATACTTTGCAATTTGGGTGATAAACCATTTAACGAAGCCTGAATCTTTCCAATCCCACTTTTTATACTAGACATAGTATATCTCCCTTCCATCGTAGCTATATTGTACCTAATTATTGAAAGAAGAAAAACCTTTATTTGGTATCACTACATATTTTATTAGCTTTTATACATTTTGTCGTAATATCTTCAAAACACAATATTTGCTGTTCCAAATGCTTCACTTAATAATATTTCATCATTCTTTGCAATAAGTACCGCACCATTAACATAACTGGTCTCAGATAAACTTGACATATACCGCCATAATACAGCCTTTTCTTTCATATGTCCCTCCTAAATAACCCCTTGTTTCACAGCATATAATGCAGCTTGTGTACGATCATCCACTTCCAATTTTGCCAAAACATTCGAAACATGCGTTTTCACAGTTTGTTCTGTAATGTGAAGCTCTGCTGCAATTTCCTTATTACTTCTTCCTTTCGCAATTTCACAAAGTACTTCTTTCTCCCTTTTCGTTAACATAGAAAATGGATTTTCTTTTTTAACTGCCGGACGCTCTAATAATGAAGGTGTTACTTTCGGGTGGAAATTCGTATTTCCTTGATGTACTGCAATGATAGAAGCAACGAGTTGCTCAGGTTGCACTTCTTTTAATTGATAACCATCCACCCCAGCTTCGAGCGCTGGTAAAACATAATCTTGCTCTGAAAAACTACTTAACATAAGGACCTTTATTGTCCCATCGTATTGTTTTATACGTTTTGTTGTCTCAATTCCATCTAATTTCGGCATCGATACATCCATTAGTACAACATCTGGTTTTTCCTTTTTTACAAACGTTAATGCCTCTTCACCATTTTCTGCTTCTCCAATAATTTCAAATTCTTCTTTCGTTTTCAAAAAGAATACGAGTCCTCTTCGAACGATATGATGATCCTCGACTAATAGCAATTTAATCTTCAATTGACTTCTCCCCTTAAAATCGGTAATTTAATTTCTATTTTTGTACCCTTTTTCGGCTCTGTCTTAATTTGAAATGATCCCTTCATTAACCGAATACGTTCCTTCATACTTTTTAAGCCGAGTGCTGATTCTCTTACTTGCTCTTGTATAAATCCTACTCCATTATCTTCTATGTAAAAATACAACTGATTATTTTCTATCCTTAAATGAACATATACGTTTTCACACGAAGCATGTTTCTTACAATTATGTAGCGCTTCTTGACTAATACGCCATAAAACTTCTTCTATTTCATCTTCAAATGAAACCATTCCATCAATTCGAACTTCCACTTGAATCCCTAATAGCTTTCCGTAATTTTGGATCGCTTCTACTAAACCTTTTTCTAACCCTTCAGGCCTTAATTGCCAAATTAATAGCGTCATCTCTTGTAATGCTTCCTGTGATAATTCTCCTATATAGCTCAACATCTCTTGGAGTTCTCTATCTTGCGTCATATTTAGAGTACCTTTAGCTGTTAGCATTATAGAAAATAACAATTGTTTAACGGAATCATGTAAATCTCGAGCCAATCGATTTCTTTCAGCTACAACTACATATTTACGTTCTTTCTCGACTAACTGAATACGTTGTATTGTTGTACCCATTTGAAATGCAATCGACTCTAATAACGCTAGCTCTTCTTCGGAAAAATGTGTTTTATGAGGCGAGGCTACATTTAATAGACCGAATTTCTCTGATCCAGATTTTAGCGGGATTGTCGCATGATGTGTTACATCTTCTGTCTCACCCCAATTACATTCAAGCGCATCTTCAATACGCTTACATTCAATAATGTTTGTCGCTTTTTCTAATCTTCCATTTACAAAGCGCTCTACACACCAACAGTCCCCTTCACACATCGGCTTCTTCTCTTGCCACGTAAGAGCTGGCGGTAAGTTTTTGTCTACAAGCATACGGTGCTTTCCACTTTCATCAATGAAAAAGATCCACCCTGTTTGTAAATCCATAACTTGTAACAACGTATGTAATACTTTTTCTAACATTTCCTGTAAGTTTGTTGCTTCATTTAATAATTCAGCAATTTCTTTTAATGCTTCTAAACGATACATCTCTTTTTCGTCAAAGTTCATTCTCATCACCAACTATCATTATAACATTAAGAAATTTCTAAATTCTGCAAATAAAAAAGAACTGAATTCCTTCCGCTCTTTTTCTATATCAATCATTTTTTTGTTTTTTCTTTAAATTTTAGTAGTGTAATTCTTGTAACTGAACTGCGCCAAGTAATGAAATTACTTTTTTAAGCCCTCTAAACCTCATCTATCCACTTCCTTACACATGTAAAATTTCATCCAGAGCTGATTTTTTATAAATATTCCTTTTTATTTGTATTCATAGTTCATCTTCAACAATGTAACCATTTCATCAATCTTTCAACTTCAGATATCCTTTTCTATTTACTATAAATATACCTTTTTTAATAATCTAAAGGAAGATTACAATAAAATTTTAAAAAATGCCTTTCTTTCAAGTAGGCAATACTCACCTTATTAAAAGGAGTATATTTACATAACACCAAATAGTTTGTTTAATACTATTTTTCTTGCAGAGGTTACAAACAATGGGATATATTGAAAAATTAAGAGAAGTTGTTGAATCAAGACCACTCAATTTAGCAGGAGTCGCTGTAGCTGTTTTGCATGAACAAGGACAAATACTACTACAACAAAGACGAAATGGAGCTTGGGGTGTTCCTGGAAGATTTATAGAACTTGGTGGATCAACAGAAGAAGCTGACCGCTTGAAGAAACAGGTATTGAAATTGGTACGCTTCAGTTAATAAGTGTATTTTCAAGTAAAGAGTTTTTTGTACAATTACTAAATGGAGATGAATCATTACACGTACAGTTTTTTGATTTAAACCAACTACCAGAAAAAATTAGCCCTTTCATAAAAAAACTAATTCAGCAACAATCCATCTCAATTTTAAAGTAAAAAAGATGTCCTTTTTGATATTATCCCCTTTAGATAGATAGTGTAAAAAGACCATTTAAAGGCCTCTTTTTCACTTCACTTCTGCGTGTAAACAAGATTTAAAATGTCCAAGTGCAAATTCATGTCCTTGCGCATTAAAAGATGCAACCGCCTTTTCATAGACAATAATTTTAAATCCTTTATTATAAGCATCTACTGCCGTATGAAGAACACAAATATCAGTACATACACCTACAAGATGAACTTCTTCTATTCCTCTTTCTCTTAACTTTATCTCTAAATCTGTTCCAGCAAATGCGCTGTATCGCGTTTTGTCCATATAATATACATTCTCAGCATTTTTATATTTTTCGTATACATCTTGTAATTCACCGAATAAGTCTCTTCCACTTGTACCTACTATATTATGAGGAGGGAATAACTTCGCTTCTGGATGATATACATCATTTTCTTCATGTTTATCAATTGCAAACACTACGTAATCTCCATTTTCAATATATCGCTTCGTTATATGTGCAATTTCCTTCTCAATTTCTTGGCCTGATTTCCCGCAAGTTAAAGCACCTTTTTCAGCTACAAAATCATATGTATAATCAATATTGATTAGGGCTCGTTTCATAACTACTACCTCTCCTTCTTCTGTTTCACAGTAAACAATAGAAAATTTGTTATTACGACATCGTATGTACTATTCGACATTTCAAATAAAATACCTACATTTTTCTTGCAAAACTTACCTTAATCCGAGTTTATTATAAAGTAAAACTTTAATCAGGGGGGTTTTGTCCATCCCCCTTTGATTATTAGCCCACACCAATTGGGCTTTTACGGGCAGTTAATCTCCCACCTCACTTCCTCGCATGTGCCGAATTTTGAGGTGGGANNCAAATAGCGGGATAAAACAGATACACAATGAAAAAAACATACAATTCCAATTAACAAGTCATGCATTTAATAATTGAGCGTTATTTCCTCCACCTCTTGTAAAGTAAACCAAATTACTGACATCGTCAAACTAATCAAGACGATACGAACAAACCGCTTCACATCTTCAACCTCTTTCTCTGTCATAGTAGTGACAATTGATTACATTCATAATACTTTTCCTCTTCATTTTTTTGGTTCGATCCAAACAAAAAAGCACACTACTTTTTTGAGTAATGTACTTTTTATTCCTCTTAAGACGCAGGTTTTGTTTCAAACGCCGCTTGATTAAAGCTAATGACTTTTCCTTTCGGATCATTGTTTTCATACTGAACTGCAGTAATTGTATGACTACCTGTCTCAAGAGTCTTTTCTTTTAATTGCACTGTTGTCTGTGTTGTACTAGTTACTTGGTGTTTATCTGCATACACTTGATCTACAAATACGAATGTATCTTTATCGTTTTGAAAATTAGAAAGTTCTAACTCAACTTGTTGAATTAAAGTATCTTTTTTAATAAATACAGTCGGTATATTGCCATTTTCAGAAGTACCATCTGGTGTAATGACTTTTACTTTCCCTTCTCCAACTGGCACTGCCCCTTCAGGAAATTCAACCATATTCTCATCACTTGCATTTACAACTTTTTCTTTCTGATTAGATTGTGCGTTCTCTTTTTCCTTTGGAGCACCACAACCTACTAATATCAATACAGACAATCCAGCGATTATGAATTTCTTCAAAATTCATTCCCCCTGCAACTTCTTTATAATTTATTATACAAAAATAATTTTATGGTTTTAAAACTAGTTTTAACACTTTCATGAACAATTAGAAGCTTGCTCACGATTAATGTACCATACTTTCCTTAATAGAACATTAATTTTTCAAATGAAATAAAGTGAAACTTTAATCAGTGGGGGTTTTGTCCATCCCCCACTGATTATTAGCCCTCACCAATCGGGCTTTTNNTTATCTCCCACCTCACTTCCCCACATTCGCCGAATTTTGAGGTGGGAGTCTTACTGCCTGCAAATAGCGGGATAAATAGTAATTCCATCTTATTTATCATTTTAGCCCAATACATTAATAAAATATCCGTCCAAAAGAAAAAGACATTGTTATTTCAATGTCTTTTCTGTATAGCACTTTAAAAAACAAATGTTGTAATCTCATCTACTTCTTTCCGAGAAAGTTTCTTTGGCCTATCTTTTGGAAACCCGAGTGAAATTACCATATTTATTTGTTTTTCAGCCTCAATTTGTAAATATTGTCGCAGTTCATCTTGAGCTAACAATACTGGTCCTGTCATTGGACAAGTACCAAGCCCCTTCGCATGTGCAGCCAACATTAAGTTTTGTGCCGCTAAACAGCTACTCTTAATTCCTTCTTCTTCCCAAACTGAATCCGGAACAAAAGCAATTGGATCAAATATCTTTTCACGAAACTTTGATTCATATGGTGTTGCCAAACATACAATTAATACCGGCGCCTCAGAGAAAGCTGTCGCATATGGCCCAAAAGAACGTGTAAGTAATTTCCCTGCTTTCTCTTCTCCATTTTCTGCTGCCTTTGCTGCAAGTTTATGTAATGCATTCCAAGTCATTTGTTCAATTTCTTTAATTTTCTCTCGGTTCATAATGATCAAGAACTCCCACGTTTGTGAGTTCGTATCACTCGGTGCATAACGAGCACAATCAATAATTTCTTTTATATCATTGGTGGATACTTCTTGTTCAGTAAACTTTCTAACACTTCTTCTTCCGTGAATTACTTCTTTAAAAGCTTCATAATTCATACATTAAATCCCCTTTTACAGCGTTTTCAAAAATTGTTCTATGATTAAATTATATCATGAAAAAAAGCTGGGGGAATGAAGTGACCCCTAAAA
>NUMR01000163.1 GCA_002578045.1 Bacillus cereus
ACAATTGGGGTGCAGTTCACATGCGATAGCTTTTTTCTTATAAAGTAGTGGCTAATTATACGAAAGAACAAGTTAAGAGTAGTATGTGTCTCAAAGCAGAGGAAATATTATGTGTATTATAACATTACTTTTATCTCGTTTCATATACCCGCCCAGTTACTCGATATACGCTCTAAAAGCCATCTTATTCTCAACTATAATCTGTTTATTTCCAATTGATGTCATATATCCTAAATCTTCAAATTTACTTAATTTACGACTAATTGTTTCTCTTGTCATTCCGATATAGTTTGCCATTTCTTCTCGTGTCAACGGTAAGTTTATAAGTATTCCCTCATCCGTATCTTCCCCATACACTTCGCAAAGCTCCAGAATGAGATAGGCAATTCTAACTTCTGGATCATTTGTTGCTAGATTGTGTGCTAAATTCTCCGTATGCGCTAACCGTTTTGTAACAGTTTTTAACAATTTTAATGCAATACTAGGATTCCGCTCCATAATACGGTCCATGTCAGCCTTTGTTAACATACAAATTTTTGTATCTTCTATAGCATATGCACTGAAATTACTTTTCTCATCACAATTAAATATATGTAATTCACAAAAACATTCACCACTTTTTAAAATATGCAAAATTTGCTCTTTCCCTTGAAGAGTTAATTTGGATAGCTTTACTTGTCCCTTATTAATAATAAATAATGTATCTGATTTCTCTCCCTCATGAATGAGTGGTTGTCCCTTTTTAAATTGCTTATGTTTTGTCATTGAAGCTATTTTTAAAATTTCTTCGTCAGATAGGGACTGAAAAATAAGAACTTTTCTTGGACAAGGAACTATTGTTGGACAATACTTCACATCATTTTTACAATAAACATTTTCTTTCATATTGCCTCACCTAGCTTTACATATATTATATAAAGTGAAACTTTACTCAGTAAGAATTCTTTTCATCCTTCAGCCATTATACCGATCTTTTACAAACAGCTTCTCTCTTGTTAATCATTATATCTTTTCCTGAAGCCTTCCTCTGTGACCCTCATCACTAAAAAAACTCTGTCCCTATAAAAGAAGTAACGAGAAGANNTCTTCTCGTTACTTCTTTTACTATTCTTCTACTGGCGCAAAGTGGTCCTTATCTTCTCCACATACTGGACATACCCAATCTTCTGGTAAATCTTCAAAGCTTGTTCCTGGTGCTACATCTTCGTCTGGGTCTCCAATCGCTGGATCGTAAATATATCCACATGGTAAACAAATATATTTTTTCATTATCCGTTCCTCTTTCTATTATTTTTTAAGAGTTTCATTTTTCCTTCACTACGTTCATGACCTCACATACAGACATATTTTTCATATCAATTCCTTCTAATGACACTGATTTTTCAATAGCAGATTTGTAAGGGATAGATGCAGCTACTCCCTCTAACGAAATGACACCCACTATTTTATTATCTTTAATAAACAATCTTGTATATTTCTCATTACCATCTTCTTCAACAATTGTTGTATCACATTGTTTTTCATCAACAAATCCAATTGAGAATAAAGATAGATCAAATGCATTAAAAATCGTAATTGGAATTACTTTCTTGTAAGTGACAGAATGAGAGGCCATGTTACTTCCTGCAACTTTTCCTTGATCCATTGCTCGTCCCCATAATCCGGCAATATCACCATTTATCTCTGCTACATCTCCAGCAGCATATACAGATTCTACACTTGTTTCCATCTTCTCATTGACAACAATACCTCTATTTACTTCGATAGGTGTATCATTCACTAGTGAAACATTAGGAGTGACTCCGATTGAGTAGATAACACTATCGCAATCAATTTGTTGATCACCGTTCAATTTAATTCCAGTTACTTCTTCTCCAAGAATGGAATCAATTGAACTATTTAAATATACTTGAACTCCTGCACTTTCAACTTTTTGTTTTAATAGAAGAGAAGTTTTTTCATCTAATTGTCTTGCCATCAGTTTATCAGCAACCTCTACAATGGTTACTTTTTTACCAGCTTTCATCATAGAATAAGCTGTCTCTAATCCTTGTACGCCTCCACCAATGTTTACAACACTCTGTTTATCTTCTAAACATGCTTTAAACGCATCCGCTTCACGCATGTCCCTAATAGTAAACACATTTTTTTTATCTACTCCATCTATTGGTAGCTTTCTATTATTTGCACCTGTACAAATTAATAGTTTGTAATAAGTGATTTTTTCATCATTTGCTGTAACAATATATTTCTGCTCTGTATCAATTTTTACTACCTTTGTATTTGTAATAACAGATATATTATTATTTTGGTACCACTTTTCTTTTTTGATTAAAACCTTCTCACTATGCAAATCTGAGTATAGCTCTTTTGATAGTTTAATTCTGTTATATGGCCAAGATGGTTCTTCACCGTAAATAACTATATTTGCATCCTTATCATGGTCCCTAATCGCTTTTGCAGCATTTACAGCAGCTACTCCACTTCCGATCATCACATAATTTTTTTCCATGTTTTCACCTACGTTTCCCTATTAAATAGAGCTTAATAATAAATCTGTAACAAATGTTGTTGCATGTTTGATTTTATTTGTTTTTTCTTCACCTTTTGGAGAGAATCTTACACGAATAGGGAATTCAACATGAGTCATACCAGTAGACTTAATAACGTTTGATGTACTTTGTACATTCATGTTTGTTTCATTTAAATAATCTTGAATTACCTCAATTGCTTCACCACTCCAACCGTATGATCCGAATGAAGTTGCAATTTTCCCTTCTAGGTTCATTTCCTTCATTTCTTTTAAAACTTCTTCTAAGTTTCCAATCATATCTGCGTATCTAGTTGAAGATCCAACGAATACTGCATCTGCATTTTGAATGCTTTCTAGAATCTCAGCTTTATCTGATTTATCAGCATTAAATACTGTTACTTCAATATTGTCTTCCTCGAATGTTTCTTTTATGATATTTGCCATTTTTTTCGTGTTGTTTTTAAGTGTTGTATATACAATTGTTACTTTTTTACCTTCAGTTGTATCCTTACTCATTTCTGCATATAAGTCGATATACTTTTGTACATCTTTACGTAAAATGTATCCATGAGATGGAGCAATCATTTGAACATCTAAGTCTTCCAATGCTTTCATTAATGTTCTGACATACCTTCTATGTGGATGAATAATTGCTTGATAGTAACCAATAAAATCTTCTGTAATATCTATAGCTGCTTCGTCGTTAAAAAACTCAGTATTTGCTACATGCGTGCTAAAAATATCACATGGGAATAAAATTTTATCCTCTACGCAATATGTGATCATTGTTTCTTCTGTATGAAGATATGGTGTTTCTTTAAATTTCAATGTTTTTCCACCAATATCTAGTGTGTCACCATCTTTAACAACTAAGAAGTTTCTGTTATGCAACTTATACATTTCTTGCAACTCAGGTACTGCGATTTCTGTACATACGATTGTAGCATTTGTAGCTTTTGATGCTAGTGCTGCTAAACCACCTGAATGATCAGGTTCTGTATGGTTCACTACGATATATTGAATTTCTTGTGGATCAATTAATTTACTTAAAGATTCTACAAACTCTCTTCCAAATTCTATATCAACTGTATCGATTACTGTTGGTTTTTTAGTTTTTAAAAGATATGCATTATAAGTTGTTCCTTTTGCTAAAATTAAACGATGGAATGGAACCTCTCTATTATCATTCTTTCCAACCCAATATATATCTTCTGTTAGCTTAACTTCTCTATTCATATTCTTTCATTCCTCCTAATTGTTACTTGTTAACAACAAATGTATTATAAAAATTATTTGAAGATAAAAAGATGACTGGAATCACATTTTGCAAAAACAAATAAAAAAAATACTTTAGTAAAGNNCTTTACTAAAGTATTTTTTTACATATTTATTTTGTAGCGACAAGAACTAACGCTGATCCGTCAAGTGAATAAGCTTCTTTTTTTAAATTGCTAAACGTTTCTACAGTACGAAAACCACATTCTTTTAACATAGGAAGTAATTGTTTTTTTGTAATAGGATATAACCAAATACTATTTGATACTTATTTATCCTCTACATTCAATGTTGCAGTAAATAATACTTTTTCTCCTTCTAACGTATAATCACGCTTAAATGAGAAATGTTCCTTCTCTACTACTGGAAATTTGAAATTATTTTTATCTACTACTTTTTCATAATTTACAATCTCTTCTTTTATTAAAGATAAGCTATGTTCAGAGGAGATACTGTGAGTAGAATCACTGCATTATTTTTTCTTTTATAATTTTAAGTTTATATAAGGTGAAGCTAGAATTCGTGATGCTGTACTGTATCAAAACATCTTTCATGGAGTAACATCCACATCATTTTATGTGAAAACTGACCTAACTTGTTTTTTGATTCGCTGGCACCACCACTATAAAACAAAAAAAGCTATCGCACTGAACTGCACCCCAATTGT
>NUMR01000164.1 GCA_002578045.1 Bacillus cereus
CTTAATAATACAATTCGTCAAATAAAAAAACCCCTTCACGATTTGTGAAGGGGTCAGTATACATTGAAAGGGTACTTCCATTTTAATATGTAAAAGAAAAAACTCGTATTGATAAAATTCACTTTCTTAGCTTAGTTTAATGCTTTTTGTAAACCTATTTAAATACACCTTATGTTAATCGGTAAAGCCTGTTAATAATTATAGATTAGACAAAATTACTTAGTTTGTACTTGCGAGAAATATCAGTGTTAACGGAATATATTTAATTATTTATATTTTTATATGAATAAGTGATTAATGATAAAATAAGGGCTGGTTTTTTAATTTATATCTTTAATAATTAAATAGGAGGTCTACTGTGAACAAAATTAAGCAATTATTTCTAAGTTCTATAGTATGTGTTTTATTATTCAGTACAGTAGGAACAGCTTATGCAGAACAAAACAGTCAAGGGAATTCATTATCTTTTATTGATGTACCTAAAACCCACTGGGCGTATAAAGAAATGATGTATATGGCTGAGAATAAGATTATAACAGGATACGGAAATGGATATTTCGGTGCTACGGATTCTATTACTCGTGAACACCTCGCTGCGTTCTTGTATCGATATTTAAAACCGCAAGATAGTACAAATAATCCATTTGTCGATATTGGTGACAGCAATTTCAAAAAGGAAATTTTAGCACTAACGGCACGTGGTATTTTTAGTGTAAATGCTGAAAAAAAATTCAATCCCAAGAATAATATGACTCGCGCTGAAATGGCTGTCGTGCTTGTAAAAACATTTAATTTAAAACTGCAAGGAAATGTTGAATTTACGGATATGAAAGGTCACTGGGCCAACGAATATGTCAAAATATTAGCCGGTAATAAAATAACAAGTGGCACAGGGGACGGCAATTTTAATCCAAATGGAATTGTCACAAGAGAGCAATTTTCTATGTTCTTATATAGGACAATTATGACAACATCAGGTATAAAAAATAATGAAGCGGTTAGCTGGATTATAGATGGAGAAAAGAAATACTATTATGATAAACCAGGCGTGAAACATACCGGATTATTGCGTTCAGGGGATAATACATATCTCTTCGATAAAAATGGTAATCTATCAGTGGGATGGAATACCGTTGACGGAAAGGACTATTACTTTGATAGAACAACTGGTGCAGCCCAAAAAGGCTGGTTCCCGCAGGCTACACATTGGTACTTCGCAAACGATGAAGGGGCAATTCAAAAAGGTGATGTAACTTATAAAGGTAAACAGTTTCAATTCGACAGAACAGGAAAGATGGTCAAAGGCTGGGTAAAAATTAATTCTTTTGATCATAACATTTACAGTTCCAGAACGGTTTTAAGAGGATACAATCCTGTTAAAGTTGGAGACGATGAAGTTCTTGAGGTAGTGGGAGAAGATGGACCCTTATGGTTTAGGGTAAATTACAACGGGAAGACATACGTTGTAAAGAAACTATTTGTAGTTGTGTTTGATCAATCTTTATCGAACAAAATGGATGAGATTCGTCAAGAAGTAGATGATTTAAAATTTGGACTAGAATTAATACAAAAACACTCAAAGCGATTAGCTGATGCCAACCAAGCAAACAATATTGATACGGCTATGTTAGAATCTAGTGAATTGGCACAAAGTATGAATCACTTCATTACTACATTAAAAGGATCTCATTTAAAGAGTTTTGTCGATAAAATAAGTGAAAGAGAAGCAGATCCAAATATTCAAGTAAAATATCAATCCATCCTCACTAATTTACAAATGATGGAAGATGATTTTAGTAAAATTCATAAATTCATGTTATTAAAAGATAGTGTCATGGTTTTAAATAAAGCTGCCAAAGACTCTGGCGATATAATTGGGAATGTAGAAGCTGCTAAAAAACTTTTACCTGAAACTTTAGATACATTAGTGTATAATGGCACATCAATATTAGAAACAGGTGTTGAAGGGTACATAGCATATGTAGACGCACAATTAGGATTCCCAATTGCTATTACTGAAAACTATATTACGCCGATGGAGAATTATTTCAAATCCTTACCACAAGATGAGCTCAAAAAACAAGTTAATGGATTAAAAGATACTGCAACAGAGATAAAAGATTGGCGTGAAGATTTCAAGGGTAGAATTCCTGCATACAAATCAATGGCTAAAGATTTACATACTTTTAATAAAAGTGTAGATAAATTTGCAAATTCAGTTGATGTAGCAGCTAAATCGTTACATAAGCAAGCATTGATGGCCGAAGATTTAACAAGAAGTGTTTCTACACATATTAAAGAAGCGCAACAAGCATTCCCAACTCTTCACACAGATATCATGTCAGGTATCGACGCTACGAACCACCTTTTAGATGCTGCTAATAAGATTGCGGGATATAAAATTGATACATCTAACGTAGCTAAAAATGTTGGAAACATGGACGGTTTGACAAATCATCTCAAAGATTTTGGTGTACCACCTGAAAAAATGAAAGAATACCTGGAAGAACAGAAGCGTACGAATGAATTGGGATCTATAGCGCTTGATTTCATTCCAGTTGTTGGGCAAATCAAACAAGGTTTACAAGTTTATAACGGAAGAGAATTTTTCACAGAAAAGGAATATGGGCCGGATGATTATGTATGGGGAACTGTATCTACTGTTTTAGGTGGGACTCCTAAAGTTATCGGTCGTGTGTTTGGTAAATATGGTGAGTTAGAACAAAAAGCAAAGGATTTAGGAAAAGTATCAAAGGTAACTGAAGAGATTGGGTGGAGTATGCCAAGAGGTGGCGGCGTCATTGATGGACGTAAGTACACTGAACATGCGCTTGAAAGAATGGCCCCCGATACAGTTCAAGTACGAGCAGAACTTATTAAACGCGCACGTGAGAGAGCTGAAAGGAAAGGGTATAAGTTTGGCTCTGATGACTATGTGAAGGAATTAAGCACAATTGATCCTCGTGGTATTACCCCAACGGTAGTAGAAGATACAATCAAGCATGGTACTAAAAATCCAGGAAATAAACCAGGGCTATGGGAATACATAGGGAAAGATGCTAGAGTTATTTTAAATGATAATGGTGATGTTGTTTCGGTTGTACCTAGATAAATAGTAGGAATTAATTGTAGTAATGATAAATTTTTACTAAGAAAGGAGTTAGCAAATGCACGTTCAATATGATGAATATGAATTGTTAGAAATCTTTGAAAGTGAACCGGAAGATTTTATTACCCCTGGTGCAGGTGTATATAGGTATTGTAAAATGGATAAATTAGGATTTAAATTAAATATGATTGTATCCTACTATGAAGATACCGTTCAATTAGATATAGTTTATAAAGAACGATATATTTTTGAAACTAAAATGGAGTCTGTAAAACGAATATATACCCGTAATGATTCACTATATATTCAAGGTACAGAAGAGAAGAAAAAAATTGAAGTAAAATTCAAGCCACATTTCACAGTAAAAATAGAAGAATTCTAAAAAGCTAAAATAAAATATCATAAAATATTTAAATTTAGAAAAAAAGCCCAACTTCTTCTATACTTAATTTACTCGCTTTTGCAATCGTTTCAATTGGTACACCAAGTTCATGCATACCTTTAATCATTTATATTTCCCCTTGCTGAACCCCTTCTTGAATACCTTCTTTTTTCCCTTCATTACGAGCATGAGCAAACTTTGCAGCTTCATCCATCAAAGCTTTCTCCCTTGCTTCATATGCTTGTTGGAAAGAAGAATCTTGACTCATACGTTCCCATTTATTCATCGCTTTTTGTAAAATTGGGTCTTGGTTCACCGCAATATCCTCCAATGTTTGGGTTAATTGTTCATCTTCATTCGCTGGAAGTAATAATAACCAACGAACAAACGAATCTTCCCAGGGATTTACTTGTTCATTCCGCCACTGTTGCATAAGTTTTGGAATCTCCACAATATGAACTTCAATATCATCACTTAACTTCTTTTGTTGCTGTTAATTCCATAGGATACCTGTTGTATGGAATGCCTCGTATTCAGGGAACATAACGAAATTTAATAAATTAATCGTAATTGTTTTATGAAGAGAGCTATATGGCATTCCTTTTTGAAGTTAGGATGTGTATAGCCTTCCCCAGTAATATAAACTTCTCTTAATCATATCATGATTGTTATTCAGCTGTATTTCAACATTTACCTTTGTACCTCTATCTAATGTAGCGGAAATATCTAAAATCGATAATTTATCCTCTTCATGTTCTCGGTGCAAGTGTGGATCTTCTAATTGTAACGAAACAATAGGTGATTCTAAAGAATACTGTAACATCGCGTTTAAAAAAGCAATCAAAATATCTTCATTTCCATTTGTACCAAATAATTGTTTAAAAGCAAAATCAATGCGTAAATTCACTAACTGTTGGTTGGACATGGGTTTTCCTCTCTCCACCTCATACGATGTTTTTCTTTTATTGTACAAAATAGAGTGATAACCATGCAAATAAGTCCTTATCACAACAGACATAAGAACTTACCCCAATATTTATAATATATCACTGATTCTCATGAGTTTAACATTTTGTATGTTTTGTAAAAATTGTATTACAAACTTTACAAGTTGATTACCTTCATTAAATGTTGCGATTACGGATTTTGTTTCTTTTCCGCCTTGGCTATCTGTCATACTCGTCATACGATCTGCGTTATCGTATGTTTTTCCTCTTTAAACACCATTCACATAGTCTTTTACTTTCGTTTCTTGCCCATTTGCATCACGTTCAAATGTAAAAGCATCTTTTCCGTTTCTTTTTTCACCGACCATACGATCTTCTGAATCATATACGGATTCCAGAATCGATCCATTCGGCATTTTTGTTTTCGTGTTGTTTGCATTTTCATCGTACGTATGTTCAATACGGCGATGTAACGCATCAATAAAGTGAAACTTTATTAACAGTTTTAGATCCTCTATTAAACGACACGATGTCTTGGCATATAGGGCATTTTGCCTAGTATAAATCTTTTCCTCATTTCATCAATTTGTCATTGATAATTTAAACGTTTCAAAAAGCAGCTTTGACAAAGTTGAGGCTTTTGATATGCCTATAGATAATTTCTTAGCCTATTATTTTCACTTTACGTTTTTGTGTAATCTCAAGATTTTGTTGATTATAAAACATAAAAAACGCCTCCTTTCTTTTTATTCTTATAGAAAAGGAGACATTTTTAAAGTGTTTTGTTAAAAAATCGTATTGACAGCATTGTTTTTCAACACTCTGAGAAACCTTCCACAATTGTGGAAGGTTTCTCTCATATAATCGCTTTTATTCCTTCTAAAACTAATCCAATCATAAAACCACAAACAGCTCCGTTCACACGAATCCACTGCAAATCTTTACCGACATTATTTTCAATCATTTCGATTAATGTTTTATTATCTAACTTATCAAGGTTTTCTTGCACAAGCTTTCCGATTTTCGAATGGTTATTTTCAATAAGATTCACAACTTGTTTTTGTAACCAATCTTCTATTTTTTGAACAGTCAGTGCGTCTTCTTTCACTTTATTCATTTGTATTTGTAAAAATGGAATAATGAATTTATCCGCAAATTCTTCATTTTTCACAAAGGTAACTGCCCTTTGTTGTACTTGTTCAAACATCTCATTTATTTTGTCAGTAGCATTCCAATTTGCAATCCATTTTTCTTTCCAATTTTCTAATTCCTGTAGTAAAGCTTCATTTTCTTTTACATTTATAATTTCTTGACGAATCTTCGCTAATATAAGTTGCCTTGTACTATTATCAACATCTTGTAAGCTGTTCATATTGCTAATGATAAACTTTTGCAATATGCCTCCAATTTTATCTTCATCGACAATATTCATAAATGATTTTAAAGTAAACTGTAGGAATCCATCTACTTTTATATTTTCCATCGCCTTCATTCCTAAGCTTCCGAGCTGATAACGAGCTTCATCTTGCGCTGTCCAATCTTTTACCTTTACTAATATGTAATCAAGTGTCTTTTCATCATATTCTTGCACAACTAACTGATCAACAAGTACTTGTAACATATTACTTGTGTTAATTGTATACAAATATGTTTTTAATTCTTGTTCAATAATAACGGCTAATTTTTCTATATCTATTTGAAGAATCGCTTTCTCAACAATTGTTACAATTCCTTTTTTCACTGCATCAGACTGCAACTCTCTCTCAGCAATTTGTAGCACCATTTGCGCTAACTGCATTTCTTTTACTTTATTCGTAATACTTTCTTTCGTCAGCCATTCATTTTCTAACGTATTAATGAGCCCTTTCGTTACCCTCTTTCGATTTTTAGGTAACAAAGCTGTATGTGGAATTGGGATTCCCATTGGATGACGGAATAATGCTGTAACTGCGAACCAATCCGCAAGTCCACCAACTAATCCAGCTTCAAATCCTCCTTGTATAATCTCCCCAGCTATCGTTCCTTGGAAAGGGATGGAAGCCGCAAAGCCTACACCCATAACCCCAAGCGAGACCCCCGCTATATATTTAGTCTGTAATGACATCGTATACACACATCCTCTTATTATGTAAAATAAAGCTTTTTTTAATCGATATTAGTAATCTTTTATATCTATACTATAAAGAACTAATGTGAAAATAACAAAGAATTTATAATAATACAAGTTTTCCTTTACTATTTCATTAATATCGGTTTTGAAGAGGAAATGATATTTAGAGGACACCTTTAGCCAAGGTTAATTATCTAATTAGAAAAGTTTTGGAGAACATTTCTCACTTATGCATTTTTCAGGATTGCTCATTCCTTTATACCGACTATTTTAAGAGACACATCTCAAGGAATAGGAGAATGGGTTGGAGCTGGTCATTTACTTTACGCTATTATTTACACCCGTAAAAATAACTTACTGCTCCTTATTTTTATCCATGCATTTTGAGACATGCCATATAATAAAAAAGGAGGATACAACTGTTATTCATGAGCATTTAGATTATTTTTTGTTTTGAGAAACCATTCATTTCTTAAATGGATAGACATGTATGGTGAACCCTTGTACAACAAATTATGATTCGGCATAACGAAATGAATTATTTAGCTAAAAAATACGGAAGAAAAGAACAACTAATTCTAAAATTCTGGTTGTGTTGTTGATGATGTTAAATTAAAAAATCCAGTTTTATTTAAAATTTCAGAACTCGCTAAATTTTTTGACTAACAAGTGCAAATACAAGTCATTCAGTAAACCCTTTAGTAAAAAAACATTAGCGAAAACTGGAAGTGAAATTTGAGTAAATAATGTGAAGGCTTGTTCATTGTTTACACATCCACATATTATTTATGTAGGAGATAAAAGCAATGTAAATGAAGCAACCACAGTAATAAAGTGAAACTTTAATCAGTGGGGGGGTTGTCCATCCCCCACTGATGATTAGCCCACACCAATCGGGNNCACAAATAGCGGGATAAAGTTTGCATAACAATATCTCGCGTCATAGATAATGCACCTATAACAATAATAGTTGACGATACAGCAAAACCCAGTTCCCAAGACCCAACCTCTTCATCACCATACTCAAAATAGTTTCAATGATTTCTGCTCCTTTGGATTTATTGTAGAATCTTTCATTTGTAAGTACCCTGGTCTATTCTATTGTCCAATCAACTCAAAATACTCTTCATATAATTAAAAGTATAGCTTATTAATTTTTATGAAAGGAAAAGATGTTTATGACACTACATGAGCGTTCAAAATATTTACTGAAAGAAAAAATGAAAAGATTACACTGCAGGAATAAATTTAATTTTGTGTTTCTTGGAGACAGTAGAGGCAATGGTCCAGAAGATAACTGTTTTACGATGAGCGGTGAATTCGAACTTGTATTACAAAAGGCAGCTGAATTAGATCCTTTGTTTATTATTCATGGAGGAGACACAGTTTTTACAGGAGAAAAGAAATATTTAGAGCACTTTGTACGCGTAGTAAAAAAATTAGTTCCCCATATACCGGTATTTGTTTGTGTTGGTAATCATGACGAATTAAACCTTGAAGAAAGCAATCTAAAAAATTTCAAATCTACTATTGGAAAAGTACACTGGGTAATCGATATTCCTAACTTTAAATTTCGCTGTATAGCACTTAATAACATTATTAGCCCCAAAAATAAAATATACGGATTCACTGATAACGAACTAAACTATTTAGCAAAACAATTACATCATTCCCGTCGCAATACTATTCTAGCAATGCATGCACAGCCTAATATAGGACGTTGGTCAACACTAGAAGGATTTCCTGTGGACACACCTCAAAGCCAGAAATTTTTTGATTTAATTCAATGTCACCACGTCAAAAAAGTACTAGTTAGCCATGTACATGCATATGACGAACAATTTATTAGAAAGAATTGCGATGGGACATTTACACTGGGAAAAGGCACTGATTTTATACTATCAGGAGGAGCTGGAGCTCCCCTCGACTTGAATCCACCTTTAACTTTAAATGACTATAACTTTACTGAATTTTACGTGAATAGACATAATATTTTAGGACCCATTCTTTGGAGAAATTTTGGCATTCCAAAAAAGGACTGTATTTAAATAAATATTTTCACAGTAGCGAGATATGTATACAAGAAAAGCCCATTTCGAAAAAGAGTACTATTCAGCAAGAAGGCACTGAAAAAGTGATTGTAAAAAAAACAACACACATTTTATCGATATGTTGAAAAAACAAAGAATCCATCACCTGTATATAGTAGGTGATGGATTCCTTTTTCTTATGAAGTGAACTTTTTCAGTGGCCTCATTCAGCAGTACTCTTTTTTTATGGAACATAAAATAGTATTAATTATTTTATCAATGTTGTTTTTCTAGATTTATTATTTAAATTATTTCATTATTGAATTTCGAATTAATTGTTATATATACGTAACAATCATACATTGGACGCCATTAATCAACATAACGATTCTAAAAAATGCCAGTCAATCTCTAATCTTTCTACCCTATTTGAATAAACTTAATTTTCAATTCTTCTGGGCTGTAAGTTTTCCAACTTTGCTCTCCCCTTCAATTATTATTTATACTTAAATTGAGGTTCTGTCTGAAGATAGTAACCACTTCTAACATGCCCTACCCAATTTGCAAAAAATTCTCTCCACTGCACACTATTAAAAAATGTATCCACTGATTGTGTTGCAGAATTCCAATTTAAAATAGTAAATGGGGCATTTCCAACTTCCCAAATTCCCCTTAGTGTATCTGTTCCTGTCTCTCTAATTAATAGTAATGGTAATCC
This sequence comes from Bacillus cereus, assembly GCA_002578045.1. Classification (GTDB taxonomy): domain Bacteria; phylum Bacillota; class Bacilli; order Bacillales; family Bacillaceae_G; genus Bacillus_A; species Bacillus_A cereus_AK. Next base: position 9,297 of record NUMR01000164.1, read on the forward strand.
ATATTGATAAGCCATCGAGGGTTCAATTTGTGAAAATGGCGTTCCTTCCCAAAAGGGTGTCTTAGGTTCAAAATCTCCTACATTTGTTTGAATACCCTGTACAAGGAAACGTTGAAAATTCACTGCAACCATACCATAACTGGATAAAACTACTCTCCTTATATTTGTAAGTGGTGTTTCAGGATATAAATCACTACGTGGAACGGTTCTAGGAAATAATAGAACTTTTTCTAATTCTAAAATAAGACGATCTAAAAACTGTTGTTGTAATTGATTAAGAGTGTTTGATGTACTTAAAAATACCGGAACGCGAAAAGCCTGATCCGTAATCGCCTGTAATTTTATAGAAGTATACACACCTTCTTCTGTATTTACATAAGGTTTACCACTCAGATTTTCCATACACAAAACTCCTTTGATAATTTTTATAAATATTATATTTAATTTTGAGAATAATGCTTGGACGAATTTATTAGTTTTATTTAATAGTTTTTTCCCTTCCTCACTATCAAGTTAAAATTTAATATATTTATTTTTATAGGTAGTTCAATATTGCGCTACGATTTTAACAAAGTACCAAAACCAATTGCAAAAGAGGAAATGAGAGAACAACTGAAGCGTTGCCTTATATACGCAATAAAATGTATTAAATGGGGTTTTATATTATTTATCAGGAAGAAGTCCCTAAAGAAAACAAGAACATATTTATTGAGACACATATTTATCTAATCTACATAAACTAAAAATGTACAATTGCCTACTTTATAGATTTTTTATACTAATATATGGAACGGTCCATCATGAATCATAAGTTTAATAAATCTGGTACATTAATCCCTTTCAAGAAAGGTTATAATTGCTGGGAAATATCATTAGTATTTCTTCTAAAATAAAGTGAAACTTTAATCAGTGTGGGTTTTGTCCATCCCCCACTGATGATTAGCCCTCACCAATCG